>DRBO01000048.1 GCA_011039385.1 Chloroflexota bacterium | reverse complement strand
GGCCAATGATAATTGCAGTTGCCAGCGGCAAGGGCGGGACAGGAAAAACCACCATTGCGGTTTCACTGGCGCAATTTCTGGCTGACCAGGGTGAATTCCCGGTTTTGATCAGCGACGCTGATGTCGAGGCCCCCAACGCACACCTTTTTTTGAAACCCAAGTTTTCAGATAAGGCCGATGTGAATCAGTATGTGCCGCAAATTGCTGAAGACCTCTGCAGTGGATGCGGGATCTGTGCGGACGTCTGCCAATTCAATGCCATCGTCATGTTGAAAGATAAACCCAAAGTGTTCCCATCCCTGTGCCATGGCTGCGGAAGCTGTACCCTGCAGTGTCCCGAGGGGGCGATCGCAGAAATCCCTCGGACTATTGGCCGGCTGGATCGGGGTTTGAGCGCTGATGGTCTTCTCTTGCGCCAGGGGCTGCTGAATGAAGGGGAGCCCATGGCTGTGCCGGTAATTGCAGCTCTCAAGAAGTGGAAGTGGCAGACTGATAGGATTCCCGGGGTAGAGATCGTGGATTCGCCCCCTGGGGCGTCCTGTCCGGTTGTGGAAGCGCTGCGGGGAGCAGATTACGTACTGCTGGTCACCGAACCCACCCCTTTCGGGCTGCATGACCTTAAACAGGCCTTCCAGGTCACCCGCGAATTGGGACTTCAGGTCGGCGTGATTATCAATCGAGTGGGAGTGGGAGAGGAAGACATCCGCGGATTCTGCCAGGCAAACGGCGTGCCTGTTTTGATGGAAATTCCTCTGGAAAGGAAGATTGGCGAGGGCCTCGCCAGAGGGAAGGGGCTGCTGGAAATTGATCCTGTCTATCGCAGTCGATTTGCAGATCTCTGGCAGGCCGTTCAATCCGCTGGAAAGGCGGTGGCGACATGAAGCAAATAGTCGTTCTCAGCGGTAAGGGGGGCACGGGAAAGACCAGTCTCAGTGCCGCATTCGCCCATTTAGCGGGCTCCGGGGGGACAAACGTGCTTGTGGATGCCGATGTGGATGCAGCCAATCTGGAGCTGCTGTTAAAAGCCCGTCGGGTCACAGAGGAACCCTTTTGGGGCGGATCCACTGCGATCATTGATCAATCCCGCTGCAGCGGCTGCGGAACCTGCCAGGAAGTCTGCCGATTTGACGCTGTCTCTGTCTCGGATGGGGAATATCTTGTAGATCCGGTGGCCTGTGATGGCTGCGCGGCCTGTGTCTATGCCTGCCCGGAACAGACCATCACCCTGGAGAAACAGCAGGCCGGGGAGTGGTATATCTCTGAGACGGCGTACGGGCGCTTTTTCCATGCCCACCTTCTCCCTGCCCAGGAGAACTCTGGAAAACTGGTCGCACTCATCAAACGCCAGGCTCAGGATGCGTTGAAAGAAATGGATGGGGACCTGATGCTGGTAGATGGCCCTCCGGGGATCGGCTGCCCGGTGATCTCAGCCATATCTGGCGCTGATGTTGTCCTGATCGTGACCGAGCCCTCCCTGGCAGGCATTCATGATCTCGAGCGTGTGCTGGGAACCGCGGCTTATTTTCAGGTCCCTGCCTGGGTATGTATCAATAAGGCAGACCTGTATCGAGAGGGGGCTGAACAAATTAGGGATATCTGCCAGGTAAGGGAGATTCCCCTGCTGGGAGAGATCTCTTATGACCTGACCATCCCCCGGGCAATGACCGCGGGAGAACCGGTCACCCTCTTTGCGCCGGATTCGGGCGCCTCCCGGGAGATCCAGGCAATCTGGGAAAAGATCCTGCTCAAGCTTAACGAATTGCACCCAGCAGGTACCATTATCCAATTATGAGGTAAACTCTTATTCATTGAAAAGGAGAAAACATATGCTTATCGCAGTATCAGCGGAAACAAATCAAGGACTCGACAGCCAGGTAGCCCATCATTTTGGGCGCTGTCCTTTTTTCGCCCTGGTGGAAGTGGAGGGGGAAGAGATCCGATCTGCCAGGATCATTGATAATCCTTATTATGCTGCCCATCAACCCGGCCAGGTGCCCGGGTTTATCAGTGATCAAAAAGCGAATGTCATGCTCAGCGGCGGGATGGGGGGCAGGGCGATCCAGTTTTTCAACCAGTTCGGCATTGAAGCGGCAACAGGTGCCAGCGGGACAGTGGCTGAGGCAGTTGCTTGCTATCTGGATGGAAAGATCAAAGGCGCTTCCTCCTGCGCGGAGAGCCAGGCCCACGGCCACGGCGATGGTCATGACCACTGATCAGGGATCAGGTTCAAGTTCAAGCTGTGCGTTCTGATCAATCTGAGCAATCTTTCTTCCCCAGCCGTCAAGCCAGGTGAAAGACACAGGGGGAGAAAGGATCTTTCCCGAATGTCCTTTTTTCGTTCAGAGTCAGTCCGCTGTCGAAGACCAACTGAAGGAGCTTTTCGTCCAGCTGGCAGAGGACCGGGTAGGTTAGGGCCAGGTCCCGGTAGGGGCAGTGCCTCAGTTCCACCCGGGGACCCTGGGATCGAGCTTCCCAACTGGCATGATAATGCAGGGTATTTAGAAATTCTATTCCCTGGTTAAATCGCTGAACTCTGTTTCTGGACTCTCCTATTTTTCCCTCGATCAGGCTTTCAGCGATTTGATGCAGGGCTTCATCCAGGGAATCTGATCCGTTCAACTCTGACAGGAACGCTTCTAGAAGAGGGACCAGGTTCTCTCCCAGGTTGCGTGGTGTCAGAGCATAGAGCAGGATCGGCCTGCCGGCCCCGCCAGTCGGGCGTTCCCCGATCACATCCACCAGCCCCATTTCTTCCAGGATATCCAGATGATAGCGAATATTGGCCGGGGTCATCTCCAGGTAGCGGCTGATCTCTTCCGCGCTGGAAGGGGGATGGTCCTGTAAATAAGTGAGAATTCGCTCCCGGGTGATCTGCACCCTTTCAGTATACCAAAATTGGGGAATAAAACAAAAATATTTTTGTTTAAATACTGATTGACAGGAGATAGGAAGGGACAATATAATGTGTGAGTTGAATTAATTTTCATGAAGAGGAGTGCCCTTGATGCCGGACGAACTGAATAAACCCGAGTACAACATTCCCCCTGAACTGGAGGGAACAGTTGCCATCACCACCCTGGATCGAATATATAACTGGGGCCGCCGTTATTCGGTCTGGCCGATGTTCTTCGGCCTGGCTTGCTGTGCGATAGAGATGATTGCCACGGCCGGAGCCCGTTTTGACTTGGCCCGTTTTGGCATGGAGATCATGCGGCCCAGCCCCCGGCAGTGCGATCTGATGATCGTTTCCGGAACGGTAACCAAGAAGATGATCCCCCAGGTGGTCCGGCTGTACAACCAGATGCCAGAGCCCAAATATGTGCTCTCGATGGGTGCCTGCGCTTGCGGGGGAGGGCCTTTCAAACGGGGCTACAATGTGATTGCCGGCGTTGACAAGTACATCCCGGTGGACGTCTATGTGCCGGGCTGCCCTCCGACTCCTCAGGCGCTGCTGTATGGATTGATCAAGATCCAGGAAAAGATCGACAAAGAGTCCGTCAAAGAAGTCCGCTGGTACCAAAAAGAAGAGGATCCTGGCATACCGGTTCCCATCCTGGGTCCGGATCTGATTGATTTGAGGGATTTCCCGGAATTATTGGAGAGAGTAACCCAGAAGGAAGACCAGGCATGAACGAAGAAATCAAAGTCCTTGAAACTTACGAACAGGCTGTCCTGGAACGCTTTCCAGACTGGGTCCGGGTAGATGAACGGGAGGGATACCAGGGCTTGCTGGTTGAGTCCGCCAATTTACTCCCTTTGATGAGTGACCTCCGCGATGAGCTTGGATACGACCTTTTGACCTCGCTGACTGGTGTGGATTACCTCCCCGAGGAGAAGATGGAGGTGGTGTACCATCTCTTTCGATCGACCGGTGGGGCAATCCTGGAAATCAAGGTCCAGATCCCCCGCTCCAACCCTGTAGTGCCTTCCCTGGTCGGACTCTACCCTGGCGCGGCTTTCCAGGAGAGAGAAGCCTGGGACCTGCTGGGGATCAAATTTGAGGGTCACCCCCATTTGAAGAGGATCCTGATGTGGGAAGGATTTTCAGGCCATCCCCTGCGCAAAGACTGGCAGGAGGTTTTTTACGGCGACGAGAAAAAACCCTATGAGGACCGCTGGCCGAAAGGGAAGACCAAAAAAATAGAAGCGGACAATCCTTATCAGGAAAACATCGCCTATCCGGAAGGGTTTAATCCGGAAACCTGGATCCCTGAGCCTGCTGAGTTCCTTTTTAAAGGTTCCATCCCCCTGGAACAGGAAGAGGAGTTTGACACCGAAAAGTTGGTCGTAAACCTCGGCCCTCAGCACCCATCCACTCACGGTGTGTTCCGCATGGTGGCAACCCTGGACGGGGAAACTGTGGTGGACCTGGAACCGGTGATGGGCTACCTGCACCGCAACCATGAAAAGATTGGCGAGAAGAACACTTTCGCCATGAACATGCCTTACACCGACCGGCTGGATTATTTCTGCTCCATGAGCAACAATTTCGGCTACGCCCTGGCGGTGGAAAAACTGCTGGGGGAAAAGTACCACCCGCCGGAGCGAGCCCAGTATATCCGGGTCATCATGGCAGAGTTGACCAGGGTGCTGAACCACTTTATGGCCATCGGCTTTTTCCTGAACGATCTCGGTGCTTACTTCACGCCAGCTCTGTACACCATCAAGGAGCGGGAGTTGATCCTGGATATCTTTGAAGCTGTCGCCGGCTCCCGGATGATGTGCAACTACTTCCGGTTTGGCGGCGTAGTCCGGGATCTGCCCCAAGGCATGGAGGAGCACATTCGTGAGATGGCCTATGAGCGCCTGCCCCGCCAGATCGATGAGCTGGACCGCTACCTGGTTGAGAACGAGATCGTGGTCTCCCGTGGTCAGGGAGTTGGCGTTTTAACCCCCGAGCAGGCTATTGGCCTTTCCGCTGCGGGACCGGTACTGCGGGCATCCGGCGTGCCTTATGACATCCGCCGGGCAGACCCCTACAGCATCTACGACCGCTTCGATTTTGATGTGGCTGTGCGCTATCACGGTGATGTCTACGACCGCTTCCTGATCCGCTTCGATGAGATCAGGCAGAGCATCCGCATCCTGCAGCAGGCGATTGACAGCATCCCCCAGGGCGAGGTCCTGGCCAACAAACCGGCCTACAAATTCAAGATGCCGGTAGGTGAGGCCTACGGCCGCGTTGAAGGACCCAAAGGCGAGCTGGGTTTCTATGTGGTTTCTGATGGGACTGATAACCCCTGGCGCTACCACGTCCGGGCGCCATCATTCATCAACCTGACCGGTCTGCGTCAGATGTGCCTGGGAGAGAAAGTGGCTGACCTGGTTGCCATTCTGGGCTCGATAGATATCGTGTTGGGTGAAGTCGATCGTTAACAGTACCTCTGGAGAGACTCATGAAAGGATTTGGGATTATCAAGGGATTGGGTGTGACCCTCAAGCATATCTATGACACCTATGCTGAAGATTTTAAAACCGGGCGCAAGCGTTACTACAATGAAGCAGGTGTTCGGATGCGCATGACCCCGGATACCAAGGGTATCTTTACGGTCAACTACCCCGAAGAGAGATTACCCGTAGCTGAAAATTTCCGCTTTGTACCCTTCCTGGTTTATGAGGAAGAAGAGGGCGAAAAGGTCCCGCGCTGCACCGCCTGCGGGATCTGCAGCAAGGTTTGTCCCACCCAGTGTATCTGGATCACCCGGGCGGAAGACCCCGAAACCGGCAAACCCCTCAAGACGCCGGCTGAATTCTACATAGATATTGATCTGTGCATGAACTGCGGCTTCTGCGCCGAGTATTGTCCATTTGATGCCATCAAGATGGACCATGACTACGAGCTGGCCAGCTATGACCGCATGCAGAACAATATTTATGACAAAGAGCGCCTGCTCAAGCCAGCTTCTTACTATGCGGAGATCCGCCCCCTGCACTATGCCAGGGAAAAGCAGGCCAAAGCGGAGGAAGCCGCGAAAAAAGCCGCTCGCAGAAGGCCGCGGGAATAAATCCCCGCTGGCGGGCACTCATTTATTGGTGGTAGATATGGACGAAAGAGAACAGGAAATCCAGGACCTGCGGGATGAGATAGAGGAGATTAAGGCTTCCCTGCCTGCCCATTCAATACGGGCTGCTACCCTCCTGCGTCTGGAAGAGCTGGAGGAAAAGCTGGAGGAACTGCAAGGAGGGGGAGGGGATGCCTAAATCCACGATCTTGCTGGACTATTCGCGTTGCGATCCCTCGCTGTGCGAAGAGGGAATGTGCGCTGCTGCCAAGGTTTGTGACCGCAAAGTGCTGCGGCAGGAGGCGCCAGGTGAGATGCCGGATGTATATCCAAACATGTGCCTGGGTTGCACGGAATGCCTGAAAGCCTGCCCGACGGGAGCGATCCGGAAGATGCAGTAACAGAAGGATGCGGGATCTTGATAGTGTGTTGAAAACCATTGAAATCCTTTTAATCATCGATTCCCCCTCTACATTTTGGATCCCGCATCCCAAAAATAGAAAAAGGGGCTGTCTGAAAAGTCCAATTTTCCGATCAGCCCCCCAGTTAGAGATGAATTTCTTGTAAAATATTAGTGTATTTCCCCACTTTGAGGGTAGAAAATAACCAAAATATACTAGAGGGACTGAAGCCCTCAGAAGGGCCTTCGCTGGGCTTCGGCTGAACGTCCCTGGAAGGGGACGTTGAGGTTATCCTGCAACGGCAGGTGTCCTTGATGG
>DRBO01000035.1 GCA_011039385.1 Chloroflexota bacterium | reverse complement strand
TCAGGGCCTGCTGAGAGGAGTTTATCTGGGTGCCCGCTTTATGGTGGTGGTATTGATCAGCTACCTGTTTGTGGTGACCACTTCACCCAACCAGCTGGCTTATTCATTGATGAGAGCGGGGTTGCCGTACCGCTATGGCTTTGCATTTGTCACGGCGTTGCGGATGATCCCGATCTTTGAGGAAGAAGCCCTGACGGTGTACAGGGCACAGCAGGTGCGGGGAGTGACCTATCGCCCCCGGGTGTGGAAGGATTTATGGGAGAAGCTGAGTGGATTCTTCCTGCCCATGTTAGTATCTGCGATGAGCAAGGTAGATGCCCTTTCCATCTCCATGGAAGGCCGCTGTTTTGGCAAGTACAGCACAAGGACCTATTTCAAAGTCAGAGGCGAGTTCCAGGGAGATCTCTGGGCTGGCCTGGTTTTGGTCCTGAGCATTGTAGCCGTCATTCTGGTAAAAATTGGGGAGGTGTAGCGCTTGTGAGGAAGAAGACTAAAAAAATACTGCTCTGGGTTGGCATCGTTCTGACGGCAGGGGTCCTGGTTTGCGCAGGATTGCTGTTGGGCTGGCGGAAGGGTCTGCCTGTCCACCTGGTAAATCATTATTCTCTGGATGCCTTGAAAGAGGAAGCCCTGATCATGGACGATTGTGCGGAGTGCCATAGCGGGGAGGATTTTCACAGCTGCTCCACCTGCCATGATGAACACGGCGCAGTGGAATTCGCTGACCTGCCATTTCTAAACTTGATTTCCTTCACCGGAGATGTCCCCCATCCAGGCTACCTGGAAATCAACCAGATTACCCCTTACAGGGATCAACCTAACACGCATGTCAAACTGCTCGATCTCCTCGCCGATCAGGGCGTGGAGGACTTCGAAAGCGTAACGCTCACTGCGAGGGATGGCGGATTTGTGACCATTACCAGGGAGAACATCACTGACCAGGCCCTGCTGCTGCCTTTTACGGACGGGATCCGCTTCGCCGCAGAAGACCTGCATGTCTCTACCTGGGTAAAGGGCATCACTGGCATCATTGTGGTGGGACAGGAGCAGGACGTGATCATCAACGGGGTAAGCACTTCCCCCGGAAGGTTGCTGTTGGGACCAACCCGCCAGGTGATCGTCGATACTGCCCGGGTCATGTTCGCCAGCGGGAACGATGGTGAAATGCGGGAGGCGGAGACAGCGGCCAGGGTTTGGGGGGCTGCCTTAAGTGATCTGGCTCCGGTTGATGGATATTCGGAGGTGCTGGTCCGGGATGGAGAGGATGAGGAATACCGCTACGATCCTGAGAGGGTACGCCTGGCCGTGCTTGTCCCCCAGGATGATGGGCTCACCCTGGTGTTTCCGGGAGAGTCCCGGGCCGGATGGGTGAGAGACGTAGTAGAGCTGGTTTGGGAAAAATGATGAAACGAGTTTCACTTCTATTCTTGCTGATACTCAGCCTGGCCGGTGCCATGATCGGCGCGGGGTGCCAGCCTTCCTGGGAGTTCGGCTTGACCGGCCTGGGCGGCCAGGATCTCCTGATCAACGATCAGGTTTGGAAAGAGTATGCGGATTTTGCTGAGGAAGATGCCGTGCCCCTGGAGCAAATCCTCTTCGGGATGGGCGCGCGGGTCATCGCTGAGATCGCCCTCACGGATCTCGCCGGGGTGCAGCATACCTATACCTGGGAGGACGCTTCAGAAGAGGCCTGGGTCCTCAATAACGGAGTGGTAATGGTGGCCGGACAGGAAATCACCCCTTCCAGGATCGAACTCACTGGATCCTCCTGGGAAGAAGAGGTGGAGATCCGGATTTACGATATTGCCCCCACTGCGGCCGCCGCCCTGGGGATTCAGGCTCCGGACCTGTCCACCGGGCGGTCCTGGGATGTTGAACCAGCAGACGCAGTCCTCCTCCTTTTCCTGGATGGATTTGGTTATTTGCGCTACGAGGAATCCCTGGCGGATGATTTGATCCCGGAGCTGGCAGGACTGGGACCTCCCCTGCTGGGCTTGACGACCTATCCGCCCATCACCACGGTGACTACCGCGTCCTTACTGACGGGAACGGAGCCGGGGGTTCACGGGGTGGAGGCCAGCGGAATCCGGATCACAGACCAGGAGACCCTGCTGGATGCGGCTGCTAATGCAGGTTTGCAGGTAGTGGCTGTTGAGGGCGAGGCCCTGGCTTTTAATCTACGGAGTGCGGACCTGACGCTGTCCGGAGACCGTGATGGAAATGGGGGTACTGACGATAACGTGCTTTCCAACGCCCTGTCCGTTCTGGAAGAGGGGATGCCGGATCTGTTTTACGTGCACTTCCATGGGATTGATGATCAAGGCCACGAGGTTGGGCCTGGCGCCCTGGCGGAAGAGGAAAAAATCCGGGAGGTGGATGCCGCGGTTGGCCAGATACTGGATCGGCTGCCAGCGGGCACACTGGTCATCATCTTTGCTGACCATGGTATGCACTTTGTTGATGAGGATGGACGCCTGGGGAATCACGGACATTTGATCGCACGTGATATGTTGATTCCGGTCTGGATCATGCGGATCGATTAATGAGCAATTCATTTAATGGAGGAGAGTATGAAAAAGCAAACCTGGTTAGCACTCGTTTTCGTGTTGGTGATCTTGCTGAGCCTTTCGGCCTGTGGAGGAGGCGCTCCCAAGGTCGATTGGGACCTGACCATCAGTGGTGACGTGGATTCACCGCTGACATTCAGCTATCAGGACCTGGCCGCCATGGATCAAGTCGACCTGACAGAGATCCTGATGGAAAAAACCACCGGGGAAGATGAAGTCACGTCCTGGAGCGGCGTGTCGCTCGACAGCCTGCTTGCGCTAGCTGGTGTGGATGATTTTTCCACCATCACTGCCCTGGCAGAGGATGGGTATGCCGTTGAAATGGCGGCCGGAGACCTCAATAATGCCATCGTTGCTTTGAAGGACGGCGGCGAATGGATTGCGGAAGTCACTCCGGACAAAGGCCCCATCAGGCTGGTCACTCCGGATACGCCCGCGAACCGCTGGGTTTTCCAGATCACGGAAATTCAGGTAAATCAATGATCCAAATTCATAGAGAAGAATAAAATTCAATTGTTGCTTGCTGGACTCCTGGTGTTGGCTTTCCTGGACAGCTGCACCAGTTCGCCGGGAGCAGATCCTGTCGTTGAGGAAAGTATCCCTGCTGGGGAGGAAGCCGCCGCGGCTTTGCTGGTTGGCAAGGTGCCGTTCAATATGAGCCAGCTCGAAGGCATGGAGACTCTCGCCGTGGAATATGAAGGGAAGGATGGTGAGGTCACAGTCTCCACCGGTGTCCTGGTCTTGGATCTACTGGTTGAAGCTGGGAAAACTGGCGAAACTGTGGTGTTTGTTGCCAATGATGGCTACGAAGCCGAGCTGGCCCTGTCTAAACTGGAAGGCTGTGTTGATTGTGCAGTGGCCTTTGACGGCGAGGAACTGCGCCTGGTGCTGCCGGATTTCCCGAGCAACCTGCAGGTCAAAGGGTTGGTCGAAATTACCGTGAAGTGATCAGGAAACCTCCGGGGTTCTCCTTACATCTTTGTTAATCAGCCCGGGATTCCCCGGGCTTTTTTCTCCACAATTTCCTGTCTGGCAGATGGAATCAGCCGCAAAATAAGGGAGAAACCGGCCTTTTTTTAGGGAGAATTGCCGTCCAAGGCCAGATTCTCGTTCAACCCGGAAATACCTTACAGATATTCTGGAGTATTTAGGTTTCAGGCCTTTTTCACTATAATGGAGATGATTTTTTTTATCCTTGATTGATCCCGGCATAAAGGAAGAAGCTTATGAAAAAGATCTTCAATATCCTGATAGTTTCGGTTTTATTATTATCTGCCTGTACCCTGACAGTTCCAGCTCTGTTCGGAGTCAGTATCGTGAAAGTAGAGTATCAGGACCTCGAAAATCTGGCTGTTTATCTGCGTAATGCCGGTGATGGTTATACTGTCAAAATTGGGGACACTGCTCTCGATTGCAGCTTTGATCAAGATGACCAGGATCTCCTGGTATGTATTGGGGGAGGATTTGAGCCCGGGGAAGATCTGGTCATTAAATTCTTTGATGATGAAAATGGGGATAAACCCCTGGCCGAACTTACCTTTGTGGCCCCTGACTATCCAGCCGAACTGCAAGACACAGATGATGACGGTGTCCCGAATGCTGAGGACCTATGCCCTACAGATTCCCGGAAATCCGCTCCTGGTGTATGCGGGTGTGGACTGCCGGATACAGACAGTGATGGGGATGGCACGCCCAATTGTGAGGATGCTTACCCGGAAGATCCCACCAAGACCAAATCTGAACCCTCTGAAGATGAGGAAACCGAGAAAGATACGGATGAAGACGGGACACCGGACAGCCAGGATCAATGTTCGGAGGATCCAGAAAAAACTGAGCCTGGAGAATGCGGCTGTGGAACACCTGATGCGGATGGGGATGAAGACGGGATTGTTGACTGCAATGATAGATGCCCGTCCATCGCCTATGAAGATAAGATTGGTGACCCCTGCGACAAAGATGAGGATAATGACGGCGTGTTTGATGGCGCGGATCAATGTCCTTATGATCCCTTCAAATTCAAAGCGGGTTATTGTGGATGTGGCAAGCCAGAAACGGACACGGATAAGGATGGTACCCCTGACTGCAAGGACCTCTGCCCTGAAAATCCAGAGAAGATCAAACCTGGAGAATCTGGCTGTGATGACGAGTGTAGTGTGGATACAGACGAAGACGGTACACCGGATTGTGAGGATTGTTGTCCAGAAGATGAAAACAAAATCAAACCTGGTTACTGCGGCTGTGGTGAGCCAGAGACTAACAGCGATGAAGACAAATATCCGGACTGCATCGATGAATGTGATTTCGACTCTGATAAGAAACATCCGGGATTCTGTGGCTGTGGAGAACCAGAAACAGATACAGACGGGGACGGAAAACCTGATTGTGTAGATGAATGCCCCTTCAATCCTGAAAAGATAGAACCCGGCTTATGCGGATGTGGCTGCCCAGAGACTGATGGCTGCACAGAGCCTGATGGCGATGGTGATCTGATTTGTGATTGTTGGGACGAGTGCCCGACAGAAGAAGGTATTCCCATTTATTATGGATGTCCTGGACCAATCTAATCTGGTCCATAGAGAGATAATATCAAAAGGTTCAGGCCTTGGCCTGAACCTTTTGTTGTTAAGTGGCTATCTGGTCGATCTGATTCTGAAGAGCTTATACTTCTGCCTAACAGCCTTCCTAGAATCCGAGATCCGGCACCTGGATCACCTTGGCGCCAGAGGCGTGGTATTCATATTCTTTTCCCTCCGCTTCCAGGATGATGATCAGCCCCGGGGTGACGACTGCCTCGTATTCCACCCCCGGCTCTCTCACCCCCAGGCTTGTGTCCATAAAATTGACTTGTTCGACGCTAACGGTGGCGATCTTTTCGAGTTCCACCCCGGTTTTTAAGGTCAGGTCAAATTTTGCCAGCATCACCAGGGATTCTAGATCCTCGGGAAGCTCTGGGGCCTGGGAGGGTGGGTTTCGGTCATTTCCGTCGAGCAAGCCGCAAGCAGACAAAGCCCCTGCCACCATCAGGATCAGGACCAGTTTTAGCAGAGTACGGGGTCTGTTCATAACTGTTTTCTCCCTTTAATACACTAAGCTTACAGGCTGCTTCAAGGCAAATCCCAGTATGCAACCCGTGTGAGATAGGCAGTGAAGCCGGGTGTGTTGGATGCGGCAACCACAACGCCCATCCTGCCGGCAGTGAAGGTGCTGTCGGTTATCTCAAAGACCTTGCTGCCGTTGACATATCCGGCCAACAATTCACCCTGGGCTCTTATCCCCAGGCGGTTGGTGCTCCCCGGGCCAGCGTTACTTTGCGGGCTGCTGGCCCACCCCTTGAGGACTGTGTATTTTTCATCCTCACTTTCGTATTTGCTCAGCCGGTAGGATCCATCACAGGAGATGGTGATGATGTATCCCTGGGTGGTATCGGGGGCCCGGAAGATCATTCCGAAGCGGTCTTTTCCGCTGCAGTCATCTCCAAATGTGCCGGTCGCTTCCAGGTAAAAATCCTCAATATCCTTCCAGGATAGGCTCCAGGATTCATAGCTATTGGCTTTCTTGGCAATCAGCACCATCCGGTCTTGCTCGATCTGGTAGCTGGCAGAAGTGCCATCCCATTCATAAAAGTTCGTTGTGCCATTAAACCGATCATCAAAGGTTGGCGATCCCAGGGTCAAGACCGGGTCCCCGGGAACCAGCGAGGGGGTCAGGGTGGCTGTTGGCGTGAATGTAAGTGTAAATGTGGGCGTGAGTGAGGGAGTCAAGGTGGGCTCAAGGGTTGCGGTGGGGGGTTGCGGTGAATCCCCCGGCGCAGATGTCGCATCTGCTGGCTGGTCTGTCTGAACGGGCAGGTATTTCCCGGTCGGGGCTGCTGTCAGCGTGGCAGCAACCAGGGTGCCGATCAGGTCATCATCACTCGGTCCGGAGGAACCCGGCTGTGGAAGACAACCAGCTAATAACGTGACAAGCAGACCAATCATTAATATGTTTTTCATTCAGACTCCTTTCCTCAGATCGCTTCTGGAAGGAAACAGTTCTTTGTTAAGTGTACCCGGTTATCAACTGCCGTCAATCCTTTCTGGAGCAGCGTCGGATCCCGGGGGACATTGGGGGGCAAGCGTACAACTCTCTCAGTTATTCTACGTATACTATTCAATAAGAGACCTGGACATTGAACAGGATGATGGACTAGAATTCCAGGATGACC
>DRBO01000010.1 GCA_011039385.1 Chloroflexota bacterium | reverse complement strand
GTATAGTCAAATACCATACCCTTATTGGCCTCTGCCAGCTGCTTTTCAAAGGCATCCTGATATACGGTATCCACCGATACTTTATCATATATTTCCTCACTGTATTTTTCAAAATGCAGCTGTGCAGCCTGAATTGGCTGTTAACCACCGGTTAAATCATCCTTTTTAACGACCTGAACCATACTTTTGGGGGGAGCATTGGAGAGCGGTCTTTGTTATACTACTGGCGTGGATCTCCTTGAACTTTCGTTCAGGGGATGATATCTATCTCTGAACATCAGCGCTCCTTCGCAGGTGGGTCTGTCCCTTTTGCGAGTTGAGGGAAGGACGATTCCACTCCCCAGATTTCGCTGGGAACAGCATCAAAGCTGAAAATCTGGAACAGGAAAAATGAATTCAGGGTAGTTCTGCTGGCTTAGAAATCAGAAAAGGAACCAACCATGCATCCCATTGAAGTTTCCCAAATTGCCAAATCATTCGGCGACACCCAGGCTGTAGTCGATGTTTCTTTTGATGTTAAAGGAGGAGAAATATTTGGTTTGCTCGGTCCCAATGGGGCGGGAAAAACCACTGCGATACGGATAGTGTTGGACATATTCCAGCCTGACCGCGGAAAGGTATCGATTTTGGGTGGACCCATGTCCGAAGATAAGAAAGATCGCATTGGTTACATGCCAGAAGAACGTGGTTTATATCAAGATATCCCTCTTGAGCGCTGCCTGCTATATTTGGCCTCACTCAAGGGAACACCTGATCAAAAGGCCCGAAAAACACTGAATGATTATCTTGAACGATTTGATCTGGCCGAACATAAAAGCAAGAAGGTCAAAGAACTCAGCAAAGGGATGCAGCAAAAAGCCCAGATCATCAACACGCTCCTTCATCAGCCGGAACTGATTATCATTGATGAACCGTTCACGGCGTTAGACCCGCTTAACTTGCAGCTTGTGAAAGATGTGATGCAGGAACTACGCGCTCAAGGGGTGACCATTATCATGTCTACTCACCAGATGCAGCAGGTGGAAGAACTCTGTGACCGTATTCTCCTCATCAACGATGGAATAAATGTGCTTTATGGAAATCTGGACGAAATCCGCCAGCGTTTTTCAGGACATGCTGTCATGGTTCGCACAGGAAGTAATTTGCCTGAACTGCCAGGTGTGAAAGATATTTCCTCGCACAACGGTGATTTCAAGTTGACATTGATGGAAGATACAACCCCGCAGGACGTGTTGAAAACCTTGACCGCCAGGGACATAATCCTTGAAAAATTTGAGATAGCAGTCCCGACCCTGAGTGAGATATTCATCCGTGTAATTGAGGAGGGCGATGCAAAATGAACAAGATCTGGCGAGTTGCTCTCTATGAATACAGGCGCAATGTCTTCAAGAAGAGTTTCCTCTTCACCCTGTTGAGCATCCCCCTGATGGTTGCCTTCAGTGTGGGCCTGGGTTTTGTGCTGACATCCTTGGAAAACAATGATCTTCCGGTGGGATATATTGACCAGGCTCATGTGATGGATGAAGCCATTCCAGCACCCGTTTCCGGTCAGTCAGAGCCAGTTATTTTCATCTCGTTCCAATCTGAAAATGAGGCCAGGGCATCTCTGGAAGCTCAAGAAATCCAGGCATATTATGTGCTTCCATCAGACTATCTTGAGACTCGGCGCATTGAACTCGTTTACGCCAAAAAGCCCGGTGAGAATGCTGTGAGGCAATGGTATGACTTTCTCCAGATCAACCTGCTCTCTGATCAACCAGAGGAGATTGCGTCCCGGACTGCTTCGGGGACGGATGTGACCGTACGCTCACTGGATGGTAAGCGTACCATGGCTGACAGCGGGCCCACCTTCGGCAACTTTATGCCGGTATTTATCAGCCTGGCTTTTCTCGCTTTGATTTTGATGAGCTCCGGGTTTCTGATGGGGGCTGTAGCCGAGGAGAAGGAGAATCGCACCATGGAGATCGTGGTCACCTCGATCTCACCTCTCCAGCTGATCGGCGGGAAATTATTGGGGGTTATCGCCATTGGACTGACGTTACTTGTGACATGGGGCCTGATCGTTCTCGCAGGTGTCTTGGCTGCCCGTCAAATGGGGATCGGTTGGTTTCAAGATCTGGGAATGGACTGGAGCGTTGTCCTGGCAACAGCCGCCATCGCCGTCCCGTCGTATGTGCTGGTTTCAGCCTTGATGATAACAATCGGTACCATGGTCACATCGACTCAGGAAGGACAATCCTTTAGTTCAATATTTATCATATTCCATATGATCCCTCTCTATGTCGGGGTTGCTTTTTTGAAAAATCCTGCCAATTCCCTGGCAGTCACCTTGAGCCTCCTGCCTTTTACATCATTGATGACGATCGCCATGCGAAATCTCTTTTATTCGGTTCCCGCCTGGCAGGTAGCGGTGAGTGTTTGTGTGCAAACGCTAGGCGCGTTGGGAGCAATTTGGTTAGCAAGCCGGGCGTTTCGTTTGGGGATGCTGCGCTACGGTCAACGGCTGCGTTGGCGCAGATTATTTCAATCACGGCAGCTTGGTGAGTGAGGGAGAAAACAATGAAAAAGACTTTTTTTATCATCCGCCAGGAACTCATCAATACCTTCAGCCGTCCATCTTATCTTGTAGTTGCGTTCGGTATTCCCTTGCTGGCTGTTTTGATTCTTGGTGGGGTTAAGTTAATCCAGAGCCGCTCTGGAGAAGAGGGCACAACCTCAACCAACCCTTCAGAAACATGGGAAATGGAAATCGAGGGCTACATCGACCAGAGCGGTTTGATCCAGGTCATCCCCCCAGATCTTCCGGAGGGGCATTTGATATCCTACGAGAACGCGGGCCAGGCGCAGCAAGACCTGGCTTCTGGCAAGATCTCTGCCTACTATATTATTCCCCCTGATTATCTTGATAAGGGTGAAATTTCCTATGTCTTTCCGGAAACGAGACCCTTGATCGACACTGGGCAAGAATGGGTCATGAAGTGGACCTTGTTGGTCAACCTGATGGGCGGTGATCTGGAAGCAGCAGACCAGATCTGGAATCCGGTCTGGAATTTAGATGAGAGGAATATCTCTGCCTCCGCAGCCCAGGGAGACCTGGATGGCAGCGAAGCATGCTCCCGCCCCGGGTCTGCCTGCGAATCGAACGATCTGATCCGCTATATCCCCTCAATTATGGCTGCCCTGTTCTTTGTTTCCTTTATGAACAGCAGCACTATGCTCTTCACCAGCATTGGCACAGAGAAAGAAAATCGGACCCTGGAAGTTCTTTTGCTGTCGATCAGCCCTCGCCAGATGCTGGCCGGAAAGACTATCGGTTTGGCTAGCGCAGGGTTGCTCCAGACCATGTTCTGGATAGGCGCGGTATTCATTATCTTCAATCTGGGTGGTTCAACGCTCAATCTGCCCGCGGAATTCACTTTTCCGACCTATATCATTGTCTGGAGCTTGATCTTTTTCGTGGGCGGATTTGGCCTTTATGCCAGCCTGATGGCCGGCGTGGGAGCCCTGGTACCCAAGATGAAGGACGCGGGCGCCGCAAATTTAATTGCTATCAGCCCCCTTCTACTTGGTTATATAGTTGGGATTATGGCACCTCTAGCTGAACTGGCCAATGCAGTTATCCCAATCATTCTTAGTATCTTTCCTTTCACGTCACCGATTGTAATGGTCATGCGTTTGACAGACAGTGTCGTGCCTTTGTGGCAATTACTTCTTTCAGTGGTTTTGCTTCTTGCCACAAATATCCTGATCAATCGGGCTACTGCTGCTATGTTCCAGGCCCAGAATTTGCTTTCAGGTCAGCCATTTTCGGCCAAACGCTACTTTAAATTGTTGCTGGAACGCAGTTGAGTTTCCTGGAGTAAGCTGATCTGGAGCTGAGTTTGCGATAGGGGTCCAGGATGGGGTATCCCAGCTCTCGCCAACGCCCATTGCGAATACCACCACCAAACGATTAACTTTATGTTTCTGCGTGCCGTTGATGATGTTGACTGTGCCTGCTGTGCGCAAACTGTTTTTTTCAGGTCATTTCCGGCACCCAGGGCGGAGACGACAGCATCCTGTCCCTTGACTGCCTGGTCGACAGGGGCAGGGTCCAACACATCTCCTGTCGCTGCTGCCAGGTGGTTGTCTTTATTTGGCATCCGGGCTGGATCCCGAACAAACGCGGTGACAGAATGCCCCTCTTCCAGAGCTTGTTTGACAATCTCAAGACCGGTATTGCCTCTGGCGCCAAAAAAACAATTTTCATTGATTGGATGCTCCTGAATACTTTCTGGGTATTTGTGCAAACACAGCACAAGAAAATCCCGGACATGTTATAACTCTGTAAGATAATCATCTGGTCAGAAGATGAGAATTATTCCAGGACTATGCCATGGCGGAGAGTCAATCAAACCCCAAACGCAAGCTGATCTGAACTGTTGTGTTTGGCTTGATCATATTTGTGATCATCGAATTTTCTTTCCAGTTCGGGACCAACGGGCAGATCACCTCGGGCGGGCGCAGCCGTAAATATCTCGTCTATGTCCCGGAATCCTATGACCCGGCCAGCCCAGCGCCGTTGGTGATCAGCATCCATGGATTTGTGCAGTGGCCGGCTCATCAGCAATCCATGACCGGTTGGAATCAATTGGCCGACGAAGCTGGTTTCCTGGTTGTCTATCCCCGGGGCACCGGTTTCCCCCTGCGCTGGAATTCCCGCCCCGATCCCGAAAACCCTGGATTGATGGAAGGTGAGATTCAGTTCTTCTCAGACCTGATCGATCATCTCGAAAATACGTATAATATCGATCCCAGGCGTATCTATGCCAATGGGATGTCCAACGGGGGAGGGATGTCCGATTTGCTGGCCTGTGAATTATCCGATCGGGTTGCAGCCATAGGCGGCGTTGCTGGTGCCTATCTCTATCCCAGAGAAGATTGCCATCCCGACCGCCCTGTCCCGGTGATCGCTTTTCACGGCCTGGATGACCAGGTCGTACCCTATTGGGGAGGTTCGTCTTCCCGTGATGATCAATTCGTGTTTTCTCCCGTGGAGGATTGGGCCGCAAGTTGGGCCGCGGAAAACGCTTGCGCCATGTCACCCTCGGAGACGAAGGTCTCAGAGAATATCACCAGACTCGATTACTCAGACTGTGAGGAAAACGTCAGGGTGATATTTTATCGGGTCCAGGGCGCTGGCCATACTTGGCCGGGGGGTGAAAAGCTGCCGGTCTGGATCGCTGGAGTTACGAATCAGGAGATCAGCTCCTCGGCGTTAATGTGGGAGTTCTTCAAGGATTATTCCCTGGAGAGATAACAGCGCTGTATTCTCGTCGTCGTTCTGGGTCAGATCCTGCTCCGCACATCCGTAAACCGCTTTTCGATGAGGGAAGCGGTTTTCTTTTATAATATGAATGATATGCGGGATAGCCTCGAACCTTGAAGTCCCACATCCCAGATCCCTACACATCCCGCCAAGGAGAGAACATGGTTCTTGACCTGAAAGCTATTCGCGCTCAATTTCCCGCCTTAGAACGGCCGGCAATCTTCCTGGATAACCCAGCTGGAACCCAGATCACCCGACGGTCCCTGGACAGGATCCATGATTACCTTGTGGACTGCAACGCTAACCATGAAGGGGCCTTTGCCACCAGCCGTGAATCAGACAAGCTGACCGACCAGGCCCGCCAGGCCACGGCGGACTTCCTCAACGCAAATCGCCCGGAAGAGATTGTCTACGGGCCGAATATGACCACCCTGACCCTGCACCTCAGCCGCTCCATTGCCAGAACCCTGGAACCCGGTGACACGATCGTTGTCACCCGTCTGGACCACGATGCCAATGTCTCTCCCTGGACCCTGATCGCCGCTGACCGTGGCTGCGAGGTGGCCTGGGTCGATTTTGATGTCGAGGATGGCCGGCTTGACCAGGATTCCTTTAAGGCTGCCCTGGACCGCAATCCGAAGCTGGTGGCTTTTGGGTATGCTTCCAATGCTCTGGGTACGATCAACCCGGTCAAGAAAATGACGAAATTGGCTCATGAGGCGGGCGCCTTGGTTTATGTCGATGCTGTCCAGTACGCGCCCCACGGCCCGATTGACGTCCAGGACCTGGGGGCAGATTTCCTGGTCTGCTCAGCCTACAAATTCTATGGCCCGCATATCGGGATCCTTTATGGGAAATACGACCTCCTGGATGAGCTGATGGCTTACAAGGTCCGCCCGGCGTCTGGTCAGCTTCCCTGGAAATTCGAGACCGGTACGCCCAGCTTTGAGGGCATTGCTGGAGTATTAGGCGCGCTGGAATATTACGCCTGGATCGGGGAAGAGTATGGAGGAGAGTTCAAGGAGCGTTATCAGGACAAATTCGAGGGGCAGGCCCGAACGCTCAAACAGGGGTTGGCGGCCGTTCAAGAATACGAATATGGATTGTCCCGGAAGCTCCTGGAAACACTGGGAGAGATTCCGGGTTTGCGAGTCTACGGCCTGGATGATCCCCGGGATGTTGAAGAGCGCGTGCCAACCGTGGCGGTGAACCTGGAAGGGATCCACCCCCGCCGGGTTGCCGAGCTGCTGGATGAGAGGGGTATCTATGTCTGGGACGGCAACTATTACGCCATCTGTGTTACCGAACGGCTGGGAGTGGAGGAATCGGGCGGCATGGTCCGCATCGGGGCAGCCCATTACAACACACCAGCCGAGATCGACCGCCTGGGGGAGGTATTGAGAGAGATCAGCATCCTATAACCTCCGAGGTTGTTTTTGCGGAATCGCCGGATTTCTCTCGATGGGAGGACAAATTTCAGGCTGAGACCTCGGAGGT
>DRBO01000132.1 GCA_011039385.1 Chloroflexota bacterium | reverse complement strand
TAGGCGCATGAGAATCAACCCGGGACAGCCCGGGCAGCTTGATGATGCTTTTGCTTTCAGATGCCCGAATCTAGTCGTATGTCAGAGGTGGTTTGGGAGTGATCAAACCCGCAGGGCTGTCCTCCGAAAGCGGGATCTATGTGAGCGCTTATTCAGGCTCCGGACTGGCCTTAGGGATTCGCATTGAAGCTGGGATCGGGCAGTTGAACCTGATCGTGCAGTAAAACCTTAAGGAACGAGGATCTACCTCGGGGAGGAAAAAATGGATTATGGCAAATTATTTACTCGGGCCTGGGATACCCTTTGGAAAAACGCTTTCCTGATCCTGCTGGGTGTTCTGGTCGTGCTTGGCAGCGGCAATTCCGGCGGCGCAAGCCAGAGCCGGTATTTGTTTGAGAGCGGAGAATTTCCCTGGCGGGAGATGAGACCCTCTGATTTTGGAGGGGCTTTTACCAATGGGGATTTTGCGGTTTTAGCTCTCGGGGGTATCGTCCTGCTGGGTATTGCCGTGGTGCTCTTTGGCCTGGTCTTCTGGGCCCTGGGACTGATCGCCAGGGGGGGGATGATCAGCGCGGTGAATGATCTGGAAAACGGGAAATCCGCAGGTTTCATAACCGCTTTTCAAGCCGGATGGGACAAGGGATGGAAACTGTTGGGAATCGGCCTTGTGCCGGCCATTCCTGGATTGATCCTGGCGGTGACCACGGTCACCACACTGGTGTTTTCCGGGATAGGGTTCAACGTGAGGAGGGGGCTGGGATTGAGCGGCATTCGAAACTTCGCGCCCCTGCTGTTCTTATTTTGTTTGTTTGTCCCGGTTATGATGCTTGCATCAGCCCTGCGGACCTTCGCGAACAGGTCCTGCATGCTGGAAGACACCGGAGTGATCGGGTCATACCGCAGGGGAGTGGAAGTGCTGGGAGATAACCTGGGACCAGCCCTGGTCTTATTCATACTGCAGGTGGTCATCAACATCGTCCTGGGGATCGTCTTCTTGCTTCCATTCTTGCTGGCGGCGTTGTGCTGCCTGCTCTGGCCGCTGTTGATCCTGATCCAGGCTGCCTTTGCGGCATTTTATTCCATCTTGTGGACCCTGGCCTGGCGGGAATGGGTTGGCAGCACCTCTGTTGCTGACTGAGAACTAACAAGGTGAACCTGGAGGGGCGGCCTGCTTTTCCTGCGCTTGGCGGAGGAGCGGGCCGCCTCTTTCTATAAAAATTCAATGCCTTGTTTGGAATTTCAGGGGTTCGAATATATACAAACCATAAAATACTCAAAATAATATTTTACTTAACTCTTCGCAGCGGGTATAGTTAGTACCAGTTCTGTTAACTACCCAGGAGAAAAGGCTTATGAAAATCAAAATAGGTGATCTGGCCCCGGATTTTACGCTCCAGAGCCACTTGGAAAAAGAAGTCACGCTTAGCGACTACCGGGGGAAGACCACTGTTCTGGTCTTTTTCCCGCAAGCTTTTACGCCGGTTTGAACCAGCCAGATTCCGTCTTATGAAGCGGAGTATGCTGCATTTGCGGAATTGAATGTCCAGGTTCTGGGCATCAGCGTTGATCATGTTCCGGTGTTGAAAGCATGGGCAGAAAGTTTGGGCGGGATATCCTATCCCCTGATCAGTGATTTTTGGCCCCATGGGGAAGTAGCCCTGAAATATGGCGCATTTCGGGAGGATGAGGGCAGGTCGGAGCGAGCGATCTTTATTATCGACAGGGATGGGGTCATCCAATATGTGGACATCCATGATGTTGACGACCAGCCTGATAATGAGGTCCTTTTTAAGGAAATCCGCCGCATCCAGCCTGATCAAAAACCGATCAAAGAGCCGAAAGCCGAAGAAGAAGAGCTGGTACTGGAGGGGGTAGTGCTGTTCTGCAATAAATGGTGCCCGGGCTGCCGCAGGGCCAGACTCTGGTTTGAAAACAATGCCATTCCTTACAAGGAATATGATATCACCCGCAACCCGGCAGCCGCCCGGCAGGTCAAGGAATGGACCGGGGGCAATCTGACTACACCAACTTTCTACATTAACGGGGAGATTGTGGTGGATTGGAAAGTTGATGATGTGGCCCGCTTGTTGATCTGAATTGAGACCCGACCCGGAGCCTGGCTGCCAGGCTCCGGGTTTTTTCTTTAAGTCAGGTGATATTTGTCGCCAGCAATCCGGGGAACCCCCCGTTCTGACTGGATCTCCATCTTGACAGGGGGAATTCAGGACTTATAATCTATTCAAATACTGTATATTCAGGACTTGAATAGTATGGCAGGAAAGCACCCCTCAAACACCCTGGAATTTATTCTCCTGGGCTTGTTATTGGACGGCCCTGATCACGGGTATGCCCTCTATGAGAAGGTGCAGGGTACGCCTGAGCTTTCCCTGATCTGGCAGGTGAAGAGGTCCAAACTCTATTACTTGCTGGATAAGCTGGCCGGCGAGGGTCTCTTGTCCTCCTCCAGGCGGGCCCAGGAAGGATATCCGGACCGTAAGATCTATCAGCTTACCGGGAAAGGGGTTCAAGCCTTTGAGAAATGGCTTACCTCGCCGGTTTTGAGCAGCCGCTATGTGAGGATCGCTTTTCTTTCCAAACTGTATTTCGCCCTTCAGCGGGAAGCCGATCAAGCCCTGAGATTGATCGATGCCCAGCAGGTGATCTGCCAGGATTGGCTCACTAATCTTGAAAAGGAACATGACCAGGTGGAAGAGGATGATTTTATCTCCCGTCAGGTTTACCTTTTCCGCATAGGACAGATCAGTGCCATGCTCTCCTGGCTGGAAAACTGCCGGGAACAGATTTAAATCAATGATGGTAGATAAGTGATAAACACTTGAAGGAGTGATCCATGAAACGAACTGCCTTGCTGCTTTCCCTCTTAGCCATTAGCGTGGTTGGATGCTCCCAGCTGCCCGGGATAGCGCCAGCCGCTCAGACGATGGAGATTACCGATGCCACTGGACATACTATCACCTTGCAGGAAAACCCGGAAAACATAGCCATTGCTGGCAAAGCAATGGTCATGGTTCAGGACGCGATTTACCTGTTTGCGGAAGCGCCGGAAAGGGTGGTGGCCCTGGAGAGCCGCAACCAATCGGCTTTCGCTTTTTTACCTGTGGTGGATTCAGGCGTGCATGACAAGGATATCTTTGAGACCAATGTCGGGCCGGAGCAAATCGCAGCGGCCAAGCCGGATTTGGTGATCCTGAAAAATTTCATGGCCGAGAGCATCGGTGAGCCGCTTGAACAGCTGGGCATTCCTGTGGTGTATCTCGATCTGGAAACCCCGGAGGCATTTTATCTGGACATTGCGGTCCTGGGCCAGGTATTTGGCAATTCGGACAGGGCTGATGAAATTACCGATTATTACCAAACCCGGGTCAGCCGGGTAGAAGAGATGGTTAGCGGAGCCGTGGATAAACCCAGGGTGCTGCTCCTGCGTTATAACGCAGATGGCGGGGAAGTGGCTTTCAGCGTTCCGCCGGCGTCCTGGCTGCAAACCAATTTGGTGGAGACCGCCGGGGGCGTTCCAATCTGGGCGGATCTCGAGGTTGGAAATGGCTGGACCGTGGTTAATCTGGAACAAATCGCAGCCTGGGACCCCGAGCAGATATTCCTGGTCGATTATGCTGGCGGGGCTTCCGAAATCGCAGCCGGATTGAAAGACAATCCCATCTGGACCAAATTGGGTGCAGTACAGAAGGATCAGCTCTTCGCTTTCGGATATGATTTTTACAGCTGGGACCAGCCGGATACCCGCTGGATACTGGGACTGCAGTGGTTAGCCTCGCGAATTCACCCTGACCTGACCGCGGAATTGGATATCCTGGCGGAAGTAAATTCCTTTTACAAGACCCTTTATTTCCTGGATCAGGAAACGATAGACAGTGAAGTGCTGCCGATCTTGACCGGCGACCTTCCCTGAAACCCATGGAAAATCAGGCGTACCGACGGATCATCCCTTTTCTGCTGATTGGCATAGTGGGCGTGTTTCTGGCCTCGATCCTGATCGGCCGCTATCCAGAGCCGTTCTGGATGCCCTGGCGGGTGTTCCGGGATGACCCGCTGGCCAGGCAGCTGGTGCTTAAATTAAGGCTGCCGCGCCTGATCACCGCCCTGCTGCTGGGCATGGTGCTGTCCGCAGCCGGTTCAGTCCTGCAGATGATTTTCCGAAATCCTCTGGTGGAACCGGGATTTTTGGGCGTCTCCCAGGGAGCAGCCTTCGGGGCTGCGGTGAGCATACTCTGGCTTAACCGCCATCCCCTGGTGATAGAGCTGAGCGCGACCTTTTTTGGTTTGTTGGCCCTGGCCGGGGCTTATTTTCTGTCCACCAGGATTCGGTACGGCGGCTGGGTGCTGAGGCTGCTCCTGTCGGGGGTAGCTGTATCTGCTCTCTTCTCGGCCGGGGTTGGTGTGCTGAAATACATCGCGGATCCCCTCACAGAGCTGCCTGAATTAACCTTCTGGATGCTGGGAGGATTATACAGCGTCACCTGGCAGGATTTGTTATTTGTGCTGCCATTTGCGCTGCTGGGGATTGGCGTTACCTATGTGATGCGCTGGCGGGTCAACCTGCTCTCCCTGAATGACGAAACCGCCTTTTCTCTGGGCGCTTCCCTGGGCAGAGAACGACTGATCCTGCTGCTGTTCACGGTGTCTGCAACTGCTGCGTTAACGGCGATTAGTGGGATCATCGGCTGGATTGGCTTGATCATCCCCCACATCGCCAGGAGGATGTTTGGCGCCAGCGCGGAAAAATCCCTCCCGGCGGCCATGCTGCTGGGAGGTGCTTTCAGCATGCTTGCGGATGATCTGGCCAGAACGCTGCTGCCGGGAGAGATCCCCCTGGGGATTTTAACCTCGGCGATCGGCGCAGTTCTGTTTATTTATCTGATGATCAGCATGGGGATCAAGGTCAGGAGCCATGGATAAGATTATCTCCCTGGAAGGGATCCACTTCCAATACGACCCCCTTGACCCTCTTGTCCTGTCTGATCTGTCCCTGGAGATTCCAGCAGGGAAAGTTACCGCCATCCTGGGGCCAAATGGGACCGGAAAGACCACCCTGCTGCACATCTTGTTGGGGTGGTTAAAACCGAGTCAGGGAATTACCCGGGTGGCCGGGAAACAGCACCGGGATTATTCCAAACGGGAGCTCAGCCGCCTGATCGGGCTTGTGCCCCAGTTTGAAAGCATCCCATTTAACTTCTCAGTTTATGAATATGTGCTGCTGGGCCGCTCACCGTATTTAAACCCTTTTCAGCTGCCTGGCGAAGAGGACCACAAGATTGCCTGTGATGCCCTGGAAGCGGCCGGCATCCTCCACCTGGCGGAAAAACCCGTGATGGAGATCAGTGGTGGGGAGCGCCAGCTGGTCCATATTGCCCGCGTATTTACACAGCAGACAGCTGTGCTGCTGCTGGATGAGCCTACTGCCCACCTGGACCTGCAAAATCAGAACAGGATTTTGAGTTTATTAAAGAGGATGGCTGCCGGGGGGTCTACTGCCGTGATGACAACGCATGACCCCAATGCGGCCATTTACGCGGCAGAGCATTTTGTGCTCATGAACAGGGGCCGAATCTCAGCACAGGGCCCTGTTGAGGCAGTGATAACCACTGAGAATCTGTCTGAAATTTACCAGATCCCGATCCGGGTAGAAAAGAATAACGGGTATATTATGGTTGTGATGGAGAAGGGGCGAGATCTGTGAGCAAGATCAACTTACTTACAGGGGAGATCCAATCAGGAAAGACCAGACTTTGCCTGGAGGTTGTGGAAGCTGCCCGGAGAACTGGGACTAAGCTGGGGGGTGTGATCTCGCCGGCTGTTTTTGTCGCTGGTGAAAAAACAGCCATTGACCTGCTGGACATACAGAGTGGGGAGCGCAGGCGCCTGGCAGATAGCCTGGGAGGAAGGTCCTCGAATCTCTTCACTAAGCGCTGGTCATTCCTGCCGGAAGCTGTTCTGTGGGGGAATCAAATCCTGGAAAAGGCAGTTCCCTGTGAATTGCTGATCATCGATGAATTGGGCCCCCTGGAATTCCACCGCGGGGAGGGCTGGGTAAATGGATTCAAAGCGATTGAGTCCGGCGATTTTACGGCAGCGCTGCTGGTGATCCGCCCCTCTTTGCTGGACGAAGCTCTCAGCCGCTGGGAGGTGGACAGGATCATTAACCTGGATGACCCCAGCCAATCGCACCTGTCAGGAAAGGCGATCTTACAGTCCCTGATCGAGAACTTCTGAGTCTCTCCCCTTTCTCATATTTTCCTCTACGGTGTATAATAGGGATGCAGGAAATTAGCAGGAGGTATACGATGCGTTTTAGTGGATGGGAACTAGTAATTGTGCTTGTGATTGTGGTCATTGTTTTTGGCGTGGGCCGGATCGGCAAGATCGGCGGCGAATTGGGCAGCGGGATCAGGGCATTTAAGGAGGGCCTCCAGGGGGAAGACAAGGAGGACTCTGAAGAGGACGAAACTGATCTGTAGCTCCAAGTGGACCATAATTATGTAGGGGCCATTCCCATTTGGTAATCCTGACCGCTCATTAAACAGCGGTCAGTTCTTATTGGCGAATCAACCCTGCTGGTGGGCATTGGCTTAAGGAAAGAGCGAGGTTGACGTACTGGTGAAAGCCTTAAAAAAGATCTGGAAAAGGATCAGCGCTCCGTTTAAATGGCTGGGAAGGGCTATCTTAAACCCTTTCAAAAAAATAACAGCTTTCTTCAGGGAAGAACCCGACGATGCCCCGGTGACAGACAGCCTGCAGTTGGCTTTTGAGGAACCGGCCAGTTTTCTGGAGCATATTGGTGCCCTCAGAAAACATCTGCTGCGATCTGTTATCGTT
>DRBO01000177.1 GCA_011039385.1 Chloroflexota bacterium | reverse complement strand
TATCATCGGTCTGAACGGTGCTTCTTTGCAGCTCTTTACGCACGGTATCATCACAGGCGGGCTGTTTTTCCTGGTCGGCATGATCTATGACCGGGCTCATACCCGCCAGATCAAAGACTTCGGGGGTCTGGGCGCGAAGATGCCTTATTACTACGGCATCATGATGGTGACGGGTTTTGCTTCTTTGGGTCTTCCTGGCTTGGCGGGCTTCTGGAGCGAACTCTTTGTGTTCCGGGGCACTTTCGCGATCATTCCCGTGTTTGCCATGATTGGTATACTGGGGCTCGTTTTCACCGCTGCTTATATCCTCTGGAAAGTTATCCAGCATGTCTTCCTGGGTGAGTTTGACCAGGAGAAATGGGATGCAGCCACCCATAACGCAGCAATCACAGATCTGGCAACCTTTGAAAAAGTCACCATGTGGCCCCTGGTCATTCTGATGGTTTTAATTGGTTTATATCCCTCCTTGATCACTCGTTTATTGAACGCTGTTTCGACAGCCTTGATCAGCAACTTCTAGATGCGATAGAAAGAGAGGCTACAAACGTGCAAACTTTCATTTTTCTTCTCCCTCAGCTGATCCTTTTCCTGAGTGTGGTGCTGGTCTTCAGTGTAGACCTGATGGGATCCAAAGAGAAAAAATGGCTGCCGTATCTGGCCCTGGCTGGAGCGCTCCTTTCTCTCGCTGTGTCAATCTTCCTGTTCGGTTGGGTAGATATCGGGGAGAAGTCCGTTCTGGGCGGCATGCTGGCCCTGGACTCCTTTTCCCTTTTCTTCCAGATTTTTGCTTCCCTTGTGGCGACCATGGTGATACTGCTGTCCATGGCCTATATGGAGCTTAAATCTCCTTACCAGGGTGAATTTTACAGTTTTATCCTGCTGGCCTGTTTTTCGATTTCCCTGCTGGCGCTTTCATCTGATCTGGTGATGGTCTTTATCGCCTTTGAACTCTTGAGCATCTCCTCCTATATCCTGACCGGGTTCCTGCGCAAGGATCCCAGGAGCAGCGAAGCCGCGATCAAGTACTTCCTGTATGGATCAATGGCTTCGGCGATGATGCTTTACGGCATGTCTCTTCTTTATGGGGCTACGTCCTCAACCAATCTTGTCGAGATCGCCCGCGAGCTTGCTGGAGTGGATCAAGGGCTGAAATGGGTGATCTACCCGGCCATTGTCATGCTTGTGGTGGGTTTTGGCTTCAAGACCGCAAGCGCGCCTTTCCATCAATGGTCCCCGGATGCTTACGAAGGCGCGCCTACTCCGGTGACAGCTTTTCTGGCGGTGGGGTCGATAGGAGCAGGATTTGCCATCATCGTGCGGGTTATGCTGACTGCCTTGCCGGATTTCCAGATCAACTGGGTCGCAATTCTTACTGGCCTGTCGATTGTCAGCATGACGCTGGGCAATTTTGTGGCCATCAGTCAGAAGAATATCAAACGCCTGCTGGCTTACTCAGGCATTGCCCATGCCGGATATATTATGATCGGTGTGATCTCCTGGGAAAGCGGCGTGTTTGACACTGTGTTTGACGGTATCAGCGGCGTCCTGGTGTACCTGCTGGTCTATCTGGCAGCCAATCTGGGCGCCTTTGCGGTAGTGGTGGCATTCGAGAACAAAACCGGTTCCAACCAGATTGAAGATTATGCCGGCCTTATCAAACGTTCTCCGCTGCTGGCCGGCGCTATGGTGGTCTTTTTGTTATCCCTGATCGGCATCCCGGGTACCGGCGGGTTTGTCGGAAAGCTGCTGGTGTTCGGCGCAGCGCTGCGGGTGGAGTATTATTTCCTGGCCTTGATAGCCATCATCAACAGCGTTGTGGCGGGTTTTTACTACCTGAACGTCATTCGCTACATGTTCTTCCAACCGCTTGATGAACCGGACCGTGAAGGAATTGAGCTGCCTGTTTCGCTCTCCACCGCGGTGATCATCGCCTGTGTGTTTACCCTGTTGATGGGCATCCTGGCGCAGCCCTTTATCCAGTTTGTGCAATCTTCGCTGGGTTTGGTTACCTCCTGACCTCGCGATCCTGGAAACCAGGCCTGCGGCTTACAGAGCAAGCCAAAAAACACTCTGGTTGACAGCTTTTTGCCTTGTGAGTAAAATACAGCAAGTGCAGGTCTTCCAAGAGGAGCAGCAATTGAATAATCATCACGACGAGACCAACCAGAGTTCAAAATGGCAGGAACGTATCTGGATTTTGGCTGTGGCAGGCCAAGCTGGTTTTTTCATTGCCGTCCCCGTTTTGCTGGGGTTTGGCGCGGGAATACTGCTGGATCGCCAATTTAATACAGTAATTTTATTCGCGGTCTTACTCGCTATGGCCGGCTTTGGTGGGGGCGCATTTCTTGTTTATCGCTGGGTAAAAGGCACAGTCCATAAACGACTGGAAGAGCAGAAAAAGGAAGAATAAATCCTTATGGAACAGGAAAAGAAAAAAGGCGGGGGTTGCCTCGTCAAGCTAATTGTTGGTTTGGCCGTTTTGGCTCTGGTGGGGTATGGCTTGATCATGCCCGGGAAGGAGCTTCCGGTCATCAGTCTGGCCGCGGAATTGATCCCGGTGTCCTTGCCCATTCCAGGTTTTGAACACGGGGTTCCCAACACTCTCCCGACGGCCATATTTACTTCCCTGTTTTTGATGCTTATTGCCTTGTTATACAACCGGGCCGTGAAGAAAGCCGAGCGAACTGGCGTAGAAAGCCGCTTCCTGATCGCGATGGATACCATCTATGAAGGGGTGTTCTCATTTGTGGCGACCACCGTGGGAAAAGAAAAAGCAACCCTGTTCTTCCCACTGATCGGTTCTTTCTTCTTTTTCATCCTTTTTTCCAACTGGTCCGGCCTGCTCCCTGGGATGGGATCTATTGGCATTAAGGCTGTGCATCATGGGCATGAAGAGCTGATACCTCTGTTCAGATCCCCCACCGCAGACCTGAGCACAACTGTCGGCCTGGCGATAATTACCCAGGTTGTGGCCCAGTATTATGGATTTAAATTCCAGGGCAAGAAATATTTGAAGAAATTCTTCAATTTCAGCGCTGATCCTGACAGCGGCTGGTTGAAGCCGGTGCTTTCTTTTGCCAATGGGTTCGCGGGCATCCTGGAGCTGATGGGTGAATTCATCAAGGTGCTCTCCTTTGGCTTCCGGTTGTTCGGCAATGTCTTCGCAGGGGAAGTGCTCCTGATGGTGATCAGCTTCCTGACCGCTTTCGTGGTAGTTGATGTCTTTATGGCGCTGGAATTATTTGTGGGTGCTATTCAAGCACTGATTTTTTCGATCCTGTCTCTGATCTTCTATCAGATGGCAACACAGCATCATTAGAATTCTAACTCAAGAATTTAAAGGAGAAATTGCATGTCGTATGAAGCCGCAACTCAAATAGCCGCAGCTATTGCAATTGGTCTGGGATCCCTGGGGCCAGGCATAGGAATTGGGCTGCTAGCCGCCAAAGCCATGGAGGCTGTGGGCAGGAACCCGGAAGCCTCTGGTGATGTCCTGACAAATATGATCCTGGCCATCGCCTTTGCCGAAGCAATCGCGATTTATGCCCTGGTTGTAGCGCTCGCGATTAAGTTCGTGCCTGTTACTCCCCTGGCAGGATAATAAGGAGGAAAACGTGGGTGAAGCATTAGGAGCCATGGGAATCAATGGCCCATTTTTGATTTCCCAAATTGTAAATTTCCTGTTGTTGTTCGGTGTGTTAACCGTACTCCTCTGGAAACCTGCCAAGAAAAGGCTGGATGAGCGCCAGGCCATGCTGCAAAAACAGGTCGAGGATACGGAAGCTGCCGCCCAGGAAAGGGAAAAAATTGGCCTGGAAAGAGAAAAAGCGTTGGCTGAGGCAAAACAAGAGGCGGAGAAGATCATCGCCCAGGCTCAGGATCGGGTGGCATCCATCAAAGCGGATGCCGAGGAACAAGCCAAGGGGATCATACAGAAAGCCCGGGAAGATGCCAAACAGGAGGAGCTCAACCTGCTTAAAAGCGTCCGTGACCAGGTTGGGGTTCTGGCTATCGCGGCTACGCAGAAGCTGCTGGGCGCAGCCCTGGACGAGTCCAGGCAGAAAGCCCTGGTGGATGAGTTCTTCTCCGGGGTTAAGTCCGGGAAGATCGTTGTCCTGGAAGGGGAACAATTCGAGGGAGAATCCGCGGTCGTTACCAGCGCCTTGCCACTGAGTGATAAGGAAAAAGAGATCATTGAAAAGGATATTCTGAAACGGTCCACCGGGGATATAGCGGTGGCTTTTGAGGTTGAGCCTGATTTGCTGGGGGGCCTGACCATTCGTGTGGGCGACAAGATAGTTGATCATTCGGTCTTAGCCCAACTGACCGGCATGCGAGCGCTATTTAGTTAAACAGGCGGCAGTTTTTCTGGTGTACAATAAAAACGCCCAGGATGGCAATCCGGGCGTTTTTGACATCAAGAAGTAACCAGGAGAATCCACTTGCAGTTAAAAGAGTTATGCCAGGAAGTCAACCTCCTCAACACCCTACCTGATCCTGAGGTCGAGATAAGCGGGATTCGGATCGATTCCAGAGAGGTCCAGGATAATGATCTTTACATCGCGCTGGAAGGAACGAGGGTCAACGGCCATGACTACATTCCCGATGCTGTGGAAGCCGGTGCGGCGGGAGTGCTGGGCACTCAACCCTGGGAGGAATACGCTGATCTGGAAGTACCCTACCTGCAGGTGGAGGACAGCAGAGACGCGCTGGCGAAAATCGCCGCGGCCTGGCATGGATTTCCGGCCCGGAAGCTGGTCGTGATCGGGGTCACCGGCACGGATGGGAAAACCACCACGGTCAACCTGATCTACCACATCCTGAGAGCGGCGAAATTGAAGGCAGGATTGATTTCCACAGTGAACGCTGTGATTGGCGATCGTGTGCTGGATACGGGCTTTCACGTCACCACCCCGGAAGCCATGGATGTCCAGTATTATTTAGCCGAAATGGTCAAGGCTGGCATCAGCCATGTCGTCCTGGAAGCGACTTCCCATGGATTGGCTCAGAAGCGGGTGGCTGCCTGCGAATTTGACATCGGCGTAGTCACCAATATCACCCATGAACACCTGGATTATCATGCTGACTACCAGGGCTACCTGGAAGCCAAAGCTGAGCTATTCAAGCTGATCTCCACCAGGGCTGATAAGCCGGTGGTCGTCAACAGGATGGGCGTGTTGAACAGGGATGATCGTTCTTATCCGGCACTTATTAAGATCCTGGGGGACCTGGGGTTGCGGGAGGTCAGCTACGGTCTGGAAGCCCCGGTGGATTTCCTGGCCGGGGAAATTCATTCCCGCCGGGATGGGATCCAGTTTGAGATCACCAGCCAGGAAGTAACGGGCACTTTTTTCACGAACTTGCTGGGAGATTATAACGTTTCCAACTGCCTGGCCGCTGCGGCTGCCTGCAGGGATGGGTTGGGACTGGATTGGGATGTGATTCGGGCTGGGATCGGGAACCTGGATGGAATTCCGGGGCGGATGGAAAGACTGGATCTGGGCCAGGACTTCCTGGTGATCGTGGATTTTGCGCATACCCCCAACGCACTCAAGCGGGCCTTGATTTCCGCGCGGGAACTGACCGCTGGACGAGTGATTGCTGTGTTCGGGTCTGCGGGATTGCGTGATAAGGAGAAGAGACGGTTGATGGCGGAGACCTCCGCGGTGTTGGCAGACCGTACCATCTTAACCGCAGAGGATCCCCGCACAGAATCCCTGGAAGGCATTCTCGAGGAAATGGCCAGAGGTGCTGCTGCCAAAGGGGGAGTGGAAGGCGAAAATTTCTGGCGGGTAGAAGACAGGGGGGAAGCGATCCGGACTGCCCTGAACATGGCCCAGGAAGGGGATGTGGTGATGATCTGCGGGAAAGGACATGAGCAGTCGATGTGTTTTGGGGAGATCGAATACCCCTGGGATGACCGTGTGGCTGCCCGGTCAGCCCTGGCTGATACCCTGGGCCAGGCTGGACCTGAGATGCCCAGTCTTCCTACGTCCCCAGACTTGAGAGTATCTAAATAGTATTATCTATAGAAATTTCATCTATTGACAAAAAGCAGATAGTAAGCTATCCTTCTTTTGCCTTTTTGATTCAAGAATCCCAAGGAGATATTTATGCCAGGAAGATGCAGGGGAGAAGGTGGCCAATTCCGGCCCCGGTGGAAGAGGGGGATGCGGTTTACCCTCCGACCAGCGCTATTACTTTTACTGGCCGAGGGAGATTCTCACGGCTACGAACTTATGGATCAGTTGGATTCGATCGGTTTTGATTCAAATGAGCTGGATTCAAGTATTGTTTACCGTCATCTCCGGGATATGGAGGAGATGGGTTTTATCCATTCTACCTGGGATGATGACAGCAAAGGGCCCAGGAGACGTGTCTACCAGATCAAGGAAGCGGGGGCTTCCAGATTATGTGGATGGCTGGAGAGTCTGGACCATGTCCGTGGTCAAATTGAGATCCTTCAAAAACGGTATCAAAATATCAAGGAACAAGAGGAGAAAAAATGAAGATTGCTATTTCTGGGAATTCAGGGGATCCTGATGTTGAGTTCAGCGCCCGGTTTGGACGCTGCAGATGTTTCTTAATTGCTGACACAGATCTGGAAGATTGGCAGGAAGTGGAAAATCCTGCCATCGATGCCCAGGGTGGGGCAGGAACGCAGGTTGTTCAGTACCTGGCCGGCATGGGAGTTGAGGCAGTAGTCAGCGGCCGCTACGGTCCGTATGCCTTTGAGGCCCTTGAAGCCGCGGGCATCAAGGCCTATATCGCAAACGCAGGTTCTCCCAGGAAATTACTGGCTGATTACCGGGAAGGACGCCTTTCGACTGCCAGCGGCCCAAGCGGCAGTGGATTTCATGGCAGCCAGGGGAGTGGCCGG
>DRBO01000093.1 GCA_011039385.1 Chloroflexota bacterium | reverse complement strand
TCTGGTGGTCGGCCAAATCCGGAAAACATGAATTTAACTATGCCTGGGGACATGGGGGCAATTTGATCGTCCTGGTCCATGACCTGGATCTAGTGATCGTCACTACGGCAAGTAATCTGCCAGGGTTATCTGGTGAGGAATCTTGGAAGAAGGAGGGAGCGATCATTGATGTGGTGGGGAAGTTCATCAGATCCTTGCCGGCGGATTGAAATTCACCTCCAGCCCGGGTTCTAGAAATCCGCCGGCTTGTTGGTGGTCTACCTCCATTCCAGACCCATCCTGGCAGCGTCAAACAAACAGCCCGGGGATCTCCCGGGCTGAAATTGTTTCAATCGGCGTTTATTTTTCGGGGATGCTCTGAGCGACAATCTCCAGGGCGTCGTTAATGATCTCTTCAGGGGTGTCCAGCATACCCCGGAAGCGGATGGAATGGTCGCCCGATTTCATGGCTAGCAGGCCGTTGTCGAACATGCTGTCCAGCATCACGTCCCGCTGCCGCTGGTCGGGCAGATCAAAGGCTACCATCAAGCCCTTGCCGCGGATGTTGCTGACCACGTCTCTGGATTCCGCGGCGATGCTCTCCAGCCCGTTGATCATCTTTTCGCCCACTACAGCAGCATTGTCTATCAGGTTTTCCTCTTCGATGATCTCCAGGGTTTTGGTGCAGCGCACCATGTCGACCAGGTTGCCGCCGAATGTGCTGTTGATGCGGCTGGATTCCGTAAAAACGTTGTTATCCACCTCGTCAATCCGCTTGCTGGCAATAATGCCGCAGACATGGGTCTTTTTGCCGAAAGCGATAATGTCCGGCTCTACACCATAATGTTCATAGGCCCACATCTTCCCGGTGATCCCGATCCCGCTCTGGATCTCATCAAAGATCAGCAGGAATTCATGTTCGTTGGCCAGGGCCCGAAGCCGCTGGATGAATTCGGGGCGGAAATGGTTATCGCCGCCTTCTCCCTGGATCGGCTCCAGGATCAACGCCGCGATATCCCCGGGGTATTGATTCAGGGCAGTTTTGATCTGGACGATGGCGATCTCCTCTGCTTCCTTGACACAATCCAGCACGTCTTCGGTGACCGGATAACGTAACTTGGGATTGATGATCCGGGGCCAATCGAATTTCGGGAAATACATATGTTTGCGGGGATCGCTGGTATTGGTCAGCGACAGAGTATACCCGGAACGGCCGTGGAAAGCCTCCTGGAAGTGGATCACCTTGGATCCCAGGCCGTGCAGCAACCCCACTTCGGATTCCTTGATGCTTTTTATCTGGGCAAGGTTTTTACGCACCTTCCAGTCGAAAGCAGTTTTGAGCGCGTTTTCCACTGCCAGGGCTCCGCCGCTTACCAGGAAAAGGTGCGGCATGGATTCCGGCATCACTACCTGCTGGAATTTTTCCACGAATTCCGCCATCAGGGTGGTGTAAATGTCGCTGTTCGAGGGTTTATGCAGAGCGGAAAGGGTCAGCTTCTCAAGGTAAGCTGGGTCCTTAAACTTGGGGTGATTGTAGCCCACAGCGTTGCTGGCAAAAAACGTGAAAAAGTCAATATATTCCCGGCCGGTGATCTGGTCCACAAAATACACACCATGGGACTTTTCCAGATCGAATAGGATTGAGTAGCCGTCCGCAAGCATATTCCGGGCAATTGTGTTATGGACATCAACGGGTTTCATGCTGAAATTCTCCTGATAGTGATCAAAATAAGTGTTGGGATATGCAACCCAAATATTATATTACAAAATTACCTCTATGATAAACCACACGGAGAGAGATCGGCCGAAATTTCTGGAAACCAGTATAATTATGTTTCATTAGATAATAAGGAATCTGCTTATGAAGAATATAGTGATTGAAACCCAGGATCTGACGGTATATTACGGAAAATTCCGCGGTATTCTGGATGTCAACCTTGTGGTCGAAAAAGGCGAAGTGTTCGGCTTTCTCGGCCCGAACGGCGCCGGGAAGACCACTACCCAGCGGGTTCTTCTGGATGTCTTCCCCCCCACTCGAGGAAAGGCCACCGTATTCGGCAAGGATTGCCAGCGGGAAGGTGTCGCGATCCGCAAGCATATCGGATATCTGCCGGGTGAATTGGCTCTTTATGCCAATATGCGAGCCAGAGACTTCTTTGAAATGTTTGAATACCTCCGCAAAGATAAAAAGTCCAACGGCTATTGGCGCGAGTTGGCTGAACGGCTGGACCTTGATACCAGCCGCAAGATCAGCCAGTTTTCCCGCGGCAATAAGCAAAAGGTCGGCGTAGTGGCGGCATTCATGAACAGGGCGGACCTGCTGATCCTGGATGAACCGACTGGCGGGTTGGATCCCCTGGTTCAAAAAGCCGTTCTCGAGCTGGTCAGGGAGACCAAAGCGGAGGGGAGGACAGTATTCTTCTCGTCCCATATTCTTTCCGAGGTCCAGGCGGTATGTGACCGTGTGGGCATCATCCGCGATGGCCAGCTGGTTGCTACCCGGCGCGTTGAGGATATCTTTGCTCAACGCATGAACCGGTTAACCTTGATCTTTGAAGGATCCCCTCCCTCAGAAGCCTTCCAGATGAAAGGTGTGACTGAGTTAAGGCAGGGAAAACGGAGCCTGACCCTGGAGGTGAAGGAAAACCTGCCAGCTGTGCTGGCTGCAGCCGCCCAGCATCAGGTGATGGATATTGAGACTCATAATGTCAGTCTGGAGGAAATTTTTCTGGCATACTACACCGGGGATGAAGGAGGCAGCTATGATTAGGTTACTGGTTCAGGAATTGAAATTCCGCCGTGGCGCCATCCTGGGGTGGGGACTCGGATTATGTTTCTTTCCACTGATGTATATTGGTATCTACCCCTCAGTGGCAGAGGAAATGGCGGGTTTGGCGGACCTGGAGATTTACCAGGCCATGGGAATGAACCTGGGCACTTTCGCCGATTGGGTGGCATCTATCCTGGTAATCTTTTTACCTCTGGTTGCCGCTATTTATGCCATCATCAATGGGACCGGCACCCTGGCCGGGGAAGAAGAGGATGGACGACTGGAGATGTTGGTTACCCTGCCTTTGCCGCGCTGGCAGATCCTGACCGCCAAGGCTCTGGCATTCAGCATATCCTCAGCCGTCATCTATCTGATCGTTTCTCTGGTTTCCTGGGGAGTTTTTAAGGCTATCAAGGATCAGATAGAAACCAGCCTGACAGGTCAAGATCTGTTCCTGGGGGTGATGGCCGGATGGCCGCTTGTTTTCGCAATGGGCATGCTGGCCATGTTCCTGGCTGCCTTCTGCTCTCGGCGGCGGATTGCCTCCATGATAGCCGCCGCTATTCTTGTGGTCAGTTATTTTGGCAGCAACCTGGCCGGCTCCACTCCAGTGCTGGAGCCATTTGAACCATTCTTCCTGTTCACGTACCTTGATTCCTCTGGATCGGCTATCACTACCGGCCAGGCAGCGGAGGATGTGCTGGTCCTGCTGGGGATTGGCCTGGTGTCATTCATCCTGGCAGTGATCTTTTTCCAGCGGCGCAAGCTCACCGTAGGTGCCTGGCCCTGGCAGAGGGGGCAAAATTAGCTGAAATGAACCTCAAAATGGATACCCCGTTCGCGAACCGCGTCCATAAAATCAGCCGCTGGTACGGCCACCTCCATAGATACACCCCCTGCCGGGACCTGCCCCCTGGCCTGGAAGCCCATCATGATGGCGCAGTGCCATCCGGTCAGTCGTTCCATGGCGGTGAAACCGGTTTCTTCATCGTAGGTGTCGACCAAATCCACTGTCACAGTGGTCTCTTTTCCGTCTTTTAATCCGCTTCCTACCACACGTATCACGCAAATATCGCGGATCTCTTCCGCCCTGATCTTTGGTTCCAGCAGGGTATGATACACTTCGCGGGGAATCACTTCTTTCCCGTTGACCTTAACGGCTTCTTCCGAGAAGAGCCCCAGTTCTTTGAAAGCCCGCAACCACTCAAAATGGCCCGGGTAGCGCAGGGTTTTGTTGGTGTAGTCCTGCAGCTGGCCTTCCAGGGTCCAGGGCGAGGTGGACATTCCACCTGAGGTGACGTCCGCTTCCAGCCTCCCCAGAGGAGGGAAATCAATGAACTCTGGCTCTGTAAGGGTATCCACCGGGGTGAGGACCCCGTTCCTTAAGAAAGTTGCCTGGCCGTCCAGCTCATTGGTCAGCCCATTGATGTGGAAGGTAGCCTGGTAGTTCCAGGGAGGAATCGGGTCTTGCGGCAGCCCGCCGTCAAAAATGTGCACTGAATGAGGTTCGTCAAGCAAGTCCTTGGCATAGATGGCCATGGTCACGTTCAGCCCCGGTCCCATGCCGCAATCAGGGACAATGCTCACCCCCGCTTTTGTGGCTTCCCTGTCCAGGGCTAGCTGCTGCCGCACAACGCCGGTATGCCCGCCCATGTCGCACATGCTGGCGCCCGCAGCCAGGCAGGCTTTGGTGATCTCCAGGTTGAAGTAATAGGGAACCGCACTGAGGGCAACATCCACACCCGGCAGGAATTTGTCCAGGGCAGTCCGATCGCTGACATCCAGCCCTGTCCCAGTGGCGACCTCCCGTCCGACCAAACGGTTTATCCGCTGGGCTGAGTGCTGAGCAGTCTCTTCTTTTAGGTCTGCCAGGAAGATCCTTTTAGCCTCTCCAAATTTGGCCAAGTCGTAAGCCGCTGATGTCCCTTGCCTTCCAGCGCCCAGGACTGCATAGGTATATTTGCTCATGTTTGCTCCTTCTTCTACTTATCCTTGATTTAGCTTTTCGGATCCAGCAGGTGGTTTTCAGGATGCCAGAAAAAGCTCAGTTTGAAAATTTGGCCGATCACCAGGGTCTCCGTAGAGAGGATTCCGGGAATCACCTGGATCGTGCCTGTTATGAATTTGGTCAGGTTTTCCCGGTCCCGGCAGAAAACTTCCAGAACCAGGTCATATCCCCCCAGGGTAAGGACCAGATAACTGACTTCGGGAAGGTTTTCCAGGGCTTCAGCGACTGTGTAAACCGCTCCTGGCTCGACATTGATCCCGATCAGGGCAGGTGCGTTGTAGCCTACTGCAAAGGGATCGATCACTGCGATGGTCTGCACGATGCCCTCTTCCACCAGGCTGGCGTAGCGGCTGCGGATGGTTGACTCAGCCACACCGGCTTTTTTAGCGATCTGAGTGAAGGGGGTCCTGCCGTCCTCCTGGAGGGCATTTAATATCAAATAATCCAGTTCATCCATTCCTTACTCCCTGATTGGCAAATGAATTGTCAATAATAATAGCAATTATACGCCTGAATTCGCAAAATATCAAGAATAAATATGCGAATAAAGATAAATACATTGACAATAATACCGTATTTCGCTATAATCATAGTCTGACAATGGGGATGCCGTCAGCGCTGGGGCGATTTCCCGCGGTCTTGTTGGAGCAGGGGACCGCAACAGGGAGTAAAATATGCAGCCAAAACTTTCCATTTTAACCCCAGAACAGGTCTCACAGATCATAGAAGAGGCTTTCCAGCTTCTCCTCGAGCCAGGGATCAAAGTGTTTCATCCAGAGGCTCAAACCCTGCTGATTGAAGCAGGTGCCAGCTTTGATGAAGAAAATGAAGTAGTTCGGATCCCGGAGGAAGTTGCCCGGCGAGCCTTAGCTGCAGTTCCCCGGGAATTTGACCTTTATGACCAGGATGGTGAAAGGGTCGTCCACTATGGCGGCGATGCTGTTCATTTTGATCCCGGATCCTCTGGCGTCAATGTGCTGGATGCCGAGACCATGGAACACCGGCCGGCGGTCACAGCGGATCTTGTGAAGGTCATTAAAATCGTTGAGATGCTTCCCCAATATGATGCCCAATCGACGGCCCTGGTTTGCAGTGAGATCCCCAAGGAGATCGGCGATTTGTATCGTCTTTACCTGGTGCTCCTGTATTCCCGCAAACCGGTAGTTACCGGAGCCTTTAGCGCAGAAAATACTGCACCGATGATCGATATGCTGGCGATATTTGCCGGCGGCAGGGAAGCCCTGGTTGAGAAACCGACGGCGATTTTCGATGTCTGCCCCACACCGCCTTTGATCTGGAGCAAGTTTGGCTCCCAAAACCTGATTGGCCTGGCTCAGGCCGGCATCCCGGCCCAGATCGTCTCTATGCCCCTGGCCGGCGTGGCTGCCCCGGTCACTTTGCTGGGATCCGTGGTCCAGCACGCCGCGGAATGTATCAGCGGCATGACAATTCACCAGCTGGCTCAGCCAGGCTCCCCCATTGTCTGGGGCGGCGCACCAGCGATCATGGATATGCGCCAGGGTACGACCCCGATGGGCGCGGTGGAAACCGCCATGATCGACGCGGCCTATGCCCAGGTGGGAAAATCCTTCGGCTTCCCGACCCATGCTTATCTGGGGGCGAGTGATGCCAAGATCGTCGATTACCAGGCCGGCATGGAAAGCAGCACCTCCGCCATGATCGGCGCGCTGGCTGGGATTAACATGATCTCCGGCCCCGGTATGCTGGATTTCCTGGCCTGTGTCAGCCCTGAGAAATTAGTGGTCGATGCCGAAGCCATCGCCCTGGCTAAGCGCATGCTGGAAGGCATGCAGGCCCACACGGACCCGCTGGCCGTTGGCATGTATGAGGGGATTGACTTTAAGGGTGACTTTCTCGGACAGCGCCTGACCGGTCAGCTCTTCAAAAAAGAGCAGCACCTGCCTTCCGCGGTGATCGACCGGGGGTCCATCCGAGCCTGGCAAGCGGATGGCGGGCAAGATACATTTGCACGTGCCAAGACCAGGTTGGGGGAGCTGCTGGCGGCCTACCAACCGCCAGAAATACCCTCTGGCCAGGAAGAAGAACTCACCCGAATGGTATCCGGCCTGGCTGCCAAAGCGGGGTTAGAGCAATTACCGCTGCTCAAACGATAAGGTTTTTACAGGTATCCCTTACTCAAGTGGTTGTTAGGAGACAGGGAAATGGAGCCTTTGAAGGTCATTTCTGACAGTGAGATTAAGGCAATTCCTGACACCAC
>DRBO01000159.1 GCA_011039385.1 Chloroflexota bacterium | reverse complement strand
TTTGCCAACCATCTGGATGAAATCTCACTCCAGGCCAGGTACTGCGAGGGTCTCCTGGAGGGGAATTCCCCCGGGAACTTCCCCCAACCACCAACGCTGGACCAGATGTCCTGGGACTGGATCGAATATCACTACCAGCCCCTCCGGGATCTGGAGGTGGAAGTGATCAATTGGGTCCCGGACCCCAGGGTCATCTGTGGCAAGCACACTATCCAAAACAATGGCTCCCAAACCCGGGAGATCACTTTGGAGCTTACCTGCCAGGACGAAATGGGGATACCAGGCATCCATCTGGCTACTGAGACTTTTCAAGGACGCCTAATCCTGTCCGGGAGATCCAACCGCCAGAACCTGCTCCTGTTCCTGGCTGGAAGCCGAAATCTTCCTGCAGCGCCTTCAAACCAATTGACCGCAACGTCTACCCTGGAGCCGATGGGCAGGACTGAGATCCGCTGGATCTTGATCTGCTGTGATTCCGATTGCGAGATGCACAAATATTTGGATGCTGTCATCAAGCTGGACTGGGAAGGAGAGATTGCTCGCAGGAAAATCGCCTTGTCCAGCCAACTTCAGATCAAAACAGGAAATGCGGATCGGGATTTCTCTTTAGCCTTCTCACAAAGACAGGCCCGCTTGATCCTCCATCAACAAATCCTCCAAGCGGAAAATGGCCTGAAGCGCGATTTTCCGCTCCGCCCTTTCCCCGCCTGGCAGCTTTACCTGGCATTAGCTCCCCTCGAAACCCCACCCCTGGAACAGCTGCTCAGGACTGCTTGTGGTGAAAACCTGGAAGAGGGGCCGTCCTTTCCAATTGCAGCCGAGCTTCTCTGGCAAGCCCAGAAGGCTGGGGTCAGCCCGGATTTGCTCCAAAAGTTCTTACCGGCCGTTGAAGGGAATCTGCAGGCCTGGTTTTCGATTCTTCACGACAAGGATCAGGATGGAATCCCTGAAGAACCCGGGGGGAATTTATTTCAATTAGATCGGTACAACCCGCAAGATAACAGTTATGGGATCGATCCCTATCAAAATGATGAAACTCTCGAGACTCCTGGGTTGGCTGCGCTGCTGCATAATGAAATCTGCCAGCTAGAAAAGCTGCGGGAGATGGCTCCTGGCCCCCTGGAGTTCAGTAAACGGAAGAAAAAGCTGGAAGAATTCATCCTTGACTCCTGGCAGGATGATGAAAGCAGATTCCAGACCCGGGATTATCGAACCCATTTAAGCAAAAAGGGCTACTCAGTGCCAGGTCCGATTCAAAACGGTTGGAATATTCTCCGCCTCAAATTACCTTATCCTTCCCGTCTCATCCTTCAGGTCCCAAGAGCTTCAGATAATCACCTTCCCGGGGATCTGCGGGTCGCCCTCCAGGGAACAGATTGGCAGGGCCGCTACCGCATCGAAGTACTGGACTCACGGAATATCCTCCGTTCCGAAAACGGTGGATGGGGAGCCACAGAGACGCTCTTCTCAGAGCTGGACTACTGCGTTGTAGTAGGACTGGAAGGCACTCAGAACATCAATCTTGTGACTCACGGGGCTGACAGGCAGGATCTCAGCCTGACGATCCCGCTCTGGTTTGCGGATTTACCTCCTGAAATAGGGGAGAGAATGATCACCACATCCTTGGCTGAATCAGCCGATTTCTGGTCAGCATACGGACTTAAATCTTACCCGCTGCCAGGAAATTCCCCAGTGCAGCTTCCACTGAACCTGCTCGTTTGCCAGGGATTGATAAAATCCGGCCATTGCAGGCAGGCTGGAGATCTTTTCAAGCGTTGGACAGACGTCATCTCGCTCAACCTCGCCCAGACAGGGCGCCTCTATTCATCCTGGGAATCCAAAACGGGAACCAGCCGGGGAAAGGGCAATCTGCTGGAAAGCACCCTGCCAATCGGTCTCTTGTTAGAACTGCTGGGAGTAAGGTTTCTGGTTAGCGGAAACCTCATTCTGGAGGAAAGAGACCCGGTTCTCTTCCCTGTGCAGCTGATATACAGAGGTACTGAGATTACTCTGGAGGAGAAGGAGACCCTTGTATGCCGGCCGGGAGGTGATATGATTACCCTGCCCAGAGGGAAAAAAGCTGTCATTCAGCTCTAAGGATCCCGCTCTGAGAATTTTTCTACCTGGTAAATATCAACTCCCATCTTGTTAACCCGCCAGGCATCCGGCGCCAGGCCCATCTTCTGACACAACCTGGCCAGGAAGAGTTCCGGATCAGGCAAATTCTGCCAGACCTGGGGAAGGAAAGTCGCCCTCCGATATTGTCCCTTCAGGATCACTCCATCAATTCCAACCCGCAGCTTCCTGACCAGGTCTTTCGGAGTATCATAAAAAAGCGGTTCCGGACTGGTCAGGATCGAGACCTCAATTTCCAGGTCCTCAAGTTCTGGGGCTGTCACAGAGGGAAAACGGGGATCCCCAAACGCTGCCCCCACAGCCCGATCCCGCACATCCTGGATCAGGGGCTGGACAGCTTCGATTGACCCGACACATCCTCGTAGCTGACCGGCCTTGGTGAGGGTGACAAAACAGGCACCCGGTTCCAGCAGGTTCGGGGGGAGTTCTTCCCGGTTAAGCGGGGGCAATTCTTCTCCCTTGAGGGTCATTTCAACTGCCTGACGGGCAGTTTTAAGCAGGATTTGCTTCTCAGCAGCGCTTATTTCTCTGGTCACAATCTTGCACCTGGTATCTTGGCAGGATTTTTGCTAAAAGTATCCCTCCGGGGAAAGTCGATCTTATCACCAGAACAGATGATCGGAAATTCGTCGTTTAAACCATGTTGAACCATTTTTTTCAAGTCTCGGAGAATATATTATGTCTCTATACGAAAAATACGGTAAAATAAAACCAGATTCCGGGTTACCTTTTACTAGTATTATAACGGAATGACAATACAAAACGATCCACTGGGCAGGCAGTCCGCCAACGGTCTGCTAAATAAGACCGTCAAAGCGGCAGGCAATGTTCTGCTGGCTGCTGTCCTCACTGCGACCTTATTTACTGCCCTGCCCGCCACGGGCATCGGGTTCAGTCCATCCCTCTTTCAACCAGGAACCGGAAGTGGAGATACCTCCGCCGCTACACAGGAAGTGGAGCTTCATGTCGGCCTGGTTGTTGGTCACTGGGGTAACGACACGGGCGCTATCTGTCCGGATAGCCTGGGAGGGTACATGGAAGTGGATATCAACTACACCGTCGCGGACCTGACAAGACAATACCTGCAGGCCGAAGGGGTGAAGGTGGATCTATTAAAGGAATTTGACGGACACCTGGAAGGATATCTAAGCAACGCCTTGATCTCCATCCATGCGGATACCTGTGAATATATCCCCGAGTTAGGCACGGGATTCAAAATAGCTGAAGCCGCCGAAAATAAACGCCCGGAACAGGCAGCCAGGCTGATGGCCTGCTTAAAGAACCGCTATGGGGAAGCGACCGGTCTGCGCTATGACCACAGGATCACGCAGGATATGACCAGCTACCATGCCTTTAGTGAGATCGATCCCAATACGCCAGCCGTCATCATCGAGGCCGGCTATATGAACCAGGACCGCGAGCTGCTTACCAAGAATCCCGCCCTTGTCGCCCGGGGCATCACAGCCGGCATCATGTGCTATTTGAATCGCGAGGAAATTTCGCCTGAATAATATGACAAAACCTCTGCCGGAAGCTGCTTATGAACTGCTGAAGAGCGCCAAGGAAGCTCTTAAAAAAGGTGATATTCAGCACGCCAGACGCCTGGCGCTCAAGGCAGTTAATCTGGCACCGAACCAGGAAGAGCCCTGGTTGTACCTGGCTTCTGTATCTTCGCCCGAAGCGAGCATTTCGTATTTGAAGAAAGCCTTGGAGATCAATCCAACCAGCAAACAAGCCAAAAAAGGCATGCATTGGGCCATTCAAAGGTTCAGGAAATCCGCCCGGGCTCGAAAACCCAACAAAGCCCAGCTGCCTGTTTTCGTCGCTGAGAAAGCCCTTACTATCCACCACCCCTCCCTGATATCCTGGTCAACTGCGATCCTGATCCTGGTTGCTGTGATCATGGCCTGGTTATGGACCCCGGAGTTTTCGTTTGCCCTGCCCAACTTGCAGACTACCTCCCAGATCACCCTAGCCGCGGGAGAAAACGTCCGCAAGGTGACGTACACACCCACACCTACCAGCACGCCCACGCTTACACCCACGCCTACCAATACGCCCACACCCACCATCACTCCCACGCCGAAGCCCACCCAGGTACCTCTCACTTACCCGTCTTACATGAAGTCTGCCCTGCCACCTGGCGTCTACCCGGATGAACGCTGGTTTGACATCAACCTTTCCACCCAGCGCATGTATGCCTATGATGGGAATCAGCTGATCAAGACCTTTATCGTTTCCACCGGGCTGCCAGGGACACCAACAGTAACCGGGCGGTTCCGGGTTTACATCAAATTAGCCTCAACCTTGATGGCTGGTCCAGGATATTATCTCCCCAACGTGCAGTGGACAATGTATTTTTACAACGGCTACGGCATACACGGCACTTACTGGCACAATAATTTCGGATACCCAATGAGCCATGGCTGCGTCAACATGCGCAATGAAGACGCAAAATGGGCCTATGATTTTGGCAGTGTTGGCACGCTGGTAAATATACATTACTGACATGAAGCAAAAATTTACGAGAAAAGACTTCCTGAATCTGAGCGGCCTGGGTTTGATCAGCCTGGTTGGCCGCCAGCTAAAACCGTTCTGGAATCTTCTTGCCGGTCACCAAGGACGGGTTATTTACGAAACCATCTCTACCTACCAGCAGCCTACCTATGAGAGCGAGAAAATCCGCATTCACTGGAAGGATGCGGTATTTCCGATCACCAGTATCGCCCTGGGCAAAGGTGAGCCCAGCCACAATCGCATCTGGTACAAGGTTGGGGATGAGGGTTATGCTCATTCCAGCGGGATCCAACCGGTCCGGACAGAGACCAATCCAGTCGTCACGATTATTCCCGAGGGGGGATTGCTGGCGGAGGTTTCAGTGCCCTATACCGACGCCCTCTGGACACCCGGAGAACGCTATCACGTTGCTTATCGGTTTTATTATGAAACCACACATTGGATCAAAGAAGTCGTCAATGGGCCGGATGGCATCCCTTACTATCACATCCTGGAAGATAAATGGGATCTCTCTTATTTCGTGCCGGCAGCTCACCTGCGGGTCATCCCGGAAAGCGAATTAAGCCTGCTCTCCCCAGATGTTCCCAGCTACGAGAAACGGATCGAGGTTCATACCAGCACCCAGACTGTGATCGCTTATGAATACGATCAACCAGTTTACATGGTAAAAGCTTCTACGGGCGGGGACTTTAAAGTCGGCAAATATGCCACCCCCAAAGGCCATCACATCACCAACTACAAGCGCCCCTCCCGCCACATGGCTGCCGGCAACCTGGCCTTCAACGGCTATGATCTGCCCGGCGTGCCCTGGATCATTTACATTACGGAAAGCGGGATAGCCTTCCACGGGACCTACTGGCATAATGACTTTGGAAAAGCCCGCAGCCACGGCTGCATCAATCTGCCTTCGAAAGCGTCCAAGTGGCTCTACCGCTGGACACTGCCCCAGGTCCCGTATAACCAGCAGTCCACATATAACGTCTCCGGCACCCACGTGGACGTCTATTAAATTTCTCATCTCCCACCCACCCGGAAGCGGTTTTAACATAAATCTTATTGTCCAGCCCTATTGAAGGTTATAAAATAGAAGAAGGAGAAGCACGACTTAATGGTATAAGGGATTGGGTGTGTTATGAGCAGCAAACCCCTTTTTGCAGGCCTGGTCTTTGACGAAAACGACCAGCTGGTTGAGACAACAACGATTGGCGATGAATCCTGTTATGTGGTCGATGATTACGGCTTCCGCAGGCATATCCCCTCCGAGCAAGTGGACCGCCAGGTATTAAATTTGCTGGGGGAGCAAATCGAAGGCCACGAGGAAGTCCTCAGTGAACAGGCTGCCAAAATGCTCGGTCAGGATGATATCTTCTCCCGGGCCATCTTCCTGGAGCAATTCAAGAATATCGATAGGCAGTTTGACCAGCTGATCCAGGAGGGACTACCGGAAGAAGGCCGCGCCTACATGGGCATGACCGGTTTTAAGATCATCATCAACCACCATGGCGATGTCCTGGAGGTAGAACAGCCAGGCCTGATCGCAGAAGACGAATAAAGGCTACAGTGGACGGATCCAATATTGTCACCGCGGACGATACCAATTTTGAATTCCAGGTGCTGGAATATTCCCAGCTCCTGCCAGTTGTGGTGGATTTTTGGTCCAATTGGTGCCTGGACTGCCGGCGCACCAGCGAAACCCTGGAATCCCTGGCCGAGCAGTATGCCGGGCGTTTCAGGCTGGCCCAGGTAGAGGTGGATAAAAACCCACGTCTCACCAAAGGCTACCAGGTCCGCACTATCCCCACCATTAAAACCTTTGTGAATGGCGGTGTCACCGGCCAGCTAGAAGGTGTCCACACGAATCTGCAGATTGAGGAATATCTGAAAAGATTCGTGCCCGGGCCGGAAAGGCTGCTGCTTGAAAAAGCTGCCAGCTATTTGAAAGACAGGCAGTTCATCTCCGCAGAGGAAACCTGCCTGGAAATCCTGGAAGAGGACCCAGACAATCCAGCTGCCAGGCTCCTGCTTGCAAAAAGCCTGCTCTGGCAGGGGGAGTATCTCGAAGCGCTGACCATCCTGCACCATTTCCCGGCCAGCCGGGAATTTCAAGCCGCGGAAAAGCTGGTTCCGCTGGCGGAACAGCTCCGGGCTGCGTCCTCCCTGGAAAGTTCCGGGAATCCCCTGGATGCGATTTATACCCGGGCCCTGGGTCTGATCGAGAATGAGCAGATCCCGGCTGCCCTGGACGGTCTGCTGGAAATCCTCAAACGGGACAAGAAATACCGGGCTGGGATGCCCCACAAAGTGGTCCTGGGGCTGTTTGAATTGCTGGGAGAAGACCATCCCCTCACTGAGGAATACCGCCCGCTGCTGGCTAACACTCTTTTTTAAGGTCTTTTCCCGCCAGAGACCTTGACCACAATGTGAGGGAGTGTACAATTAAGGCACGACAGAGTCCGGGGCGGTGGCGGAATTGGCAGACGCAGGGGACTTAAAATCCCCC
>DRBO01000169.1 GCA_011039385.1 Chloroflexota bacterium | reverse complement strand
GGGGTCTTGATCTGCTGGGACCAATGGTTTCCTGAGGCTGCTCGCTTATTAGGCCTCCAGGGGGTTGAGATCATTTTTATTCCAACCGCAATTGGGTTTTCGCGAGCTGAAGAAGGAACCACATATGACAGCGCCTGGAAAACCATTCAGCAGGGCCATGCGGTTGCCAACGCCTGTTTTTTAGCCGCGGTGAATCGGGTTGGTTTTGAACCTGATCCTTCCCATCATCCAGGCCAAACCAGCGGCCCCAGCCCAAATGGTGAAAGCGGCATCAACTTCTGGGGGCAGAGTTTTGTCGCGGACCCCGCTGGAGCGATCATCAAAGAAGCATCAAAAGACAAGGAAGAGATCCTGATCTGTTCAGTTGACCTGGAGCAGGTAAACGAGACTAAACGATTCTCCTCTTTCCCTTATCGCGACCGGAGAGTTGATAGTTATCAAGATCTTTTAAAGCTATATTCAAATTAGTTCTGTTAGAAATAACAAGGGAATAGCCTATGTCAAACCCCACACCCCCCATCCAACCCCTGGTTCCTTCCTATAAGATTCGTATTTTGTCCGATGAAAAGCTGGATCAGTTCAGATCGGGCACGTTCCAGATCCTGGAAAAAACCGGATTTAAATGCCCCTTGGAGAGGGCATTGAAGATCTATGCTGAGAATGGAGCCCAGGTAGATTTTGAGAACCAGATCGTAAAACTTTCAGAGGATGTGATCATGAAGGCTCTCTCCACGGTGCCCCGCTATTACACCATGGGGGGAAGAAAGGAAGCCTTTGATCTGGATCTTTCCAGACCTGTCACCTTTGAAGCGACAGATGGCACAGGTACAAAAACCATAGATTACAAGACCAGAGAGCTTCGCTCCTCTATCAAGGATGACGTAGCCAAATCCGCTCGCATAGCTGACTATCTGTCCAGCATCAGTTTTTACTGGCCGATGGTCAGCGCCCAGGATCACCCCATCGCACCTTCTCTGCATGAATTGGAAGCTTCCTTCAATAACACTTTGAAACATGTGCAAACTCCGACAATCGTGGAAGAGATCACCACGCGCCATGCTATCGAAATGGCCCGGGTTGTGGCAGGGAGCGAGGAAAGATTGATAAATAGCCCTCCGCTGTCCTTGTTGATCTGCACCATCGCGCCCCTGGCGATGGATGAGGGAGCTATGGATGCTGCCCTGGTGGCGGCTGAAGCGGAGATCCCCGTGGGATTTATGTCCATGCCCAACACCGGGTCAACTGCACCAGCTACCATTGCCGGCACCATTGTCCTGGGAGACGCGGAGATCATTTCCGCGATCGTGTTAATTCAAATGGCTTATCCCGGTGCGCCTGTCTATTACTCACATATGCCGGGAATGACCCATCCTCGCACAGGAGCTTATTACGGCCTGGATAGTTATGTCTATGCTATCGGCGTTGAGTTGGCCCATATGTGGGGAGTTCCTACCCTGGCAGGTTCATTCGGCTCTGGTGCCCAATCCCTGGGTTGGGAATTTGGCAGCGGTGGTGGTAGAGCTTCCATGTTATGCGCCTTGTGTGGGGGAGAAACGGGCAGCGGCATGGGGCTGCTGCGGGGCAGCACCCTTTTGGTCCCAGAAGCGCTGGTCCTTGATGCTGAGCTTTATCATGCTGTCAGAGCTGATCTGGCTGAGTTGGATACATCCCCTGACTATATGGCACTGGACGTGATCGATGCTGTCGGACCCCGGGGGCATTTCCTCAGGGAGCGCCATACCAGGGAATATTTCCGGAAATTTGATTTTTCTGAAGTGATGTATGTGCCTGCCAAAGATGGGGAGTACAGGGATGTTCTTGAGGTCGCCCGTGAAAAGACGGATTGGATCCTTGAGAATCACAATCCTGAACCTCTCAGTGATGCTCAGCAAAAAGAATTGAGAAAGATAGTCAAGGCCGCGGAAAAGGAACTTAGTGGGGAGGGATAATTCATGGAAACGTATATGCGGGTGCTTTCAGGATTGGACCGTGAATTGGTGCATGAAAAAACTATCAAGATCCTGGAAGAAACAGGCGTCAGGGTAGAGACAGAACTTGGCCGAAAATATCTGAGAGAAGCCGGCGCGCTTGTCGATGAGAACACAAAAATTGTCCGAATTCCCCGAATATTGTTGGAAGAATCTATCCAGGCTGCCCCTAATAAATTCTCCCTCGGTGCCAGGAGGCCGGGTTGGGATCTGGGTATGAACGAAGGTAATTGTTCATTACTCATTGATGGTTCAGGGATAGAAGTCATCGATCACAGAACCCGAGAAAAACGCCCCTCTACGTATTCGGACTGGCTTGATGCCACCCGGGTCATTGATGCCCTTGATGATTTTGGGTCTTACTGGGGGATGGTGGATCAGAGTGATGTTGAGGATTCTCTGCCCAATACCATACTCCACTGGATCCAGATTTTCAAAAATTTCTCAAAACATGTCCAGGACGGCACATCAACTCCTGCAGAAAGTGCCTGGTTGTTGGAGATTCTCCAGACTATATTCGGCGATAAGGAAACAATCAAGAAAAACAATCCCTACTCATTTCTGGTCTGCCCGCAATCCCCTTTGATTATCGAAGGAGAGTATACGGATGCTTACCTGGCGACAATAGGTTATCAGATCCCGATCGCCGTCATGCCCATGCCCTTGATGGGAGGAACCGGGCCAGGCAACATGATCTCGATGGCCATCCTGGGGAACTGCGAGGTTCTGGCCATGTTATGCCTGGTCCAGGCAGCTGATCCAGGCACTCCGTTTATCTATGCGCCTGCATTGGCAGTTATGAATCCCCGCACAGGCATGTACAGCTCCGGAGCGATTGAAAATGCATTGCTCAGTGCTGCAGCGACTGAAATGAGCCGTTACTACGGTTTGCCTGTGATAGGGGGAGGGGGTGGAACGGACACCTACGTTCCTGGAATCCAGGCAGGCTATGAACGGGCCATGTCCTCAGTGATCGGAACGTTATCCTGGCCTGATTTGTTGGTGGGCCCTGGCTTATTGGGGGGCTCAATGATCCTCAGCCTGGAGCAGTTGATGATCGATGTTGAAATGTTCCGGATGAGCAGACAGGCCCACCGCGGCATACCAACTCATGATGAGGCCTGGCTGGATGAGATCATCCAGAAGGTTGGTCCGGGTGGCAACTTCCTGGGAGAGAAATCCACCGTTAAGAATATCCGCTCCGGGGAATGGCTCATACCTCGGTTGGGTGTGCACGACACTGAAGGATCCTGGGTTCGATCAGGGAGGAAAGATATCCTGGATGAGGCCCGTGAGAAGATCGACCAGATCCTGAAGACTCATAAACCTTTACCTCTCGATGATGATGTCCGGGATGAACTGGACAAGATTTATAAGAAGGCTCAAGAGCAGGCTGGTTGATCGTTTGTATTGGCTAATTAATGGACATAGCATTATGACAGAATCCATCAAGCACCTCTCCCCGGTCTGGACCCATCTGACAGAGATCCAACCTGAACGCGCTGAAGGCATATATCTGTATGATTCGGCAGGAAACCGATATATGGATTTCACAAGCGGGATCGGTGTAACGAATACCGGTCACTGCCACCCACGAATTGTCAAGGCGATCCAGGACCAGTGTGAGTCCCTGATTTTCGGGCAGATGAACATCGTAATCCCTCCGGTATCGGTGAGGTTGGTTGAAAGGTTAAACGAAATTACTCCGGGATCGATCGACAGCTTTTTCCTTTCTAATAGCGGAGCGGAAGCAGTCGAAGCCAGCATCAAGCTGGCCAGGCATGCTACAGGAAAACGCGGAGTCATTGTCTTCCAAGGAAGTTTCCATGGACGGACTGCCCAGACCATGGCGATGACCACCTCGAAATATATTTACCGTTACGATTATCAACCGCTGCCATCCGGGATATATGTTGCTCCGTTTCCCTCAAGTTATTATTATGGTTGGGAGGATGAGGAAACGACAGAATTCAGCATCAAGCAGCTGGAAAATCTACTTCACGGGCAGGTTGACCCCGGAGAAGTGGCTGCGGTAATCATCGAGCCCGTATTGGGAGAAGGGGGGTATGTTCCGGCACCGGTTCGGTTCTTGAAGGAATTGAGGAAAATAACTTCTGAATACGAGATCCTGTTGATTGTAGATGAAGTCCAATCCGGTTTTGGGCGAACGGGGAAGATGTTCGCCTTCGAGCATGCGGGCATTGAGCCGGATATTATCGTTATGGCCAAAGGACTTGGCAGCGGAATGCCCATATCCGGGATCGGAGCCAGCCAGGAGCTGATGGCAGGCTGGAAACCAGGCTCACACGGAGGAACTTATGGGGGTGGAAGCGCTGTTGCAGCTGCGGCTGCTCTGGCAACAATTGAAGTTATATTGGAAGAAGGACTGCTTAAAAATTCCACCGATAGGGGAGTTCAACTTCTGAGATTACTGCAAGATCTGCAGGGTCAACACTCGGTGCTCGGAGATGTGCGCGGAATGGGTCTGATGGTGGCGACAGAGTTCACCTCGGGCGGAAAGCCAGATCGAGATACTGCAAAATCTATTCAGCGAGCCTGTCTGGATCGAAACCTGCTTCTGCTCACCTGCGGCACCTATGAAAATGTGATCCGCTGGATACCCCCGCTGATCACCACGGAGGAACAGATCATTGCTGCTGTCTCAATATTCAAGGAAGCCCTGACTGAAATAGCGAGCTGAAATGGGCAATCAGATCAAGGTTTGGAGGATAAATACCAGAGCCCGGAAATTGGAAATCAGTGAGTTCCCCGCCAGATGGGAAATACTAAGCGGAAGAGGATTGATCGCCAGGATCCTGAATGATGAGTTAAACCCAAATTGTGCTCCCCCGGGACCGGGAAATAGCGCTATCGGAGATCCGTTGGAATCAGGGAAGACAGATCAAGATCCAGACCAAATGTTGTTGTACTGAACGGCAGAACAACGGATTCTGGTCAAGCGCTAGAAGATGGAGATGTACTTAACCTGATGCCGGTGGTTAGCAGCCGACTCCAATTGAACAGCAAGAAAGAACGTTCAAAAAAAAATATGATCAATTTCAATCAGAACGAGGCAGAAAGGAGAAGGAGATGAAAATGAAAGTATTAGTATTGGGTGGGGCAGGAGCTGTCTGCAGTGAGACCACACGGGATCTGGCCAGATATAGTAAATTCGATGAAATTACCGTTGCTGATCATGACCTTGAAGCTGCCAAAAAACTGATTGAGGAGATTGGTGATCCGCGATTGTCATCTGTCGAGTTCGATGCAAATAAATATGACTCAATGGTGAAGTTATTTCCGGGTCATGATGTAGTGATCAGCGGTTTGCCTTGTGAATATGATCTGGCAGTCACCAGGGCCTGTGCCGAGACTGGAGTCAATGGTCTGGATGTGGCTACTGAAGAAGATCAATGGAGCTATGATGCTGTTGCCAAAGAAAAGGATATGATCTACATCCCGGGCGTGGGAGCAACCCCCGGGATCACCAATGCTATGGCCAAACATGCAGTAAATCAGATGGATGAAGTTGATGAGATCCAGATCAATTTCGCAGCCTTTCGCTGTCCTGCGCCGGCGCCAGGTTTATTAGTGACTTTCTTGTGGGAATTCAATCCCAAAACCGACACCCGTTTTTATGTCAAAAATGGGGAGAAGATCAAGGTGGGTCCTTTTGAGGGATTGAAAAAAGTAGATTATAAAGGGGAGATTGGCGTCCAGGAAGTCTGTTATATCCCTCACCCGGAAACACGAACAATGCCTAAAAGTCTGGGTGTCAAAAATGTGTCTGTGCATGGTTGTTTCCCGCCCCAGGCTATGAATCTTGCCAGAACCATGCTGGCATGGGGATTGTTTGACGAGGAACCTTTCACCTACAAGGGTGTTGAGACCAATGCCTGCGACATGATGCTCGAGCTGTTGCTCAGATCACCCCGTACCAAGGAAACACCAATTTGGGGCTATGGATTGGTCCTGGAAGTGTTTGGCAAAAAAGATGGCAAAAAACTCAAGATCAAACTCTGGACCGAACACCCACCCATGAGCGAATGGGGTGGAAAAGCCGCCTATTACAAGAACATAGCCATTCCTCTCAGTATTGGCGCTCAAATGATCGCCAGGGGAGATGTCAGTGTCCGAGGAGTTGTACCCCCTGAATTGGCCATTGATCCAGAAATATTCTTTGATGAATTGAAGATCAGGGGCATCAAGGTGCTGGAAGAAACGGAATGGATTTGATTGATGCAACCCGATCATAGTGAGGACTTGCATCCAAGCTTGGGTTTCAACAGACAAGGGAATTATTTTAGGAATGACAAGGAGCGTAAGATGAAAGCATTGGTATTGGGTGGGGCGGGAGCCGTGTGCAGTGAGACAACACGCGATCTGGCAGCATACAGTAAATTTGATGAGATCGTGGTCGCTGAATATAACCTGGAGGCCGCCAAGGAATTGATAAAAGGAATTGGCGATCCCAGATTAAAAGCTGTTCAGTTTGATGCTAATAATTACGATGAGATGTTAAAACTTTTTCCGGGTCATGATGTTGTGATCAATGGCTTGCCCTGGAAATATGACCTGGCGGTTACCAAGGCCTGTGTTGAGGTTGGGGTGAATGGCCTGGATGTCTCGACCGAAGAAGAGCAGTGGGATTTTGATCAAAAAGCTAAAGATAAGGATCTGGTGTTTATTCCCGGCGTGGGAGCAACCCCGGGAATCACCAATGCTATGGCCAAAAAAGCGGCTGAGCAGATGGATGAAGTGGATGATGTCCAGATCAATTTTGCTGCCTTCCGCTGCCCAGCGCCAGCTCCTGGTTTGCTGATCACCTTCCTGTGGGAATTCCATCCTAAAACCGCAAGCAGGCTCTATTATGAAAACGGTGAGTTCATCTCTGTGGGTCCCTTTGAGGGATTGAAACAGGTTGATTTTGGCGGGGAGATTGGTCTGCAGGAAGTATGTTATATTCCCCACCCTGAAACACAGACTATGCCCAAAAGCCTGGGGGCAAAAAAGGTCTCCGTTCAAGGATGTTTCCCTCCCCAGGCTATGAATCTTGCCAAGACCCTGCTGGAATGGGGATTATATGATGAAGAGCCCTTTACCTTTAAGGGTATCGAGACCAATACCCTGGAAATGATCCACCACGTGCTGCTGAGATCTCCCCAGACCAAGGAAACCCCTATCTGGGCTTATGGTTTGGTTGTAGATGTATTTGGCAAGAAAGATGGAAAGGACCTCAAGATCAGGCTTCGGACAGAACACCCTCCTATGGATAAATGGGGTGGGAAAGCTGCCTACTACAAGAATATTGCCATTCCTCTCAGCATTGGGGCTCAGATGATTGGGCGGGGAGATGTGGATCAACGCGGTGTTGT
>DRBO01000145.1 GCA_011039385.1 Chloroflexota bacterium | reverse complement strand
TTCTTAAGAAGCTACTTAGAAATTTAGCACTCCTAGTTGGTATTGGTATTGTTTTATTGATTTTGTTCCCGAGTATGATGTCCCAAGTTTATGAACTCTTGGGTGGTCTATTTGGACCTTTATAGGGAATCAATGTTACATAAGCTTACATCTCAAGTGCTTGACCAATTTAATATTCAAGGTGAAGCTGTGCCGCTTCCCGGGGGACAAGAGACGACAGTTCAATATGAGGATATTGTACTGAAGCCTTGTGAAAATACTGGGGAATGGACTGGATTAGCGCCTATCCTCTCCCAGTTGGAACCAGATGGGTATCGAATTGCCATGCCTGTTCAAGCACAGGATGGACAGTGGGTTGTCGATGGTTGGTTAGCAACCCAGTTTATAGAAGGAACTCCGGGTTACGCAGGCAACGAGGAAGAAGCACTCACAGCGTGCCGGTATTTTCATCGGGATCTTAACCAGGTTTATAGTTCTCATGAATGCCCGGATTGGCTGACCTCTGAAGATAGTATTTGGCGAAAGGCTGATAAACTCGCCTGGGGAGAGGTGCCGCTTACTGATGAATTTGATGTTGTTTGCGAATTTCTCAATCCAATCGTTGAGGGAATCACTCCGATCGATCTTCCCAATCAGATTACACATGGGGACCCGGGTCATGATAATGTGTTGTTCGCCCCAAACCAAGCTCCAGCCATAATCGATATAGAGCCATATTGGAGACCATCTGGATATGCTCTTGCCATGATGCTTGCTGATGGAATAGCTTGGGAGGGCAGCAAGCCTTCCACATTAACACTGGCCCAAGATGAGCCCTACATCGGTCAGCTTCTACTCCGAGCGATTATGTTTAGATTAACCGTATCAGTTTTAGGGAGTGGTCCAGAATCGCTGGCCAGAAAGTATTCCGTATATGAGCCAGTTCTACAGTGGGCTTTTACCTAAAAGGACTGCTTATAGAAACACAAATAATATCCTATTTGGAATAAAGCCGTTATCCGCCAGGTCACAGGTCGACCACTCGGCACTTAACCTCGGGATTATGGACAAAAAAGGGGCTGTCTGAAAAGTCCAACTTCTCCGATCAGCCCCCCATTTAGAGATGAATTTCTTGGTAAATATAAGTGTTCCCCCACTTTGAGGGTAATAAATAAGCAAGATATACTAGTCAACTCCCACCTACTTGACTTTTGGAACAGCCCCTTTGTGTTTTGTCTTGCGGCGGAGACTTAGTCCGCTGCGGCAGCTTTCGCTTCCCGGCGGGCTTTGAAGACTTCCAGCACGGGGGGGATAAAAGAGATGAAGATGATGGCGAAGATCACCAGCTCGAAGTTCTTTTTCACGAAGGGAATATTGCCAAAGAAGTAGCCCATGAAGGTGAAGATCGCCACCCAAGCAATCCCGCCCACCACGTTATAGGCGATGAAACGGCTGTACTTCATGGTGCCCACCCCGGCCACAAAAGGTGCGAAGGTGCGGATGATGGGGATGAAGCGGGCCAGGATAATGGTCTTACCGCCGTGCTTCTCGTAGAATTCCTGGGTGCGGTCCAGGTGCTCTTTCTTGAGGAACTTGATATCCCCGCTGAAAGCCCGCTCGCCAATAAAAGCGCCGATGGAGTAGTTAACGGTATCTCCCAGCACCGCGGCCAGGGCCAGCAGGCCAAAAAGGTAAAAGGGGTTCAGGGAGCCCAGGGCGGCGAAGGTGCCGGCCGCGAACAGCAGGGAATCTCCCGGCAGAAAGGGGGTGACCACCAAACCGGTTTCTATAAAGATCACAAAAAACAGGATGCCGTAAGTCCAGGTCCCGTAATTGGAAATTATTTCATTCAGATGCACGTCCATGTGCAGGATAAAATCGATCAGGAATTTGATGACTTCCATGCAGCCTCGCTTTGCTAATTTGACCCCGCCATTATAGCACGCCGGAAGGTTTTATTGGCCCGGATCAGCCCCCAAAAACAGCCCAGAGCGATCAGCACCAGCGCCGCCGGGGCGAAATCAGCCAGGCTGGCACCCAGGCCGCCCAGCCTTTCCCGCACAGCGGGATACTCTCCCAGCGCCGAGAGCACGTTCATTCCGTTCCAGGCCCCGTGCAGGAACACTGCCCAGAAAAAGGCGCCAACCGCCCGGCCATACTCCTTTTCCGTAAATGCAGAAGCCAGCCCCCAGCCCATCATGCCCGCCGTGAAAATATGCACGGCCGCCGTGCCCTGCCGGGTGATGGTCACAAAGGTCCAGACATCGCCAGCAGCCCCAATGGTCAGGTTCTCGAACAGGGCGTATCCCGCCCCCGAGGTGGCGCCGATCAGGAACCCTTCCCAGGGCTGGAGCTTCCGCCGCAAGAGCAGCCAAACCGCGGCCGGTTTGAGAAGCTCTTCCACGACCGGGATCAAAAACGCTACATAGGTGAAAAGGGTGAAGAGCACACCGGGGCTGGCAGCGAATCTTCCCAGCGCCAGCTGGAGATCCTCAGAGCTGGCAGACGAAGTCTGCAGGCGGGAGGTCAGGTCCAGCAGTTCCTGCCTTACCTCTGGCATTAGTCCAATCAAGCCCATCCAGACCAGACCGATACCGAACAGGATCAGTATTTCCAAAAAGAAAGTCACCAGGGGCGTCAGCCCCAGGCCGGCCGCCAGGGCCCCCCAGAAGCGACCCGGGCTCTCCCCGGGGATTTTTGCCCAGACGATATTCAAAAGAAAGATAACTCCCGCGGTATTGGCCAGTACATGAGCAACGGGCAGGAATCCCCTGGCCCAGTCAGGACCGTTCTGGATCCCAAATCCCAGCAGGAGAGGGAGTGGAGCAATGTAGCCGATCCAGGCAAATTTTCCCCAGCGGAGCTGGCGTGGCTGCCCGCTTCCGAACAGGCCCCGGGCAGCATAAACCGCCGAAGGGACCATCAGCAAGCCCATACACCCCAGGCCGGCAGCGAAAAGGTAGGGGGACAGTTCGCTTCCCCCCGGTAAACCCAGAAGGAAAGTTGAATCCCGGATGAGCAGGAACAGTGTGCTTACCAGGAAAATTCCCACCAGTATGAAAGCCGCCAGCGAGCTGAAAGCAAACTGACCAATCCGCAGCCAATCGGTCTTCTGAGGAACCAGAGCCTGATCTTCCGGACTTTCGGGCCGGGATATCTCAGGCGCTGGTTGGGGAAGGGGATTATTGTTTTTCAATGGTAACACTGATCAGTAGATCTCCCGGGGGCAAATCCGCCCCATTATCGGCATTTCGGGGGGCAAGATTCCTGACGATATCCATCCCTTCCACGATCTCACCGAAGATGGTATATCCGCCATTCAGGTCAGGCGCTTCCGCGTAGGTGATAAAGAACTGGCTGCCGTTGCTTTCCCCGCCAGAGTTCGCCATAGCTACCAGCCCTTCGCGGTCAAAGACCAGCTCCGAAGAGATCTCGGTGCTGAAGAGGTAGCCCGGGTTGCCGTAGCCAGTCCCGGAGGGATCCCCGGTCTGGGCTACAAAGCCGGGGATCACGCGATGGAAAGTAATCCCGTCAAACCAGCCGTTTTCTGCCAGGTAGATAAAGGAGTTCACTGTCAGCGGAGCGATCTCAGGGAAAAGATCGATCACGAAACTACCGTGCTCTGTCTCCACTACTGCCCGGTAGGAGGCATCGGGGTCAACTGTCAAGGGCGGGCAGTCCGTGAACTGCTGCTCTTCCAGCTTGATCAGCTCTACATAGGCGGTCAGGGTCTGGATGTCCGGTCGGGCTTCATAGAGGCTGTTGACCTTAACATAGGGAGTCCCGGTAAGGCCCAGGGCCTGGCCGTCAATCCAGGCCGCTTCTGCCAGACTCACGATCACCTCACTGCTGTAATCGGCTTCAAACTGGGCTGTATCCAATCCCAGCTCTGCGGCTGCTTCAACAACCCAGCTCTCAAATTCCTCCACTGAATACTCCGACCACAGGGCTTGGGTATCATAAAGCCGGTCATGCAGATCCCAAAAAGCCCCTTCACCCTGCAAGCCAGCCGCTTCTACAGCCTGAACAGCGGGGATAGCCTTGTCATGAATGCTTGCCAGCGGGAAATGCCGGTAAACGATCCGGACGTCATCGGGATATTTTTCCAGCAGTGATTGCAAATTCTGTGAGGCCAATGAGCAGTAAGGGCACTGAAAATCGGCGTATTCGATGAAAGTGATGGGTGCGTCTTCCGGGCCTTTGATCCAGTCGCTTTCTGGATCCGGGGTGAATACTGCCAGATCCTCCTCGCTGGGCGTGGGCGGCGCGGGGTTGGGAATACAGCCGGGCTGGCTGCCAACATCCAGCGTAGTCGCTGTCGGGATCTGAATCGTGGGTTCCGGGGGTTCCGTCACTTCCGGCTGGGGAGCGGGAAGGCAGGCACCCAGGAGTCCACCCAGAGCAACTACCAATAAAAGGGGAATTATTTTTTTCACACTTCCTCCTGTGTTCGGATTTCCCCAAATTGTACCAAGTTTCTACCCCCCTTATGACATAATTGGCTTTCTAACAAAAATATTAGGCTAGTAAAGGTCCTAGTTTACGTTTTCAAACAGCTCCTGGAACTGGTCCAGCCGCCACCGCCAGGCTACCAGGCGCATGAACTCCCGGTAGGAAGGGGTTCTGGATCTCAAATCCCTCAGCTCCTGACCCAGATCCACCCCTTCCTGGTCTGCCGCGCCGCCTGGTTCAGCAGCATAGGAGCCATGAAAGGCAAAATAGGCCTGGTTGAGCCGGCGGATCTGGTATCCGTTCTCCCAGAAGAAAATCCGCCGCGCTTCCATGTATTCTTCCGCCTCATCAATCTTTCCCTCTGCCAGCAGCCGGTCCACCTCCAGGCGGGTGGCGTGCATTTCAGCCCGGAAATCAAAGGGCGGCGGTTCCAGGGAAGGGGCTTCCTCTGTGGTCTCAGGCGCTGAGGTGGGTTGGGCTGGGGGGACTTCTTCCGCTGGCAGGTATTCGGGATAATAGAGCGCAAAGGTCATCCACTGGATCGCGTCAGCAGACAGGTCCGCAATGGTCTCGTTGATGGTGGTCAGCTCGGGGCTGGCAGCATAATGCATTCCCAGGGGACGCAAGGTGAGAAAATTGTGCGTCCACTCATGGCTGGCGACGTGGATCAGCCAATCCAGGTTGCCGCTCTCAATGATCATCGACGGGTACAGGCCCACTCCACCGATTCCTACTACCAGGGCTGACAGATTCAGATTTCCCTCGATGGAATTTTCCAGGCTGATGATCTCATCCAGGCTCAAGCCGCGGACCAGCATGATATTGGCTTCCTGGCGGATCTCATCCCGAGGGGAGACGATCAAGGCGTAGGAATCTGGCTCTGAGCGGAAGAGCACCGGAGGAATGAGCTGGCCGCCCAGGGACATGTCCAGCGCCACCAGGGCGCTGTTAAGCTGAGACTGTAGCACCTGCTCAACAAAAGGCGCCAGGTTCTCCCGGCGGGTATTCTTCTCTTCCAATGACCGCCTGACTTCAGCTTCCTTAACCTCGCGATCCTCCTGGTTGGGGTCGGCAATTATGGCCCTCAGTTGGGACTGAAGCTGGTTGGTCTCATTCTTGAGCTGGAGATAATCAAAGACCAGCTCCCGCTGATCAGAGACAGACAGGTAGCGGTCCACATCCAGGCTGGATTGGGATGCTTTTCTGGCCAAGGCGGACAGGGTCCAGGAAACATAATCAAATTCATAAGCCCGGGAATAGGCACGGATCTGCTCCATCTGGTCAGCGGGATCCACTCCCGAGCGCGTGACCAGAGACACCAGAAGGATAGCAACCCAGAAGTAATTAATAAAGCGTCCAGGGTGGAGAAAGGATTTCATAAAGCTGTCTTTCTTAATAATACACTTTGATCAAGGATGCTTTTGTGGGTGAGTTGAAAACCACTCCTTCCATTTCCAGGAGGGCTTTTTTCATCTCCAACCCACCCTGGTAGCCGCCCAGCGCTCCCGTGGAGCGAACCGCCCGGTGGCAGGGAATCAAGAGCGGAAAGGGATTGGACGCCAAGGCATTTCCCACGGCCCTACCCCCGCCAACCACGCCCAGCTCCCTGGCAATACGGCCGTAGGTGCTCACCCAGCCCCGGGGGATGCCATATTCCGCCCGCAGCACACGGGACTGGAACTCTGTACAAGTTTCCCATGCCAGCCACTGGAGATCAAAGCGCACATCCTCGCCATTCAGGAAGCGCCGGAGTTCTCCAGCAAGGGCTGCCGTGTCTGGTTGTGCACCTTCCGCAGCTAGGGGATACTCAACCCTCAGGGTATCCTCCAGTTGTCTGGTCTTTCCCGGCAGGGTAACTCGCAAGATCCTGGGCTGATCGGCCAGCTCCCGCCAGACGATCCCGAAGTCCCCAAAAATCGAGGGGGAGATGAGGTAGTGCATTTGCGCCATAGGTTTGACCCGGGCCTCCAGTCCCTCTGAATGGCCTTGATTTTATCATGGGGGCCTAAGAGATGTACTAAATCCCCCGGCTAATAAACGGGGTCGGGGAGAGGTGCTTTCTTGGGGCGGATGCCCAGAGCGCCGTCCATCTGGTCAGCGACGATCATTTCACCCAGCCGGTCTCCAAACTCGGTCAGGTCCGGGATCCGCTCAGGCTCATCCATCGGGTAGGAACCGTCCAGCTCCACCTGGAAGCGCCTGAAATCCAGCTCTGTGAAAAAGGTCTGCACCAGATGGACCTGCTGGTCATCAGAGGATTCCTGGAAGGCACCCAACACCGGGCCAATCCAGTGCCAGGGGTAGTATTTCCCGATCTGCTGGGGTTGAAGCGTATGGGGCTCCCGCCCGGTGCCCAGGCTGATCAGGGTGGTCTCGGCAGGGTCCCAGCCCAGCACAAATTTCGCCTCATAAGCCGCCACATAGCAGGGATTGTGATAGGAGCCTACCCCTCCATCCACATAGCGGTTTTCAACTGGGGGAAAGTAAGAGGGAACAGAAGAGGAAGCCAGCACGGCTTTGGTCACCGGCCAGGGATCCCCCCCGGCACTTTCCTTAAAAGGCTTGATGAAGAGCGTCTTGTTCTCCACCAGGTCAAAGGCGGTGATCACCAGGTCGATTGGCTTGTCCGAGGTCCAGAACTCCCCCATGGTCTTGCCGCCCATTTGATCATCGAGGGCTTCCTGGAGCGGCTCGAGTGGATAGCGGTAGCGGGTCAGGGGCCAGAGAGTCGAACGCCAGGTCTTCTTGAAAATCACCGGGCCCAAGTCGCAGTACAGGCGGTGGATCTCCTCCCCGAACAATCCGGTAGCGATACCGGTAGTGATGATCGCGCCCGTCGAAGTGCCTGCCAGGAGGCTGAAAACCTCATAGGCGGGGATCTGCAGGTGCTCTTCCAGGACGGCGATGGCTCGGGAAGCGATCACTCCCTTGATGCC
>DRBO01000042.1 GCA_011039385.1 Chloroflexota bacterium | reverse complement strand
TTCGTTCGAGGTATAAATTTTATATAGATCATCTGCTCAGCTTGGGTCCACCAGCTGATCCAGCCGCTGGTGGATTTCCTTTCTATTCTCTTCCCCATTGATGGTCAGCTCTATCGCACCTGCGGGACAGACCTCCACGCAGCGCCCACAACCCCGGCATTCCAGGCTGATATGCGCCCGGCCATTCGAGATCAGGATCGCGTCAGCAAAACAAATCCCATCCGCACAGAGGCCGCATCCTGTGCAGTCCCCATTGACAGTTACCTCTACGCCCGGCAAGCGGGTGATCTTCTGGCCGATCTTGGGAGTCAGATCTGTTACCAACCCCCATAAACAACAGCAGGGGCAGCAGCTGCAGATGGTCATCAGTTCTTCGGACGGCGTCGCTCCCAGCCAGATGGAATCCAGCCGGCTGCGCCCGATGGAATGCACCAGGCCGGCTTCTCGGCAGAGGCGGGCATGCTCGAGGGCTTCCTCCTTGCTCACCAACCTGCCCAGTTTTGAGTTGATCTGCAGGACTGGCTTGCCAAGAAAGATGCATCCCAGGTCGTGAGGATAATCCTGGCATCCTTCCCCTTCCCGGCAGATGCAAAAATCCATAATCCAGTGGTGGCTGGCCTGGTTGATGTAATGCTCCACGACCTCGGAAGGGATGATTGTGCTTTCCGGTGGGTTGAGTGGGGCATTGATTTGAATGGTCTGGTCTTTGGGAAGCACATAGATCTCATCACCGCGGAAGAGAAAATGATCTACCAGGTCCCCAATCAGAGGTAGTTTCGTTAGCCGGGCGATCGGCCGCCGGGCAGGATAGACGCGTTTTAAGAAGTTGACAAACCAGATTGGACGAGACATAGTCTTGTGGTCTAGATTGCTGACAGGACAATATGCTGGATTATAACCGCTTTTGCTTTATTAATTCCAAGCTTCGATCAGGAGCAATCAGAATCGATTGAGTGCGACAAACTTCCCGCTATTATCCATGGCATTTAATCAGTTTTGCTCTTTCAAGGGTATGGTAAACTGACAGCGATGGACCAAAAGACACTCACCACGCTTGAATACCACCGCATTCTGGATGCTCTGGCAGATCAGTGCCATTTTAATCCTGCCCGGGAAAAAGCCCGGGAGCTGGTCCCCTCCACGGATCTGGAAGAGGTCGATCTCCTCCAGCAGGAGACCGCTGAAGCGCTGGAATTAATTACACTGCACCCCGGTACTACGGTGGGGGGAGCCAGGGATCTCAGGCCAATTGTGGAAGATGCCCTGAGGGGGATACTCCTTGAGCCCAACCGGATCCTGCAGGTCAAGGATTCCCTGGTGGCTGTGCGGAATCTGAAACGCCTTTTTCACAAGGAGAACTGGGACTATCCAGCCCTGGAAGCCATGGTCCGGGAGCTTCCTGATTCCCTGGGGCTGGTCAGTTTGATCACCCGGGTGGTTTCAGACCAGGAAGAGATCCTGGATACAGCTTCTGATCGTTTGGCGCAGATCCGGAAAGAATTGAGGGTCCAGCACGGCCGGTTAAAAAGTCGGATGAATCAGCTGCTGAAAAAACCAGATCTGGCCAAATATCTCCAGGAGGCCATTGTCACCCAACGCAACGGCAGATATGTATTGCCGATCAAAGCGGACGCCAGGGCCAGTGTTCCAGGCATTGTGCATGACCAATCGACCTCAGGGGCCACATTGTATATTGAACCCCAGGCCATGGTGGATGCCAATAACCGCTTCCGGAAGCTGGAATTGGATGAACGGGATGAAGTCCGGCGTATATTGGCAGACCTAACTGCCCGGGTGGCCGAGAATGGTGAAGCCCTGGTGGATATGGTGGATGCCCTGACCCGACTCGACCTAGCGTTTGCTCGCGGAAGATATGCTCTGGCGATAAAAGCTTACCGGCCAGCCATCCACTCCTTCCCGCATAGGCAGGGAAAAGGCCATCCGGGGGTGATCCTGCGTTTGTTCGGCGCGCGACACCCACTGCTCGATCCCCGGGAAGTGGTTCCGGTGGATGTGGTTCTGGATGACGAGACCTATGCCTTGATCATTACCGGCCCCAATACTGGTGGAAAGACAGTCACCTTGAAGACAGTTGGATTGCTGATCCTGATGGCTCAGACCGGGCTGCATATACCTGCTGCGGGAAAGTCTGAGATCAGCCTGTTCTCTAGCCTCTATGCCGATATCGGGGATGAACAATCCATTGAGCAGTCCTTGTCCACTTTTTCGGGGCACATCACCAATATCATAAACATTCTGGAAAAAATGGACCGCCGATCTCTGGTGATCCTGGATGAATTGGGAGCTGGCACTGATCCGCAAGAAGGGGCTGCCCTGGCGCGTTCATTAATGTCCCATCTGCTGGAACGGGGGATTACTACCCTGGTGACTACCCATCATCCGGATTTAAAAGCATATGCCCATACCACTTCAGGCGTGGTCAATGCCTCGGTTGAATTCGACCTGGTAAGTCTTCGGCCCACCTATCACCTGACGATTGGATTGCCTGGCAGGTCCAATGCCCTGGCGATCGCCAGCCGACTGGGGCTGCCGGAGGATATTATCCAGGCTGCTCGCGGTACGCTTGACCCTGCTGATCTGCAGGCTGATGACTTGCTGGATGAAATCCACCGCCAGCGCAAATTGGCTGAAGATGCCCGGCTGGCGGCGGAAAGCGCCCGGGAAGATGTCGAAATTCTCCGCCGACAGCTGGTAGACCGCATCAAGGAGATCGAAGAGGAGCGGCTTGACCTGCTGGAAAAGACCCGCCAGGAGGCCCGGGATGAGCTGGATGAGCTCAGGAAGGATCTGGAAGCGGCCCGCTCCGCAATCGAACAGGGCAAACAGCCAGAGGAAGAAGTGGCAGCCCTGGAAAGGGACGCAGAACAAATTGAAGAGATCCTTTCTGAGCCGCTGCCCCAAAGACGAGCAGATATCTCCATCCCCATTCCTTCTGGACCCGTACTGGAAGGGGATAAAGTCTACCTCCGGTCATTGGGTAAAAAAGGAAAAGTGCTTTCTGTAAATGGAAATGACGTGGAAATCCAGGTGGGTAATATCCGAGTCAGAGCCAGCAAGTCGGATCTGGAACACGCAGGCGAGAGCGTGGAACCAGAGCTGGAGGTGGCTCCCCGGGTGGTAGTCCACACGCCAACTGAAGTAGAATCGCCAGGCCTGGAACTGGATCTGCGCGGACAGCAGGTGGATGAAGCGCTGGAAAACCTGGGCTATTTCCTGGACAAAGCCTTCCTGGCGCGGATGCCCTGGGCGCGGATCATTCATGGCATGGGTACCGGCAAACTGCGGGCGGCGGTCCGAAAAGTTCTTGAGAGCCATCCTCAGGTGGACCATTTTGAGCGCGGCAAAGAAGGGGAAGGGGGAGACGGCGTGACAGTGGTGAGTTTTGGGGATTGATTTTTTACATGCTCTCAGGATCCCGCGTCCTATGCTGAGAAAGCTCAATTTCCGGGGAACTTATTTCAATCCATCTCCGTCATTAACTAGGTGGTAAAAAATTTCATGATGGAGATATATATGAAGAACCAAAAAAACTATTCGATGATTTATCTTGCCCTGGCCGGGATCCTGATCCTGGGCCTGTCCGCCTGTTCAGATGGAAGTTACCCTCCCTCGGGAGGGGACAAACCTCAGGAAGCCATTTCTGAACTTTCCCGCCAGGATCTGGCAGATTATCCCCTGGAAGAGCTGGCTGGATTGGCAGAGGGTAACACTGCCTTTGCCCTGGATTTATATCAGCAGCTGGCTTCCAGGGAAGGCAACCTGTTCTATTCTCCCTACAGCATTTCCTCTGCCTTAGCAATGACCTATGCCGGCGCGGAAGGGGAAACCGCCCGGCAGATGGCGGCGGTATTTCATTTCCTGGAAGATGAGGATCTGCTCCACGCCGGTTTTAACGCCCTGGACCAGCACCTGGAAGGGCTGGCAGAACTGGATATCCCGGAAGATCAAGGGGATCCATTCCAGCTGAATATCGCCAATGCTATTTGGGGGCAGAAGGATTACCACTTTGAGCAGGATTTTCTGGATACCCTGGCTGTCAACTACGGCGCAGGCCTGCGCCTGCTCGACTACATCCAGGCACCGGAAGAATCGCGTCAAACGATAAACCAGTGGGTGAGTGACCAGACCCAGGAGAAGATTAGGGATTTGATCCCTGAGGGTGCTATTGACAGTGATACCCGCCTGGTCCTCAGCAATGCTATCTACTTCAAGGCTACCTGGATGGAACCCTTTGAAGAATCTCTTACCGAAAATGGTGTTTTCCATGGCCTGAATGGGGAAGAACTCGATGTGCCTATGATGAGCCTGGGCCCGGACGCAAGTATTCCCCATTACAAAGGTGATGGCTTCCAGGCAGTGGCTCTGCCTTATCTGGGTGGACAGGTATCCATGCTGGTCTTAATCCCCGATGAGGGATCTTTCAAGGAATTTGAAGGGGCTTTGTCCAGCGCAGTGCTGGAACAGGTTGTCTCAGAAATGGTGTATACGCCAGTTCAACTGCTATTCCCGAAATTCGAATTTGAGACCGAGATCAGCCTGGCGGATACCCTGGCGGCGATGGGCATGCCGCAAGCCTTCAGTGGAGCCGCGGACTTTTCCGGCATGACCGGAGACGAAGACCTGTTCATTTCCGACGTTTTCCACAAGGCTTACATCGGCGTGGATGAGGAAGGCACAGAAGCCGCTGCTGCGACAGCAGTGGTGATGAAATTGACTGCCGCCCCCATGAATCCGCTCCAGCTGACAGTGGACCGACCGTTCCTGTTTGCCATCCGGGACCACCAGACCAATTCGATCCTGTTTATGGGACGGGTAGTCAGTCCCTAGCATTCCGATTCTTATCAAAAAAAGCGGGGTCCTCCGAGGACCCCGCTTTTTTGCTTCTGACGCTCATTTATCCCAATCGTTCCAGCTCCTGTTCCACGATCTCTGGGTCAAGCTTCTTGAAAAGAGGTTTGGGTTTATGGAATTCCCTGCCCCCTTGGATCTCGCTGGGCTGCCAGCTGCAACAGGTTTCCCCTGCGCGGTAGCGCAGGACCGTGTGCGTGCTGAGGTTATCCGGGACTTCCTCGGTATACTGCTCCCCGAAGATCGGTTTCTCATATCCAAGGATTTGATGAAGCTGCTCGCAGGTGAAAGGCAGCACGGGCGCAAAGAGGATTTTCAAAGAATCAATAGCCCGGATGGCTGTGTAAATGGACTTTCCAGCGCTCTGCTTATCTTCCTTGATCTCAAACCAGGGAGCTTTTTCATCCAGGTACTTGTTGACTTCCCCGGCCAGACGCATGGTTTCGGTCAGGGCTGCCCGCAGCTTCACTTTGTCATATAACTCAGCGATATGATCAAAACCTTCCTCAACCACTTTCAGAATGGCTTCATCCTCCGGGCGCAGGTCTCCAGGATCCGGCACATACCCCTCCCAGTTTTTGTGGGCGAAGGATAAAACCCGGTTGACCAGGTTGCCCCAGGTGGCCACCAGCTCATTGTTGTTGCGAGTGACGAACTTGGACCATTCCCAATCCGTATCGCGTGTTTCCGGCATGTTGGCTGTCAGATAATAGCGCAGGGGATCAGGATCGTAGCGGGTGAGGAAATCCAGCCCGTCGACCACCCAGTTGCGGCTGCCGGAGATCTTTTTGCCTTCCATATTTAAAAATTCGTTGGCAGGCACATCATAAGGCAGGACCAGTTCCCTCTGGTTGTCTTCGTCAAAGAAGGCGCCGAAAGTCCTGCCTACGCCGGCGAGCTCAGCCGGCCAGATCACGGCGTGGAAGGGGATATTATCCTTGCCGATAAAATAATAGGACCTGCCCTCCGGGTTGTACCACCAATCCTTCCAGCGATCGGGATCCCCGCTGAGTGAGGCCCATTCAATGGTTGCTGACAGGTAGCCAATCACTGCTTCAAACCAGACATAAAGGCTTTTATCCTCCCAACCAGAGACAGGCACCGGGATGCCCCACTTCAGGTCGCGGGTGATGGCCCGGCCGTGGAGGTCTTCCGCCAAGATCTGGCCCAGAGATTGGCGAATGACATTGGGGCGCCAGTACTCCTCCCTGGCTTTCAGGAAATCGACAATTTTGGGCTGTAAGGCACCCAGGTCAAGATAGAAATGTTCCGTCTCTCGCAGTTCCGGGGTGGAGCCGTCCATCTTGGATTGGGGGTTAATCAGGCTGGTTGCCTCGAGCAGGCTGCCGCAGTTGTCACACTGATCCCCCCGGGCATTTTCGTAACCGCAGATGTAGCAGGTCCCCTCCACATAACGGTCCGGCAGGAAGCGCTCCTGGGAGGTGGAATACCAATGTTCCTTGGTCTCGGTGTAGAGATAGCCGTTCTCCTTCAGAGAGCTGAAGATGGTTTGAGCTACTTTAAAATGGTTTTCGGTATGGGTGGTGGTGAACAGGTCGTAGCTCAGGCCTGATCGCTGGAAGAGATCCAGGAACTTGGCGTGGTATTTTTTATAGACTTCTTCCGGCGTGCTGTTTTCCTGATCGGCCCTGACCATGATGGGAGTGCCGTGGGAATCCGACCCGGACACCATTAATACTTGATTGCCTTGGAGGCGATGGAAGCGAGCATAGATATCGGCTGGCAGATAAGAGCCAGTCATATTGCCCACATGGATATCAGCTGAGGCATAAGGCCAGGCAACGGCGACAAGAATGTTTTTGGTCATCATCAACTCCAAAGGTAAATCCTTAACAAAAAAAGGCTGTCCATCGGGACAGCCAGGGTATTATTCACAGATCGGTTCAGCGATCTTTTCTAACACGGATGGCTGCCAGAATTGGGAAAGGGCTGTCAGCGCCCTTGCGCATGGCCATAAACATCACCACTGCCATCAAAAGGAATGTTCCTATAAAGACCATCATCATTTCCCTGATAAATATTTCCCCTTAGTCTATATGGGGCAAGCTCTTTTGTCAAGCCCGAGAGGGTGAGTGTCATTTGAAATTGAAAAGTGGACTGCTTGCAATTGAAAGCTGGACTCATTTTCAGTTGAAAACTGGACTCCTATAATAGGTTCCCTCAATAAACCAAGGAGGAAGTTAATGCGCAGTAACAGAAACGGGTTGCCAATGAGTGTAACAATTTTACTCTTAATAAAACCTATACATTCTCCGATGAATTCTTCTGTTTTTTGAGCTAAAAGGAGAAGGGTCAAGTTTTCTGCTACACCTGACAGCGAGGGAACAACAATTGCCCCTTACAAGGAGAAATTATGCGCAACAGCTTTCCTTGCACTGCGCTTGAATATTTTTTTCCAGATCTAATAGTTGGCGGAATACTCGGTACAATCCTGGCAATCTGGATTGGTAGAAGAACTGCAAGGTTTGAACAAGCGGGACAAAGGAAG
>DRBO01000056.1 GCA_011039385.1 Chloroflexota bacterium | reverse complement strand
CAGGTCCGGGATGTGCTTATCCTTGATCATGGCCTGGCTGAGTCGGCAGCGGCCTTCCACTGCATCCACCAGATCGTATACGATCCTGTTTTCCAATCCCATGACTACATCCAGGTTCCGGAGACCGATATCCGCGTCAATGCAGGCGACTCGCTGACCGTTCTTGGCGAGGGCGGCGCCGATATTTGCTGTGGCGGTCGTTTTACCAACCCCGCCTTTACCGGATGTGATGGTGATGACTTTAGCGCTCATAACTATTTTTCTTAGCTCCTGATTATGTTCCTGCTTTCCACTCCTGGGCAACCACTTGATCATTTTCCAACCGGGCGATCTCTGGTTTGGGTTTCGCCTTGCGGGGAGGGGAGACGCTGATCTTGTCTGCGATACGCAGTTGGGTAGGCGATAGGTCCAGAGCGCAGACAACTGCCTCCAAATCTCCGCTCGCGCCAGCGTGGACAACACCCCGCAGCCGACCCCAGACAATAATATTCCCTCCGGCAATCAGCTCCGCCCCAGGATTTACATCTCCCAGCACAACGATGTGCCCGGGAAAGCTCACCTTGTGACCGGAACGCAGTGTGCGCTCCAGAAAAACAGCCTCATCGCCGTCCAGCATGGAATCAATGGTGGTCTTTTCATCCCGGTGAGAGGATTGGTCGATTTTGATCTCGAGGCCTAAATCCTGTGAAGCTCTTTCTGTCACCAGCGATGTGCTCAGGACCGCCTTTAGTTTAATTTCCCGGTCGGAGAGCTCCCCGCGCAGGCTGGAAAGCTGAGGGGATTTCAAGGGTCGGTCTCCTACATCCAGGACCAGTTTTGCTCCCTTGAAAAATGCCTTGTTCTCGTTAATATGGGACATCAGCGCTTTTTTTTGCTCATCCCAATCTCCATCCCTTAACTCGATCAACAGGCCGTTTTTTATCCCTTTGACCTCGATTTTTTCTGTCTCCATATGGTTTGCCCCAGAATTAAATGCGAAAAAACCACTCTCGATCGATCCCTAAAATTATAGCATGAGAACTCAGTGACGACTTGCCCGGCTGTCAATGCTCTTGAGCTCGAAATAAGCTTCAATGGTGCGCTGGACAATTGGCCCGGCTACGCTGGCGCCCTCACCACCATTATAGGCAAAAGCGACCACAGCGATTTCTGGATTGTCATACGGGGCGTAGGCAAGCGTCCAGGCGTGGGAGGGCCAGCTGCCGGGGATGCAGAGGCCTTTTTCATTGGCAAAAGTGTCGCAGTATTCGGCAGTGCCGGTTTTGCCGGCTACCGCTATGCTGGTATTTTCAAAGACATCCTTCAGGGTGCCTTCAGTAACCGCGGCTCGCATGCCTTCCTGGATGGTTTCGATCACCCAGGGATCTACAGTGGTGGTCTCTCCGGTAAGTTTGGCCTCGCAGCCGCCTGCGCTGGTGGGATTGGAATAGATTTCTATCACCGGGTCGACTGTGATATCCCATTTCAGCTCTGGCTCAAATGGCACGATCACCTCACCCTCCGCGTTGGCGATGTTTCCGATGATGGTGGGCTGCATCAATTTGCCGTCATTGGCGATCGTGGCCGCTGAGGTGAGTACCTGAAGGGGCGTGGCGGTGACAAATCCCTGGCCAACACTGGTGATGTAAGTGTCGCCAGTGGACCAGTTTTCCCCATGGGCAATTCGTTTCCATTTGGGGTCCGGAATGATCCCGTCAGCTTCATCTGGGAGCTCTATGCCCAGGTAATCCCCGTAGCCCAGGGCCCTGGCATAGGTGCCCAGGCGGCAAATGCCCAGACCTTCTGGCACTTCTCCGGGGATTCCGGTGCCAAGTTCGTCCGCGTCCCCGCCGCCGAGTTGGTAAAAATAGACGTTGCTGGAGTTCGCTATGCCGCCAATAAAATCCAGCTCTCCGAAACCATACTCGTTCCAGTCCACGTAGGTTTTGCTTTTCCCCGGGTCGTTGGGCGTGTATTTGTTGGCCAGTATGATTTCGGGCGGTGTGGTGATTACCTGGTCTGGTGTTACCACTCCCTCGTTGAGAGCCCCCAGGGCAGTGGATATCTTAAAGACTGAGCCTGCCGGGAGTTCAGCGCCTACAGCCTGGTTGAGCAGGGGATTGCGCACATCCGCGTTAAGCTGCTGGTAATAATAGGCGGGGATGATGCGAGCCATGCGATTGTTCTCATAAGTTGGGTAAGAAACCATGGCAAGGATTTCCCCTGTCTGGGGATTCATGGCAATTACCACGCCGCTGGTGATGCGCAGTTCGCCGAAATACGCGTTCCAGTCATTTATTTCATTAAGTAGAATGGCTTCCGCTGCCTGCTGCAGTCTGGTATCCAGCGTGGTGTAAATGTTCTGACCCGGCAGAGAGGGGATCACCGGTACAGCATCGCGGATGATCTGGCCGCCGACATCAACTTCTACTACACGCTTGCCGGGTTTTCCAGAGAGGATGGATTCAAAAAAGCGCTCCAGCCCAGCATAGCCAATTTTGTCACGATTGGTCACAAATCCCCGCTCTGTATAATAGCCTTCCTCTATACTGGAAATCGGACCAAGGAAGCCAATGATGCTGGCTGTCAGAGAGCCGGTGGGATAATCACGGATGGTTTCAATTTCCAGGGATATGCCAGGCCAATCGATGGTCTTTTCCTGGATGATCCTGGCTTGATCCTCCGGGATGTTGCAGGCGACTTTAACGTCCTGGTATGGCGCACTCTGCTCTCCATATTCAAAGATCTGGCTGATGCCGTGGTCGGACATGCAGGGCACAAAGGGATTTTCTGGACTGATTTCACTCCGGGAAACAGGAACGTCAACAAAACCTGCCAAGGAACGGATAATATTCTGGATGGACCCTTCATCATCGGGCAGCTCCGCGGCTTTCACTACCACATTGTAGGAAGCGACGTTGCGGGCCAGGACGATGCCATTACGATCGAAGATCACGCCCCGGGTGGGAGCGAGGCTGATTTTCCGGAGACGGTTTTCCAGCGCCTGGGCGATATAGATATCCCCATTGAGGATCTGTATTGAAAACAGCCTGAAGACAAAGAGCAGAAAAATCACGCCGAAGATACCTGCAAAAGAAAGGATTCGGCCAGTGGTTATTTTGTTATGCGAAGAAACCGGCGAATTAAGCATTTTGTTCCTGGGGGTTTATCTGGTCCAGCACATCCCTGGTCAGAACGAAAATTGGCAGGGAAAGCATAAAGTTGAGAATGATACTGGGCATAGTGATCACCCTGAGCACAGTGACGAAATCAAGGCTGGTTCCCCCCAGGAAAAAGACCAAATAGGAAAGAACCTGGGAAACCAAGGTCCCGGCCAGCACTACCAAGAGCTGCATCAGGAAGGAAAAACGCCAGATCCTCTCCCGAAGAACTGTAGCCAGTGCTGTGGCCAGCAAGTAGCTCGCCGTGAAGATCCCAAAAGGAAGCCCGGAGTTGAAATCTGTCAGCAGGCCTCCGATGATGCTCCACTGCCAGGCTGTATTGACCTTTTTTTGCAGAGCAATTGCTACCAGAAGGACCAGCATTAGATCCGCTATCCCCTGGTTTAACGGCAGCCTGCTGACAACTGCGGATTGCAGAATGGAAATAAATGCCAGAGTGGGGATGCTCAATATCACAGACATAAGGGATCAATCAACCTCTACGGTGTGCCCGCTTCCGGTATGAGGGGGCTGAAATCCACCGGCTCAAAATTGGTGATCACCAGCACAATGGATAAATCCGAAAAATCAGTCACAGGCTGCACTGAAGCGGATTGGAAGAGGGCATTTTCTCGGCTGCGGACACTGGTAATTTGGCCAACAATGATATTGGCAGGGTAGTTACCTCCCAATCCAGAGGTCAGAATCAGGTTGCCCGGATTCACGTCAGCATCTTGTGGGATCTGTTCGAGGGTGATATCCCCTGTGATCGAACCAGTTAAAACAGCTGGGGACCGGGATGGTTCTATCCGAACGTTGATGCGAGCGGCCGGATCGGTGATCAGACTGACCCGTGCCGCGCTGGCTGTGACCTGGACTATCCTGCCCGCCAGACCGTTTTGGGTGACTACCGGCATGCCCCTGCGGAGCCCATCGTCCGCTCCCCGGTTAATGATGATGTAATTCAGGAAGGGGCTGGGATCCCGGCCGATGATGGAAGCGCCACTATATTGATGTTCAGGATTCGCCCGCGCAAATTCCAGCAAGGCGGAGAGAATTTCAAACTCCACCAGCTGCTGCTGCAGCCCCACAATTTGGGCTTGCATGCGGGCGTTTTCGGCTTCCAGGGCTGTGTTCTGCTGGCGGATCTCCTGGATATCCTGGGAAGCGGAAAGGAGATTTTCCACCCCCTGGTACTGGCGGGATACCCAGGTCTGGACTGCAGTGATAGGAGTCGCTACCCAGCGGGACAGGCTGGTGAACGTGCCACTCAGCGCCAGCGCCAGAACACCAATGGCTACCAGGCTGATTATGATTAGACGAAGGGATTGCGGAAAACGATTTTTCATACAGAGTGGGAGGGTGTGCTGCCGCTCCCCGTTTGTGAGAGTTCGTGCTGGGTTAGGATTGATAGGGGTGCGGCCGGATGTGTGCGATTACTGGATTAATCCCTTGGGGCGGTTTTACGCTCCAAGCCGACAAATAAGCCTTTCCATTTATCGATGTCTTCCAGGGCTACACCGGCACCCCGAGCAACACAGCTAATGGGATCTTCCGCCAACCAGGCATTGATCTGGAGTTCTTCGGTCAGACGTTTGTCCAACCCCTGGAGGAGGGAGCCCCCCCCGGCCAGGCATACACCATTATCCATCAGGTCAGAAAGGATTTCAGGAGGAGTTTCGTCCAATGCGTCACGTACTGTATCGATAATGGTCTGGACCGAATCGGATATCGCGTCCCGGAGTTCAATGGAGGAGACCTCGATCGAATCTGGCAGGCCGGTGACCAAATTTCTTCCCCGCAGGGTCATGGTTTTTTCTTCCGGAAGAGGGAAGGCTGAACCGATGGTAATCTTGGCTTCCTCGGCCAAACTTTGACCGATGAGGATGTTGTATTTATTGCGGATATATTGGATGATATCCTCATCTAGCTCATCTCCTGCTACGCGCAGGGAACGGGAGGATACCACCCCTCCCATGGTCATGATGGCGACTTCGGAGGTTCCGCCACCAATATCAACGATCATGCTGCCACCAACTTCATTGATGGGCAGGCCGGCGCCCAGGGCAGCCGCAACGGGCTCCTCGATCAAGTAAGTTTGGCGGGCCCCTGCTGCCATGGCAGCGTCATAGACAGCCCGTTTTTCCACCTCGGTAACGCCGGCAGGGATACCGATCACTACCCGCGGCCGGGGAACCGGGACGATGCTCTGCTGATGAGCCCGGGCGATAAAGTATTCCAGCATGGCCTGGGTGATTTCAAACTCGGAGATCACACCATCCCGCAGGGGGCGCAGGGTGGTGATGTCAGCAGGGGTGCGGCCGATCATTTCTTTCGCCGCAGCTCCAATGGCTATCGGTTCGCGAGTCCTTTTATGGATAGCGACCCAGGACGGCTCCTGTATAACGATGCCTTTGCCCTTGACGTTTACCAGTGTGTTTGCTGTTCCTAAATCTATGCCAATATCAAGCGAGAAATATCCCAACAGCCAATCGAAGGGAGAAAATGCCACTGCTTGCTCCTTTTTTCTAACAGCTAGATTATACCAGCTTTGGGATGGTCTGTAGCCAACTAAAAGAAGGCCTTAAATCACCCCAAAGCTTGGCTTTTTTCAGGGTTTTCAGAAGTAATTGGGAGATGTTTTCCTCCAACCAGTTGGATGACCCTCTTGAACTTCCCCCTGGGATTCTGTATAGTCCAATAGGATATTGCCGGCAGGATTTCGATTTTTATGGGGGCATGGTGAAGGGATCAGGGGGCAAGAAATATCGGCTTTTTGGGTTGATAGGATTTTTCATGCTGGTCGGTATCTTGGGAACGGGCTGCCGGAAAGCTCCTCGAAAGAGTGCTGTGTGTGAAGTACAGGGCACAGGGTTGGAATCTCCCTATCTGGATCAGGAAGTGATCCTCAGTGGCCTGATTATCGCGGACCTGGAGGGTGCCGAGCCGGGTGGGTTTATGATCCTGGATGAAGCTTGTCCCCTGGATGGGGAAGCTTCGCGGGGGCTGTATATCTCCCTGGGGGCAGGGCAGGATCTGGTTGATCTGGGAGACCAGGTCCAGGTAAGGGGGACAGTCCGTGAATCCGGGGGTGAAACATATCTGGAAGCCGATCTCCCGGGTCTTGAAATTCTCAGTATGAACAACCCGCTGCCAGGTCCAGCAGATCTGGCAGACTACCTGATACCCCCGATGGTCTTCGGTTACGAAAAATGGGAAGGCCAGCTGGTTGCCATCCCCCGGGCTGATCTTGTTGAAAGCAGGGCTCTTCCAGCTCGGTTTCTTGCTGTCCCGCAAATATCACCGGACCCGGCTGCTCAATTGATTTGTTTCCAGGAGGAGTCGTTTTCTTTGGGAATTAATGGGGATCTCCTGGGATTTGACCCGGGTCTCCTTCAACCTGAGTACAGGCTGGAAGACCTGGTTGGTCTGATCCGCCAGGATCAGGATGGTTATTACCTGCAATTGCTTGAGAAGCCAAGTTTGAGGTTGATTGACCAGAATCCACAGGGCGGGGGGTATTTTCCCCAGGAACCAGTGTTCTATGCTGAAAACATACCCATTCCCACGAAAACCCCTACTGTTGCTCCCACGCCGACTCCCGGATTAGCCTTTAGACCTTCGTGGACATCAAGTCCAACCATTATTCCCTCACCAACCTACTATCCGGTCCGGCTTCTGATCACGGAATTGTTGCCCAACCCTCTGGGAGAGGAGCCCGGGGGTGAATGGGTAGAACTATTCAACCCGGGTGGAGAAAAGCTCCCCCTGAATGGGATCAAAATTGGAGATGAGATTTCTCCCGGGGGGAAAGAAGGTTTGCTCCGTTTTCCGCCTGGCAATTTTATAGAAAGCGGCCAGGTACTGGTGATTGCCAATCAGTCCCGGGTGTTTCAACCCCGGTACGGTTTCCTGCCGGATTTTGAGCTGGTTGACAGCGATCCCCGGGTGCCCGATATGTTGCCCTACGATCCGTGGGGGAAGAACTCGGTGAAACTCTCTAACACTGGAGATGAAGTGCTGCTGGTGGATCCCTGGGATCAAGTGGTGGATCTGGTTGTGTATGGGAAATCGGGCGCTGGTGGTTTTTCACCACCGGCCCCAGCCCCGGCTGAAGGACACAGCCTGGAAAGATATCCTCCGGAACAGGACCGGGACCAGGCGGGGGATTGGCGGGAAAGGTCCTCTCCTTCTCCCGGCAGGCTGGACCGCTCCCCGCCGACCATGCCAGCCACCCCAACGTATCCACCATCGCCTTCCCCAACTTTCAGCCTGACTCCCGGTTCTCCTTCTGCGACGCCGT
>DRBO01000134.1 GCA_011039385.1 Chloroflexota bacterium | reverse complement strand
TGCCGCGGGATTGCACGGGGTGGGGGTGAGAAACCTGCCTGGCAACTTGTCCAAACTCTTCCGCGGGTACCTCAAAGCCGGCAGGATCATGCGGGAATTTAAACCTGAGGCGCTCTTTTTCACCGGAGGATACCTGGCGGTGCCCACAGCTTATGCTGGCCGATCCGTTCCCAGTTTGGTGTTTATTCCCGATATTGAACCGGGATTGGCCATCAGGACCATCGCCAGCCTGGCTGACAGGATCGCCGTTTCAGTGGAGGAAAGTCAGAATTACACACCCCCGGGAAAACCTGTTCTGGTCAGTGGTTATCCCGTTCGGAAGAAAATGTTGGATTGGACCCGGGAAAAGGCGCTGGAGGCGCTGGACATCAGTCCCCATCTGCCTGTGGTGCTTGTTTTTGGCGGCAGCAAAGGAGCCCGCTCGATCAACCAGGCCCTGGTTTGCATCCTTCCTGAACTGCTGGAAGAGATGCAGGTGCTGCATATCACTGGCAGGCTGGATTGGGAAGCCATGCAAGCAAACCGGGAACAGCTCAGAGAGACCGCTCAACAGAACTACAAGCTTTACCCTTTCCTGCATGAAAGAATGGGGGCAGCCTTGCGGAGTTCTGATCTGGTTGTATCACGGAGCGGCGCATCGATTCTGGGTGAATACCCGATGTTTGAGCTTCCTTCAATCCTGATCCCTTACCCCTACGCCTGGCGCTACCAGAAGACCAATGCCAGCTACCTGGTTGATAAGGGAGCTGCAGTGCTGATTCGGGATGAGGATCTGGCTGAAAAGCTCCTTCCTGAAATCCAATCCTTAGTGCGGAATGGCGAAAAACGTAAGGCAATGAGGGCAGCGCTCCGGCAGTTGGCTCGGCCAGACGCTGCGAAGAAAATCGCCCGTCAACTGTTCAACATGGCGAATCAGGCTGCAGGAGGGGACAAGAAATGATTTCCATACTGTCCGCATTCTGGTTGTTTGTGATCCTTTTTGGCCTGATCGGTGCGATGCGGGGCTGGGCTAAGGAACTTCTAGTCATCTTCAGCGTTGTGCTGGCTTTGTTCTTGATCTATGTGCTGGAATCATTTACTCCCTATCTGGTTCCATTTGAGGAAGTGCTGGGCAAGGTTGAAAATTACACGGCAGGGATCGGTTTTGGAGCTCTGCCACTGGCGATCCAGGATGAATTGAGGATTCAATTCTGGTCCCGGGCAACGATTCTTTCGGTTCTGACCTTCTTTGGATACCAGACACCCCGGCTGGCTGCCATCCGTGAAAAAGCCCGGCGAGAGCGGATCCAGGATGTCCTGCTGGGTGTGGTACTGGGTTTGGGCAGTGGGTTTTTCATTATCGGCTCGCTGTGGTGGTATATGGCGGCAGCCCAGTATCCATTCTCGCCCCAGATACTTCCACCCCAGGCCGGTACGCCATTGGGTGATGCGGCCATAACGATATTGAAGTACTTCCCGCCAGTATTCGCCAGTAATCAGATTAGCTTGTTCTTTGCTGTCGTCGTGGCGTTCATGTTTGTCCTGGTGGTGTTTATCTGATGGAGCATATACATTTTATCGGCATAGGAGGTACGGGTTTGTCAGCAATAGCCAGGGTATTACTGGAACAGGGCTTGCAGGTGAGTGGATCAGATCTCAATCCATCACCCCTCTTTGAATCTGTCAGACAGGCAGGCGGTTCTGTTTTCCTGGGGCACCAGGCCGGGAATATCCAGGGAGCTGATCTGGTGATACGTTCCTCTGCCATCGCGGATGATAATCCAGAAGTCCAGGCAGCCTTGGCTGCCGGGATCCCGGTATTGAAACGCTCCGAATTCCTGGGCAGACTCACAGCCGGAAAGAAGGTTGTCGCTGTCGCTGGCAGCCATGGTAAAACCACGACCACGTCCATGGTGGTATGGATCCTGTCCGATCTGGGTCTTGATCCATCGTTTATAGTCGGCGGTGTAGTGAGCAATCTGAATACCAATGCCCGGGCGGGCAGTGGAAGTTATTTTGTGATCGAGGCTGATGAGTATGATTACATGTTCCTTGGATTGCGACCCAATTTTGCGGCTGTGACCAATGTGGAACACGACCATCCGGATATTTTCCCGACCCCGGATTCGTTTGCGGAAGCCTTCAGGAGATTTGTGTCCAACCTGGAGCCTGATGGAACCCTGATCCTGTGCGGGGAGAATCCCGGGGCGAGAGCCCTGGGGGATGTCCTCAAACCCGGTCAGAAGCTGAAGATTTACGGCCTGGAAAACCCGGATTGGGATTATTCAGCCCATTGTGTCCGCGTTAATCCCGCAATCGGGATGGATTTTGAACTCCGGATTGTGGATCAGGATGACGAAACCCGTCTGCCGGTTTCCCTCCAGGTGCCGGGTGAGCATAATGTGCTTAATGCTCTGGCCGCCTTCGCCCTGGCCGACAGTTTGGAAATCGACCGGGAGAAAATTGTCCGAGCCCTGGGCAAATTTTCCGGAAGTGGGCGCAGATTTGAGATTCGGGGTGAAATCGATGACGTGCTGCTTGTGGATGATTATGGTCACCATCCAACGGAGATCCTGGCTACCTTATCCGCAGCCAGGAGCGCATATCCAGACCGCTATATCCGGGCAGTCTGGCAGCCGCATACCTACTCCAGGACTACAACCCTTTTCAATGATTTTGCAAAGGCTTTTCGGGATGCCGATCAGGTCCTGGTACTTGATGTTTATGAAGCCAGGGAAGAGAAACCCGGTGATTTCCAGATTTCAGGTCTGGTTAACGCTATACAGCATGAGAATGTACTTTACCTGCGGAGCAATGATCTGGCTGCTGCCTATCTTGAGGATGAATTGAGAGCGGGGGATATGCTGTTGATCTTTACTGCAGGTGATGCAATTGAGATTAATGATCGGGTTGAAAGGACTTTGTTGGATAGGATTGATACGAAAAGAGGAGAATAACCATGGCTGCGAAATCATATACCGATGACAGCGACCAGTTGGTGGATGTGACTTTTGACTCCAGGGATCAATTTGATTGGGTAGTCCAGGAAGATCTTCAGCTGCAGGATGAGCTGAACCAGCTGCTCGGCAGGGGAGAAGAAATCTCAACAGCAGTGGTCAATAAAGTCCTTGACCGCATCAGGGACCTCTAAGGATTGATTGATGAGCAAACCGGTGATCACAGCATCCCAGATCCAATCCCTGCAGGCATTCTTTGGTGACAGACTGCAGTGTCAGGAGCCGATGAGCCGCTATTCCCTCATTAAAGTCGGCGGCCCGGCGGATTTTCTGGTATCTGTAACCAGCTCGGAAGAGCTGGAATCGGCTGTACGATTTTTGTGGGAAGAAAAGATCCCCTTCGTGCTCCTGGGCGGCGGCTCAAACACATTGATCAGTGATGCCGGTATCAGAGAAGTTGTGCTCATCAATGAAGCGAAAAGGGTTGAGTTTATTGAGGAGTCAGGGCAGAACCCCCTCGTCTGGGCAGAATCCGGGGCCAGTTTTGGTGGGGTGTCTCGCCGGACAGGCGCTAAAGGCTGGAGCGGACTGGAATGGGCTTCGGGAATCCCGGGCACCGTCGGCGGGGCAGTGGTCAATAACGCTGGAGCCTTTGGTTCCAATATCGCCGCAAATCTGGTCTTGGCAGAAATCTTGCATCCCTTAGGGGACAGGGTTCAGCGATCGGAATGGTCGGTGGATCAATTTGGCTATGAGTACCGGACAAGTGTCATCAAGTCCGGGGAAAAACAGGCGATCGTGCTCAGCGCTACTTTTGGGCTGGAACGCAGCACACCGGAAAAGGTGAAGGCAACGATCTCCGCTATTGCGAGTAAACGCCAGTCATCCCAACCCGGCGGGCCCAGTTTAGGCAGCATGTTTAAAAACCCGCCCGGAGATTATTCTGGCCGCTTGATCGAAGAAGCCGGTCTGAAGGGAACCAGAGTAGGTGATGTCGAGGTCAGCCAGGACCATGCTAATTTCTTCATCAATCGGGGAGAAGCCACAGCCGGGGAGATTGCGACGCTAATAGCGCTGGTACGGGATGAGGTAAATGAAAAATTCTCTGTTGAGCTGGAATTGGAAATTCAGTTCATAGGAGATTGGAAGGCGGAAAATTGATGGATAGATTGATCCGTTTGGGCGTTTTGTTTGGAGGCAGATCCGGGGAGCATGCGGTTTCGCTGGTATCCGCGCAATCTGTGCTGGAAACACTGGATCATGCTAAATATCAAATCACACAAATCGGGATCACTGAGGATGGGGATTGGCTGGTCGGAGATGATGTTCTGGCAGCCCTGGTCAAGAAAGACTTCACTGACCTTTCTGCAGCAGCGATGTTTCCGGCACCTTCCCGTCCTGAAGTGTATTCCTTGAAACGAGTGGATGGTGTTGAGGTTGTGGAAATTTTCGCGGAACTGGATGTGATATTCCCTATCCTGCATGGAACATTTGGGGAAGATGGCACAATGCAGGGATTATTTGAATTGAATGACTTGGCCTATGTTGGCGCGGGAGTTTTAGGTTCTTCGGTGGGCATGGACAAAGCCCTGTTCAAGGATGTCATGATTGCTAATCAGATACCGGTTGCCCCCTCGATTCTTATCCACAGTTCTGAACTGAAAGATATGGAAGCTGTCTTGTGTAAAGTCTCCGAATTTGGAGAGTTCCCGGTTTTTATCAAACCTGCCAATATGGGCTCTTCCGTAGGTGTCCATAAATGCAGCGATATTGAAGAGGCAGCCGAATGCATCCTGGATGCGGCCCGATATGACCGGAGAATTTTAGTGGAGAAAGGTATCAATGCTCGGGAGATCGAGCTCAGCGTTCTGGGAAATCAGTCTCCCAAAGTATCCATCCCGGGAGAGATCAGGCCCACAGCGGAGTTTTATTCTTACGAGGCGAAATATCATGATGACAGCTCTGAGCTGATCATTCCCGCCAGGCTCAGAGCTGAGCAGATTGAACGATTACAGGATTACGCTTTACGGGCCTACCAGGCGATTGATTGTGCTGGAATGGCCAGGGCGGATTTTCTGCTTGACAAGGAGACCGGGGAGATATTCCTCAACGAGATCAATACCATCCCGGGTTTTACGCCTATCAGCATGTATCCGAAATTATGGAAAGCCAGTGGACTATCCTATGCGGATCTGATTGACGAACTGATCCGCCTGGCAATTGAGAGAAAAAGGGAAAAAGACCAAATTATTCGTAAGTATGATTACAAGGTTAAGGGAGATTAATGGACGCTGCAGTTGACCCTCGTACAGCAGGCAAAAGGGAGGTAAGAAGGTCCCAGAAGAACCGCCGGGATTTTTCATCTGTTTCTCCCCGCAAGATGCCGCCAGTACAGTCACGTTCGGCGATCGGTGTCAATAATACGGTCATTGACGCTCGACCGCTGCCGCGGCGGAGGGTAGATGTACCGCTCTCAGCCACCGGAGCTGAAATTCGCCTTCCCGCAGTTCCTGCGGTCCGCAACAAATGGCGTATTCTTTCTGGACTCCTGGCTGTTGGACTCCTGGTTGGGATGATCATGATGACGCAAGCAAGTCTCTTCCAGGTAAAGCAGATCGAGATGCAGGGTCTGGAACGTTTCACGGAGAGTGAGATATCCCATGCGATTAATATCAGGGGATCGTCGATATTTTTTATCAACCCGGAACTGGTTATAGAGGACCTGCGTTTGACTTATCCAGGGTTATCCGATGTTACTGTAAAGATCAGCTGGCCGGCCGGGGTTTTGATCTCGCTGAAAGAGCGGGCGCCAGTACTTGCCTGGAACTGGAACGGCCATGTGCGCTGGGTGGATGAAAATGGAGTAGCGTTTGAACCGCATCACGAGAGCGCGAAAATCATCCAGGTCAGTTCAACTATGCTGCCTCCCACAATTGAGAATCGATTTGTGGATCCCAGGATTGTGAATACAGTTGCTGTTCTGGCTTCCTATCTCCCGGAGGATATCGAGCTGATATTTGACATGGATCACGGGTTAGGCTGGCAGGATGACCGCGGTTGGGTAGTATATTTTGGATTTAATGATGACGATGCCCATCAAAAAATGAAAATTTATCAAACCTTAGTTGAATACCTGGAGGGGAAGAGGATTACCCCGCGGGTAATTAATGTTGAGTATGTTGATTCACCTTACTTCAGGATGGAACAATGAGTACGTTGGAAGCACCGATCATCGTGGGCATTGATGTTGGCACTACAAAAATTTGTACCCTGGTTGCTCGGATTGAAGCGAATCATAAATTCCGCATCCTCGGCGTGGGCATTGAGCCTTCCCGGGGATTACGCAAGGGTGTTGTTGTGGATATTGAATCTGCCAGCAAAGCCATTAAAAGGTCGATTGATAAGGCGGAACGGACTTCCGGCTTGGAAATCACCTCAGCCCAGGTCAGCCTGGCGGGATCACATGTTTCCTCCATCAACAGCCAGGGAGCGAGCGGTATTACCGGTGGTGTGATTGATCAACATGATGTCTTCCGCGCCCTGGACTCGGCCAAGGCGGTTTCCATCCCCCACAACCGGGATATTGTTCATGTCATCCAGCGCGGATTCAGTGTAGATGGACAGGATGGTATTCACAAACCGATTGGCATGCACGGCTACCGCTTGGAGGTTGAAGCTCATATCATTACCGCTGCCTCAACATCCCTGGATAACCTGGAGCAATGCGTTAATGCTGCCGGGGCAGAGGTAGAAGCTTTTGTCTTGAACCCCCTCGCTTCTGCGGAATCCGTTCTGACGGATACTGAAAGGGAAATGGGTGTAGTGGTTTGTGATATCGGCGGCGGGACAACAGACCTGGCGATTTATATTAACGGGGATGTCTGGCACACCATGGTAATGGGTATCGGCGGCAATCTGATCACCTCAGACATCACTCATGGGCTGAGTCTAGCCATGGACCAGGCTGAAAAAGTGAAAATTGACCACGGGTACGCGATCCGATCCGAGGTTGATGAGGAAGAAGTTTTCCAGATCAGGCCTTTTGGCGATGAGACGCTCAAGGAATATAAGCGGAGCGACCTGGCATTGATCATTGAAGCCCGGGTGGAAGAATTATTCAGTTATGTGATCCAGGAAATCAAGCGCTCAGGTTATGACGGGCTTTTGCCAGCCGGGATGGTATTGACAGGTGGCACAAGTGCTCTTCCTGGAATCAGTCAGTTTGCCCGGAAGATGTTCAACTGCCCGGTGCGCGTGGCTCAGCCGGAGAACTTGCTGGGAATGACAGACCAACTGCAAAGCCCGGCATTTTCTACCAGTGTCGGCCTCTTAGAATGGACGGTGCTGATGAACACGATCTCTTATGAAAAGGATACTTACAGAAAACAGATCCACCAGGACACTGTTAGCTGGAATAAAGTTGTTAATTTCCTGAGGCGTTTACTGCCTTAGACGATGACCATTCAACAACAGGAAATTTAGTACAGAGGAGAAAGCTATGGACCCCATCAAAGAAACAGAATCATTTGCTAGGAT
>DRBO01000075.1 GCA_011039385.1 Chloroflexota bacterium | reverse complement strand
ACCCAGAGCGCCAGTGGTTGGATCCATCACGATGCTCTCTGCGGGCAGGCCCATATCCGTAATGAGGATGTTTAGCTGTTTGGCCAGGTTCACGTCCATGGCAGTCCGGGCCACTACCAGCTGACCATCCGCCATTGCGGATGCTACGATCGTGCGGTAGTTTTTATCCTCACAAACACCCAGGAGGAGCTTTTCGCCTTTGAAGCGGGTGGAGATTTCCACCAGTAGTTCATTATCAGGTTCTGGCTGCCCGGGCCCAAAGACGATCAGCGGCAAACCGCTGGCTTTAAGCACTTTATCAACAGCTTCTACAGCCTGTTCCTTCGTGGTGGGATTCCCGTCAGTGTCCGTCAGGGCTAGTTTCAGGTAAAGCACCTCAGCTCCGGCCTTTTCTGCAGCCTTGGCCCATTCGCCGGGATCGTTCATCACATCACCCCAAGCTTTCAGCAGAAGTTCAGACCAATCGTCCGGCCTGCGGCTGAAGATCTCGATGGCAATTACCGGTTTATGGGGAGTTTGGCCTTCAAAATGCATGTAAGGCATGGCGGTCGATCCACCAATTGTCACTGTATGGGAGCGGGTGCCGCCCTCTGCCGGGGTTGCGCCGAGGGTGATTTCCCGTACGACTCCATCCCAGGATTCCTTGGTGACTTTGGTCTTACTATCTGGCAGAAGCCAGGGGGAATCGCTGATCACGGGCGCACTCGGGGCCGGGGCTGGCGCTGGATATGCAGGAACCGCGGCCGGCACTACGGGCATCTCCAATCCTTCCACGCCGCCAAGTTCAGCCAGGGCCGCAATTAATGCCCGCCGTAGCATATTGACAGCGTTCTCTGCTCCAGCTCCCGAGATGCCCCCCGTCGGGACTGCTGCCGGGGCAGCAGCAGGAGGAGGAGCAGGAGCAGGAGCTTGCTCTTTCTGGGGAGGAGTCTCTGCAGCTTCAGGAGACGTTTTTGCAATCACAGCTTCAGCCTGGGCGATCACTTCTTTGCTTTCTGGTACGCTTTCGGGGATATCAAGTTCCTTCTCTTCTCGCTGCATGGTGGGCATCTCCAGGACCGGGTGGCCCTTGGATTTCACCCATTCCTGAAGCTCTTCCACTGTGGTAACCGTTTCACCATCAGCGATCTTATCGATCAAATCAGGAATGCCTTCCCGCTCGGCCACAGCCTGGAGCTCATCACGCATGCTTTCCTTGAGGTTCTTGCTCATCCAGACGATGCGTTTAAAACCACCATCTGCCGAGATGAATTTGGGGCTGAGCATGTAATATTTACCAACGCCCATCACACCGGGCGTCTGCACACCACCGCCGGCCATACCAGCCAGGGTGCTGAACTTCATGCCCATGGGTGTCATTCCTGTATCCTCACGGCTGACAACTATGACGCCTTCCACATCAGGGATGTACATCAAGATAGCTTCAAAACAGCCGCAGGCCGTCATGGGGTTTTCCATGATCGAGTACATGGAAACCTTGTCCACCACTCCGTGGGAGGCAGATTTGGTATAGTCGATCGTGCCTTGCCAGTAGCCAACTTCCGCATCGTAACATTCACCCAGGTCAATGGGTTGGTTTGGCCCCGTGGGATCAATACTGAAGGATGCTTTGCAGTCCAGCCAGTTGTAGGCCCCGCACAAACCAAGCCGCTCGGGGCTGACCACACAAACATGATCCGGAGCGAAGCTCTGGCACAGCGTGCAGGAGTAGAAAACTTCGACGGAGTCATCTGTCATGTCCGCCAGGCGTTTATTGCGGTAGTCATACGACTCGCGGGCAATTTCAAGCCACTTCTCCATCTCGTCTTTGTCCGTGTAAACTGTCACTTGCACCTTGTCGAGCACAGCGCCAAAATCTGCGTGCAGCCTGGCATGGATGATCTTGCCGAAGTGTTCCAGTGAGAACCCTTTTTCAGCAGCTGTCTTCGCGATCCTGATCCAGACGATATCGCGCTGGCCAATATGTTGAATTCCTGATGCGCCGTTGATAAAGTCATGTAACTGGCGCTCCAGAACCGGTTCAAAATCTTTTTCCATCTCCCGGCCGGCAACCTGGACGATCACGCCCATATCCATGGACCCGCCTTCTTCCAAATCCTCAAAGGTGGGGCCAACCACTTCAACCTTGCCGTCTGTGATCTCTTCTATATCTGTCATGAAAAGATACTCAAAGGATCGGGAGCCTTTCCCTCCAAATTCAACCCGCATGTCCGCCCGCCGAACAACCTCGCCCTCAAAGGCAGAGCCGTAGGGCACGGGCACCGGGACGTCGGTGATTTTGATCTTCACACCGCGGATCTGGATGCATTTCTGAACCAGCTTGGTGGCTTTTTCCAAATCATCTTTCCCGTCAATCTCGTTAAAAGGCATACTGACCACATGTTCGTAAGTAGTCACGCCGGTCGGCAGAATTTCCGGGATCACCGTGTCCGCAATGACCGGGAAACCAAAGTTGATGGCTCCAGCTGCTGCGGCATACTTGAGGTCATCCACCTCGCCCAGGGCCAGAACAAACGCAAAAACTCGATCGCGATTGTATTCTAAGATTGAACGGGCTTCTCCCGCTTTGATTCCGCCAAAAGTCAGCGCGGATCTGGTTGCAAAACCAAGAGCGTAGATAGCGCTGATCGTATCCGTCCCAAAGGGCACGGTGTAGGTGTCATAACCCAGATCAACGCCCTCTTCTACCAGCTGATCGATGATGCTGCGCCCGTTCACATTGCCAGAAAGGAAAGTCAAGATATTCCTTTGCTGGAGTTCTCGCACAATTTTGACGGCGACCTCATTGGATTTGGCTGCGCCAACAATGGCCGCAAAACCAGGCATGCGGCCGTCCACCAGCTGGATGCCCCAGGAGCGAAGTTGGATATCATCGATTGGACCGTTCATGCGTCCAGACATACCGAAATCTCGGTCTGAGTATTCTGTTCCGCCCCCCAATTCCAAACCCGGGTAGAGTTCAGGCTGCAATTGGTAAACGGTGCGAATGGCTTCAATGACCTCGGCAGCCAAGAGAGTGGCCATTCCGCTATCCAGTGTTTCTCCCAAATAGGGAGTCCACTTGGAATCTGCGGGGATCGGATGCAGCAATTTGCGAGCAATTTTGAGGACATCTGCCAACTGGTTCAGTTCGGTAATTTCCAGGCCCGTCATACCGTAGATCAGCGGTAAATAATACGCTGTGTTTGGAAACTCTATTTTGGTATTGGGCCCTTTTTCTGACAATGCTTTTTGAAGCATTGCTTCAGCTTCAATCACCAGTGCATTTGCTCCACGAACAGCCCGAGTAGCAATATACCTTGACATTATTTATTTCTCCTTAGTCAGCAACTTATCCATAAATTGCTTCACGACGATCTGCCACGGACAGAGATTCAATTTCGAGCATACGTGAATCTCCGCTTTCACCGAAGGCTTCCGGATCATAAGCCGGCAAACCTAATTCAGCCCGTTTTTTATCGATATGCGCAAGTGTTTTACTAACGATAGTGTCAACATCATTGATGAATTCCAACTTAGCACCGACTTTCTTTTCCCAACCAGTGCTGAGCAATTCCGGCACAATCAGGCTGTCTGGAACCTTGGGGTTGCTGGCCACGGGTGCTGTGCCCGACATGATAGTATACACACCTGAGGCCACCACGTAGGTAGCAATTGAGATCGCTTTTTCACTCATCCATTCCGGCGCTAACCCAACCACCGGGATCTCGCTGATATCTTCACCCAAGCCTCCTTCTTCAACAACCTGGCTTAATACCGTTAATATTCGGCTGTTATCCACACAGGAACCCATATGAAGGACAGGCGGTATACCAATCGCTTCACATATTTCCCTTAAACCCGGGCCAACCTGGTCCAGGCCAGCTTCTCCAACGAGCAAGCCAACTTTTGCGCTTGCGATTGAGCTGCATCCAGTTTCTACCAAGAGCACATCATTTTTGAGCAGCTCCCGGGCAATTTCCACATGCAGGTTATCGTGCTGTCCCCGGGGGTTGTTGCAGCCCACAATGCCTGCTAAACCGCGAATTCTGCCTGACATAACCGCATCATTGAGAGGTCGGAATGAGGAGCGGTAAGAGCCACCCAGGGCATAATTGATGTACTCGTGAGAAAATCCGGGGACCACTGGAGATCTGTGATCTGGAATCTGAATTTTTCCGCGGTTCTCATAGTTATCGATTGCCCTGCGGAGAATATCTTTGGCAATATCCAGCGCCTTTTTCTCATCGAATTCAATATGTGTGGCACCCTTTATTTTGACTTTCTTTGAGGTGGTGATGACTTCGGTATGAAAATTCTCGGCAATCCCAACCAGAGCCTGCATGATGCACTGCACATCCACAATCATGGCTTCCACTGCACCCGTCATAATCGCTAATTCCTGCTGCAGGAAGTTGCCTGCCGCAGGAATACCCTGCCTCATCAAAACCTCATTGGCGGTGCAGCAAATTCCGGAAATATTTATCCCTTTAGCTCCTGCCTCTTTTGCATAATCAATGATCTCGGGGATTTGCGATGCGACCACAATCATATTGCTTAAAGTTGGTTCGTGCCCATGGACAACCACATTCACCTGATCATCTTTAAGGACTCCCAGGTTGACTTCACCCAGAATTGGGGCCGGAGAACCAAACAAGATATCAGAGACATCTGTGGCGATTAAGCTACCTCCCCATCCATCACCAATTGCTGTCCGGAGGGCATGATCCAGTATATGCTCAGCATCTTGATCGTCACCAATATGGGTCCGGTGCAGGCATTCCACAATTTCCCGATCCACCCCTCTGGGCAAAATTCCAAGTTTCTCCCATACTTTCTGGCGGCTTTTCGGCGCCCGGGATAATGACACAACCACTCCCTGCTGCTGCCCAAACTGGGCTATATATAGATCAGCCAGGTCATTTGCAATCTCACTTGGGGAACGTCCTTCAATAGGAATGTCGTATTTAGAAGCCAGATCCCTGAGCTTGGCGACATCCCGCAGGACATACCCCTGGGTCTCGCCATTGGCCACCTCTTTAAGCGTAACAGCCATATCGCGACCATGATCGGAGTGAGCAGCCGCTCCAGCGGCGACCATGCGGATAAAGTTGCGGGCTTGAATTGTATCAGCCGTCGCTCCGCAGATTCCTGTTTGACCTTCCTTAACGATCCGACAAGGGCCCATGCTGCAGATTTTGCAGCATAAATTATCTGCACCAATGGGACAGGCCTTCATCTCATCGGCGCGGGAAAACGCGGTTTTCAGTCCTAATTCTTCGGCCCGAAGAAGCATTTCCTGGGACGCCGGATCAATAGAATATTCTTCTGGGGTTCGTTTTTTGCCTGCCATCATTAACTCTCCTCAGTCTGAGCTTCTGCTACATCGAGAACCCCCATACCGGGGATCGGCCATTGGGAACGACCTTGATAGCCTATAGTTTGCCCGAAACCAATAATATTTTTTGTCTGGGATGAATATGAAGTGTGGCGGAAGTATTTTTCTCCTTCACGCTCTGTTATAGGTGCTGATGATTCTATAACAATAGCCAATTCCCCACTGTAACCGGCTTCTTCCAGAGCGGCTTTTATATTTTTTTGGTTGGTTTTCTTAGTGTCGTAATCAATATCGACCACATGGAAACTACTGCTCGCGTATACCTCCTTTACGCCCTCTAATGTGAATAATATGCGTCTTACCTCCTGCACATGGTGATCTCCATACATCATTGGTAATTCTAGTGAAAAGTTCGCCATAATAACTCCTTTTCGTAATGCCGCACCTAAATGAAAAGAAGAACATCTCAACAGGCTTACTGCGCCCAGAGAGTTGTTCCTCCCTTTAATTCCACGCCAAATTTACTCCCTTGATCTGGTTTGTCCATAAGGAATACCTGATACCGGTAAAATTGGAGGTTGTCTTGTACAGCTTCATGGCTGCTCAAGTAACAATTTCGCCCTAGCGTTATCATCTCATATGGAAATGTTTTTGGGTCAAAATCGGCTTTAACTTACTCAAATTAGTATACCAGTAATATGCGCGAATACCACTGCCTTAGGGTTCAATTTGAAGGACAAAACTCACCCTTTTTAGGTGACATTTATTTATTATATCTCCAAATTAAAGTACGGATTTTGATCGAACCAGCTGGGGAGAAGATTGAGGGCGGACCTAATTGAACAGTAACCTCTCCAGAGTATTATGCCAGCTAATCCAGTCAAAAAAGGGGCAAGGACCTTATTCCTGGTTCTACTGTTTTGATAAATAATATGTAAGATGTAGAGAACGGCAGGAATCTAGATAGTAAAATAGTACAATATCCGGCTTCGTCTTTGGGGGCCGGGACTGGAGAATATTTAGCATGAGCACCAACACCCGCAATACCAATTATCTCCCTTTGATCCTGGTGGGAATGGGTCTTATGGTAATGATCGGGGTCGCTGTACTCTTGAGAGGTTTTCAAACGAAAGAGCAGGAGCAATTTAACTCCTTGATCCTGATTCCTATTGAGATAGATCAGCCCGCGCCCGAGCTTACATTATTTGATCTGGACGGCAATCATGTAGCTCTGTCCGACTTTGTAGGCCAGGTTGTGCTGCTGAACAACTGGGCTACCTGGTGCCCGCCTTGCCGCCAGGAGATGCCTGAATTCAGCGCTTACTATGACAAGTACAAAGATGCGGGATTCCAGGTACTTGCAGTTGAAGCCGGCCAACCTGAAGATGAAGTCCGCGCATTTGCCGAAGGGCAAGGGCTGGAATTCATCGTTTTACTGGATCCGGAACATCAATCCCAGGACACGTTCCAGCAGCAAACCCTCCCCAATACATTTGTCATTGACCGTCAGGGACATTTAAGGCTGGCCTGGTTAGGGGCAATTAATGGACCCACCCTCGAAAAATATGTCACCCCACTATTGGAGGAATAGCTATGAGAGCGAAAGTTGATTGGAAGGGCCGCTTGTCATTCACGGGAACAGCAGATTCTGGTTTTGATGTTCCCCTGGGTTCAAATCCTGAAGTTGGGGGAGATAATGATGGCTTCCGCCCCATGGAGCTGATGGCGATCAGCTTGGCTGGCTGCACTGCCATGGATGTGATATCCATCCTGGAGAAAAAACGGCAGCAGGTAACTGATTTCCAGGTCAGGGTTGATACCGTTCGTTCTGACCAGCATCCGAAAGTCTTCACCAGCGCGAATATTGAATACCACATAGCAGGCCAGGACATCGCGGAAAACGCGGTTACCCGGGCGATTGAGCTTTCGGCCGACACTTACTGCCCTGCCCAGGCAATGCTGGGAAAGATCATCCCTCTGGGGTTGAAGTATTTCATTTACGAAGGGGATCAAGTGGGGAGTGCCCAGCTTGTCAGAGAGGGCCAGCTGGGATAACATCCCCTCAAAAAAGGCCGGAGTATACAAAGATACAGACCGCCTGGGAGGCGGTCTTATCTTATCGATCTTACTTCTGGTCAGGAACCCCATTTACCCGCTTGGCTCATTACAGGTAACTTGCCCCGGCTAACTATCCTGGAGTGAGGTATTCTTACTCTTCTGGCACCAGGGGCACAAGAGATATATCCATTTGCAAAGTCCAGGAATGGT
>DRBO01000091.1 GCA_011039385.1 Chloroflexota bacterium | reverse complement strand
TCTGACTACCTGGAAAAAACACGCCAGGATCTTGAGCGCGTTCGCAATGGGCTATCTTGAGATGGCGGCAGATGCCTCTGTGTACAATTGCTTGAAATAGGACTATAATCTCACAATGCAAAATAATCTGTAATTTATGGAGACAGTATGCTTCGTGGTCAAAAAATCATAATTGCTTTGCTGGTCATAGCCGTTGGTTTAATCACTTTTTCATCTTTCGCCCAAGCCCAATCTCCGGTCGTACATGCGGTAATGTTTTTCTCGCCTACTTGCCCCCACTGCAAGGAGGTAATTGAAGAATTGCTGCCGGCACTGGACCAAAAATATGGTTCACAGCTTTTGATCTTCGGCGTTAACACCTATACAGAGCAGGGAAAAGCCCTCTATGAAAGCTATCTAGAGGTGTATGAAGTACCGGCCGAAATGCAGGGCGTCCCCGCGCTTGTGGTTGGGGATCAGTACATGGTCGGTTCCGCTGATATACCCGCCCGATTCCCGGCCATCATCGATGAGGGACTCGAGGAAGGCGGGATCGATTGGCCGCCCATCCCGGGTTTGGCGGAAACCATGGAAAATGCTTCCAATCCCGAAAACGATGACCCTCCTGCAATTTCAGACAAAATGACCCTCAAAGATAAATTCATGGGTGACCTGGCAGGCAATATATTATCAGTGCTGGTCCTGGCAGGCATGCTGGGGGCGGTCACCTATGCCGGGATCAACCTTAACAAACCCCAGGTTAAATCGTCAAAACCCTATCCGGCTTGGCTTGTCCCGGTCCTCTCCCTGGTTGGCATCGGCATCGCCATTTATTTGGCATATGTTGAGCTCAATCAGGTGGAAGCTGTTTGCGGACCGGTTGGCAATTGTAATACCGTGCAACAAAGTTCCTACGCAACCCTGTTTGGGATCCTTCCGGTAGGCGTATTGGGAGTATTAGGTTACATTGCCATCCTCATCTCCTGGCTGGCAGGTTTACTGGATCTGGCCCGTTATAACCGTCTCGTTAAATTAGCTATGTGGCTCTTCACTCTTTTTGGAACACTGTTCTCCATTTATCTGACATTCCTGGAGCCATTTGTGATCGGGGCAAGCTGCATGTGGTGTTTATCATCCGCAGTGATCATGACCATCCTGTTCCTGGTGGCAACAAAGCAATTAAACGAACCGGAATCGGCTTCCTAAACCGATGATCACGAGGCTCCATGCATGAGTTAGCGATAACCGAACAAATCGCTGAAATTGCCATCAGGCATGGCGAGAAGAACCATGCCCAAAAGGTAACAGACCTGTACCTGGTGATCGGAGAACTATCCACGGTGATCGATGATTCGGTGCGGTTTTACTGGGATCTAATCACAGACCAGACGATTTGCAAGGGTGCCAAGCTCCATTTTAACAGGGTCCCTGCTATTTTCCTGTGTCTGGACTGTGAAAAAGAATACCGTCTTTCAGAGGGTGATCTCACGCCTTGTCCACATTGTGGCAGCACCCGCATGGAGGTCCGCCAGGGGAAAGAGTTCTATCTGGAAAGCATTAACATTACCTAGTGAGGAAACTATGTCCAGAAAAGTCTCTGTTGTCGAAAAAATCCACAGCGTCAACGATCAATTAGCCGCAGAAAACCAGGGCAGACTTCTTGAAGCGGGAATTTTCAGCATCAACTTGATGGCTTCTCCGGGTGCTGGCAAGACATCTCTGATCGAGAAAACCCTCGCCGGGCTTGATCCAGCATTTTCTGTGGCAGCGATTGATGGTGATGTTGCCACTAGCATCGATGCAGACAGAGCATCAGAAGCCGGAGCGACGGCGGTTCAGATCAACACCGGCGGACAGTGCCACATCGATGCCTCAATGCTCCGCAGCGCGCTGGACACGCTGGATCTGCCCAATTTCAATTTGTTACTGGTAGAAAATGTGGGAAATCTGATCTGCCCAGCTTCATTCAAGTTAGGCACTGACAAGAACGTCCTCATAGCGTCCATCCCGGAAGGGGATGACAAACCCTATAAATATCCCGCCATGTACCAGGATGTGGATGCCCTGATCATTAACAAGATCGACCTGCTGCCCTATATTGATTTTGATATGGACTATTTCAACAAAGGTGTGGAAATGTTAAATCCTGGCTTGACTACATTTCCCATTTCCTGCAAAACTGGAGAAGGCCTAGATTCCTGGATCACATGGCTGACAGAGCAAATTCAGGCTGGCAAATCCTCTTAATATGAACCATTCCGCAGCCTGCCGGATCCTGATCAACGGCATAGTCCAGGGGGTTGGTTTCCGCCCTTTCATATACGGTCTTGCTCTCCGGTACCAGCTTGCGGGCTGGGTCAGAAACACCTCCGGCGGTGTTGAGATCGAGGTCAGCGGACCAGCAGATCAGCTGACAAATTTCATCACCAGCATCAAGGAAGAAGCTCCTCCCCTGGCGCGCATCAAATCCCTCCAGCACGAGCCCATTCAAGCTGATAGCTTTCAAGGCTTCCAAATCCAGGATTCCCACACAGTGGAGGGAGATTTCCAACCCATCTCCCCTGACGTGAGTGTTTGCGAGGACTGCTTGCAAGAACTGTTCACCCCAACAGACCTCCGTTATCGTTATCCTTTCATAAATTGTACGAACTGCGGTCCACGCTTCACGATCATTACGGATATTCCTTACGACCGGCCCAAAACCACCATGGCGGATTTTGAGCTTTGTCCAAAATGCAAAGCAGCCTATGAGAACCCTCTGGATCGCCGTTTCCATGCCCAGCCAGTTGCCTGCCCGGAGTGCGGTCCGGAAATTTGCCTGGAAGACCCTTCCAAGACCGATCGGGAATGCGTCTCGGGGGATCAAGCGCTGCTGCTCACGCAGCAGCTGCTTTCTGAAGGGAAAATCGTTGCCATCAAAGGGTTGGGAGGATTCCACCTGGCCTGCGATGCCGAGAACGCAACAGCCATCTCCAACCTGCGAGCTAGAAAAAATCGCCCTGCAAAACCATTGGCTGTGATGATGCCCGATTTGGAGACCATCAGGAAATACTGCTTGCTAACTGCCGAGGAAGCAAGCCTTCTCGCTTCTCCCCAACGCCCTATCCTCCTATTGGAAAGGAATCCGGACCAATCTCTGCCAGAAAGCATCGCCCCAGGCCAAAACACCCTTGGCGTTATGCTTCCTTATACACCGCTCCATTATCTGCTTTTCTCATCGCAGGACCGTTTTCCCGAGGCTCCTTACCAGGTATTGGTAATGACGAGCGCGAATTTCCGCGGCAATCCGATCCTGACCAAAAACGATGAGGTCAGGGAACAGCTGGCACAAATAGCGGACGTGTACTTATTTCACAATCGCGACATTCACATCCATTGTGATGACTCAGTGAGCAGGATTGCCCATCTTGAAGGGGATGAAAACATCCTATCCTTTCCCATCCGCAGATCCCGGGGATATGCTCCCGGACCTTTGATCGCTCCACGCAGCGGTCCCTCCGTGCTCGCAGTTGGTGCCGAGCTCAAGAACACCTTCTGCCATACCAGGGAAAACTATGCTTTTCTAAGCCAGCACCTGGGAGACCTGAAAAATCTCCAGACCCTGACCAAATTCGAGGCAAGCATCAGCCATTTTGAGAACTTGTTCCGGATTCGCCCTTCCCTGCTAATTCATGATCTCCATCCAGATTATCTTTCAACCCGGTATGCTCTTGAGCGCGCAAATAATGAAAACTTGCCCACTCTTGCGGTCCAGCATCATCATGCCCATATCGCAGCCTGCCTGGCTGACAACAACGATCCCGGCGAGGAGCCTGTGATCGGCATAGCTTTTGACGGTATCGGTTATGGAGATGACGGAGCGATCTGGGGAGGAGAGATCTTGCTGGCCGGTTATCAGTCCTACCAGCGGATTGGCCACCTGGAATATTTCCCCCTTCCAGGCGGTGATCTGGCAATCCGAGAACCATGGAGAACAGGACTTGCCCTGCTGCACCACCTGGGTATCCCCTGGGATCCGGCTCTTCCTCCTGTTGCCTATGCGCAATCTCTGGGGGAGATCATACCCGATGTGCTGCCGATTGATGTGCTCCAGAAGCAGTTGGATTCCCGCCTGAACACGCCGCTGACCTCATCGGTAGGCAGGCTGTTTGACGCCGCCGCTGCCCTGCTGGGCGTTCGACAAACCATCAGCTATGAAGGCCAGGCAGCCATTGAACTGGAAGCGCTGGCAGATCCGACTGAAATGGGAACTTACCCGCTGGCTGTCTCACCAGAAAATATCATTAACATCTCCCCCTTATTCACGGGGCTGCTTGAAGATCTCTTGCAGGGCCAGAAAATCCCTATCCTATCCGCCCGTTTTCACAACACCCTGGCTGCCTTGGTTCTGGAACTTGCCCAGCGCGCCAGACAGGCTCATTCCCTGAACAGGGTTGCCTTGAGCGGTGGGGTATGGCAAAATATCAACCTTCTCACTAAATCGGTCCACGACCTCTCCCGGGCGGGATTCCAGGTCCTGACCCACCGTCACGCTCCACCCAATGACGGCGGGATATCCCTAGGACAGGCAGTGGCCGGCCTACAATATTTGTCAGTGGAGGATTAAAGAACATGTGCCTTGGCGTACCCGGGAAAATTATTGAAATCTACGAAAAACAAGGGCTGCAAATGGCCCAGGTTGATTTTAGCGGCGTCAGGCGTGAAGCCTGTATCGAACACGTCCCTGAAGCAAAAATCGGTGATTATGCCATTATTCATGTCGGTTTTGCTATCAGCTTGCTCAGCGAAGAAGAAGCCCAGGAGACCCTGGAATTATTGCGTCAGGTCATCGCCGCTGGCGAGATGGAGGATGAGGACCTCCCATGAAGTATCTCTCTGAGTACCGTGACGCGGAGCTGGTCCACAGCACGATCGCCAAGATCGCTGAGCGTATCACCCAACCCTGGACCATGATGGAAATCTGTGGGGGGCAAACCCACTCCATAATCAAGAACGGTCTCGACCAACTGCTCCCCGAGGAAGTTGAGCTGGTCCACGGCCCGGGGTGCCCCGTATGTGTCACTCCCCTGGAATTGATCGATAAAGCTCTAGAAATTGCATCGCTGCCAGGTGTGATCTTTACAAGCTACGGGGACATGCTTCGAGTGCCAGGGTCCAGAGGCGATCTCTTTTCTATCCGTGCCAGTGGGGGCGACGTCCGTGTCGTATATTCCCCCCTGGATGCTGTTCGCCTGGCACAAGAAAATCCTGATCGCGAAGTGGTTTTTTTCGCGATAGGTTTTGAAACCACAGCGCCCGCCAATGTGATGAGTGTAATCCAGGCAGAGCGCCTGAAGCTGGACAATTTCAGTATTCTGGTATCCCATGTCAGGGTTCCTCCGGCGATAGAAGCCATCCTCAGCTCCCCCTCCAATCGGGTGCAGGGATTTCTGGCAGCCGGGCATGTCTGCGCAGTCATGGGATATTGGGAATACCTTCCCCTGGCAGAAAAGTACCACATTCCTATCACTGTCACCGGGTTTGAGCCCCTGGACATCACCCGGGGGATTTTAGCCACGGTCGAATCTCTTGAGGCTGGCACAAATGTGGTTAAGAACGCCTATATCCGCACAGTGACAGAAAAAGGGAATCGAAGCGCCCAGGCAGTGATCAACCGTGTTTTTGAAAACTGTGACAGGAAATGGCGGGGAATCGGGATTATCCCGGGAAGCGGTTGGCGGCTGAAACCAGCTTACGCTCATTTCGACGCGGAAAAACGTTTTCATGTGGAAGCCATACAGGCAGACGAATCCCCCTTATGTATTTCCGGACAGGTACTGCAAGGACTTAAAAAACCAGACCAATGCCAGGCCTTTGGTGCACCCTGCACTCCAGAAAATCCCCTGGGAGCAACCATGGTCTCCGATGAAGGTGCCTGTGCGGCATATTATCGCTACAGGACTCAAACACCCCACGCCGGTGGAATTGATCATGACTGAAAAAACACCCGATCTGCAGGGGCCTGTTTGCCCTGTTCCCAAAAAACATACCGAAACAATCATGCTTGGGCATGGCAGTGGCGGAAAGATGATGGCCGATTTGATCAAGGATGTTTTCTATTCCCGCCTTGAGAACGAACCATTACTGGCCGGAAACGATGCTGGGGTCGTAGAACTAACAGACGGCCTTTGCCTGGCAATCAGTACGGACGCGCACGTCGTGTCCCCTCTTTTCTTCTCTGGAGGAGACATCGGCCGGCTGGCTGTCTGCGGAACCGTCAACGATGTTTCCATGGTAGGTGCTGTTCCCCTCTACCTGACTGCCAGTTTTATCCTTGAAGAAGGCCTGGACATTAAAATCCTGGAAAAAGTTGTCGAATCCATGAGTAAAGCTGCCGAGGAGGCGGGTGTTGATATCATCAGCGGTGATACCAAAGTCGTTGCTCATGGTGAAGCCGATGGGCTGTACATCTCTACCACGGGCGTTGGATTGTTGGATTCCCGGATTGAAATCGGGGGAAGCAAGGCAAAACCAGGAGATAAAGTGCTTGTTTCGGGAACGATCGGGGATCACGGTATTGCGGTCCTTGAAGCGCGCGGGGAGTTGGGTTTCAAGACCCAACTTGAAAGCGACGTTGCACCTCTTAATCACCTGATCGAAGACATCATGGCCGTTAGCAAGAACATCCACGTTCTTCGCGATCCGACCCGGGGCGGTGTCGCCACCGCCCTTAACGAGATCGCCAGACAATCTGGCGTTGGGATAATTCTTGATGAGAACAGCCTTCCTGTAAAACCCGCGGTCGTTGGTGCCTGCGAGATGCTGGGATTTGATCCCTTGTATATTGCCAATGAGGGCAAGCTGCTCGCTGTAGTCAGCCCTGAAGATGCGGATATGGTGCTTGTGGCTATGCGCAAATCTCAATATGGCCAGGAAGCTGCCGTCATCGGCCAGGTCGAAGCCGAACCCGCAGGAAGGCTGCTTCTGAAAACAGCCCTGGGGGCAACCCGCATCATTGATGTGCTGGCTGGCGAATTACTCCCAAGAATTTGTTGATAGCAAACAGAGCCTCTCCCTGATCAGCACCCAGGATAATTCCAGATTCACGAACGGGAACAATAACCTGATCTTTGAATTTGATTCTCTCAGAGAAGCAAGAACTGATTGACAAGGAATTCCCACCACGTTAAAATCAATTCTATTCAAGACTCAACTTCAAGGGTTTAAGATTGAGAACCATTTCGTTGACCTTAACCCCAGATCTTGAAGTTTTGAGGGCAATCTGCCAACATCACAGCCGCCCCCTCCGAGTCTGAGCTTGGGCGCATGTTTCTTTAGATTTGTAGAATTTATCCTGATTACTATCTGGTTCATTCAACATGATCCTCACCGTGCCATTTGAGCCAGATTGTGTGTTATATCAGCCTTTTACTGATTGTACGCTGGTCATTGCTGGGAACACACCACTGCCCGTTAGCGATTAATCGTTTTCATCAGGGAGAGTTCTCGATGTCGACTCCAACGTCTCAAAGCGGTTCAAACGGCAAACCTGTTGGCGCGGTAATGGTAGTTGGAGGGGGAATTGCGGGAATGCAGGCTGCGCTTGATTTGGGCGATCAGGGATACAAGGTCTTTCTAATTGAAAAAGAAACAGCCATCGGTGGGAAAATGGCCCAGCTCGATAAAACCTTCCCAACCAATGACTGCGCCATGTGCACGATTTCCCCCAAGCTTGTTGAGGTAGGCCGACATCCAAATGTTGAAATCTTGACAGGTGCCGAAATTGTAGATGTTTCTGGAAAAGCCGGGGACTTCAGCGCCAGGATCTGGATCGAACCCCGTTATATCGATCTGGACGATTGCGTTGCCTGCAATGACTGTGTGGATGTGTGCCCGGTAGTTGTACCGGATATCTTTAACGAGGAGCTCGTTCAGCGCCACGC
>DRBO01000103.1 GCA_011039385.1 Chloroflexota bacterium | reverse complement strand
GCCACCAATACCTACCTGGTAGGCGATCCGGAAACCAACCAGGCAGTGATCATCGACCCTGCCTGGGACGGTGACAGGTTGGCAGGGGAGATCAAGAAAGGAGGCTGGCAAATATCAGCTATCTGGTTGACCCATGCTCATTTTGACCATTTCGGAGGACTGGCTGATTTGCTGGAAGCCCTGGCGCCGGAGCTGCCGGAGGATTTTTATGTGGGCCTGCATCCCAAAGACACCCCGCTCTGGAAGGTCAGGGGGGGAGCGGTGATGTTCGGGATTCAGGTTAAGAGAGCTCCCAGGCCAGGACATGATTTTCAAGAAGGGGAAATCCTTCCAGTGGGAAAGTATGAGTTTGTGGTCCATCATGCTCCCGGCCACTCGGCCGGGCATGTGATCTTTCACTGTCCAGGGGAGAAAGTGCTTTTCAGCGGCGACGTGATCTTCAACCGGGGCATTGGCCGAACGGACCTGTTGGGAGGCAGCTACAAAACTCTGATAGCATCGATTGAGAAGTGGGTCCTGCCCCTGCCGGATGAAACCCGGATCTACTCTGGTCACGGACCGGAGACGACTGTGGGGGATGAGAAGAATAGCAATCCGTTTTTGGTAATTTGAAAAGCACTTCGTTCCTTTGCGTTCTTACTTCGCGTAATCGACCGTGCGGGTTTCCCGGATGACCGTGACCTTGATTTTGCCGGGATACTGCATGGTTTCCTCAATGGTCTTGGAAATGTCCCTGGCCAGGCGTGAAGCCGCCAGGTCGTCGATCTTATCGGGTCGCACGAAGATCCGCACTTCCCGGCCAGCCTGCAGTGCATAGCTGTTCTTGACCCCCTCGTAGGAGTTGGCCACGTCTTCCAGAGCCCGGACCCGTTTCAGGTACTGCTCTAGGCTTTCCCGGCGGGCGCCAGGCCGGGCGCCGGAGATGGCGTCCGCTGCCTCAACGATTATCGCCTCTACGGTCTGCTGCTCTTCTTCATGGTGGTGAGAAGCAATGGCATTGACGATCTTGGGGCCTACGCCGTGCCTTTCGGCAAACTCCGCACCCAGCTGGGCATGGGTGCCTTCCACATTATGGTCCATGGCTTTGCCCAAGTCGTGCAGCAGGGCGCCAGCCTTAGCAATTTCCACATCCGCGCCCATTTCCGATGCCAGCACTGACGCCAGCTGGGCGGATTCTACCGCGTGGGCAAGCTGGTTCTGACCGTAGGAGGTTCTGAATTTCAGCCGCCCCAACATCTTGAGAATTTCCGGATGCAGCCCGGGCACGCCAGCGTCATAGGCAGCCTGTTCGCCAGCTTCTTTGATCACCTTTTCAATATTTTCCTGTTCTTTTTCGATGATCTGTTCAATATGAGCGGGATGGATTCTGCCATCCAGGATGAGTTTCTGCATGGCATTCTTTGCTACTTCCCGGCGAACGGAGTCAAAACAGGAGAGAGTCACCGCTTCCGGCGTATCGTCCACGATTACATCCACGCCGGCTGCCTTCTCGAAGGCCCGGATGTTGCGGCCATTGCGGCCGATGATGCGTCCCTTCATGTCATCAGAGGGCAGGGGCACGGTAGAGGATGTCACTTCTTCCACATGCTCGGAAGCCACCCGCTGGATGGCATCGGCAATCAATTTTCGGGCCTTGCGCTCCCCTTGCTCCTGGGCTTCGGCTTCTATTTCCCGGACAATGCGTGACATGTCATTGCGGGCTTCCTGTTCTACCCGTTCCAGCAGCAGATCCCTGGCTTCCGCCTGGGTCATCTTGCTGACATTCTCCAGCTCGGTGGCAACGTTCTGGTACATCTCTTCCACCTGATTCGCTTTTTTATCGAGGGAGCTCTGCCGCTGGCTGATGGCATGCTCGCGGTCTTCTATCTTCTCCGCGCGTTTGTCCAGCTGGTCGCTGCGGCTCTGGAGCCTTTCTTCAAAGCGAGATAATTCCTGGCGGCGAGTAAGGGATTCTTTTTCAGCTGCCTGGATGATCTCAATAGCACGGTTCTGGGATTCCTTGACGATCTCAGTGGATTTTCTTTCGGCTTCATTCAGGATCTGGGTGGCTTTGGATTGTTTTTTGTCTATCTCACGGGCGATCAGATAGTTTTTGATCAAAAAACCAATCACCCCACCGAGTACGACGGATACGATACTGGCAATAATTGTGTTTGGATTCATTCTTAGCCCCTTTTTCGGGTAATATCGGATATGCGATTTATGATTTATGATGCCTGGTGGATTTCCTGCCAGATTTCCAGGATGGTATCCTGGATGATCTGGTAAGGAAACCCGCGCCGGTTCAGGTAACCGGACATTTTTTTCTGGAAACTTTCCTGATCCAGGTGCTGAAACCTGAGCGCCTTTTTTCGGGCACAGTGTAGTGCCAGGGCACTCTCATCCAGCCCTTCCAGCTCTTCATTGATAATCTCTCGTGTGATGCCTTTCCGGGCTAGTTCCATTTCGAGAGCCCTTTTCCCGCGGGGTTTAAATTGGATCCGATTCTCAATCCAATTTCTGGCAAAAATCCGGTCATCCACCAGGGAAGCCTGGCGCAATTTGTCCAGTACCTCGAGGATGATTTCTTCAGGGATTTGATGTTTGATGAGGTTTTGACGAATTTCTCGCTTGGAACGCCCCCGGTAGCTGAGGAAATTCAACGCCCGCTGGTACGCGCTCTCGATGAGATCGCTCTTTTTCAGGTCCTGCACTTTCTGGGGGCTGAGCTGGTCGCCCTCTGACAGCCAGGGAGCAACAGCCCGGGAAATACCGAATGCAAAATCACCATCTAAATAAACATTCAAACGCTGGGGATTCTTCTTCTGCGGTTCTAACTTGGTTACAGTTAACATAAAACAGCCGTGTTGTCGCCTTAATCGGCCACGGCTGATCTGATAATCCATGCACAAAACTGTGGTACGCCAGGCCTTTCCGGTGGGGAAAGGTTGTACCTTGGAATACCTGGCGTGATATTTCTGCCACTTGGTATTTTATTTATGCTGCTGTCTGTCCTACTTCAATACCATGTAGTGATGGTAGTTCGTTTTATCAGTACCGCGGCCGGTAATTATTCGGCGGCCCTAAATATTTTTTTGGGCAAGAGGAATGCCTGATGGATATCTTACAAATACGGAATATCCAGATAGCTCTCACAACCTCTGCCCCGGAATACTGCTTAATCCGAGGATTAAAACAGGATTTGAACCATTTTCCTTCAAGAATTCTTTCAGATCCTGAAGCTTTCCTTATTATACACGATAAACTAGAACAGGCAAACCCTTCCCTGGAGAAGGGAGGGATGACGCCTGATCTGTCCGATGGTAGGATAGGGGAGACCAGGAGGAAGAATGAAGATTTGTTTTGTGTGTCAGGGGAACATTATCCGCAGCCCCCTGGCAGAGAACATGTTCCGTCATCTGGCGGAAGAAGCAGGCCTTTCCGGGAAATACCAGCTGGAATCTGCCGGGACTTCGGCGTACCATGTCGGCCAGGCGCCTGACAAGCGCATGCGCCAGGCGGCGGCGGAGCATGGTTTCCACTATACCGGGCGCGCCAGGCAGTTTTGGCGGGAAGATCTGGACAAATATGATCTCATCCTTGTCATGGATCAAAACAACCGCCGGATCCTGGAGTCAATGGTTCAAAACAGCCCGCAGAAGAACAAGATCCATATGTTGAGAGAATTTGATGCCCAGGGGAGCGGGGATCTGGACGTTCCAGATCCTTATTACGGGGGAGTGGAGGGTTTTGAAGCTACCTTCCAGATTGTCACAAGATCTTGTGAAGGATTGTTGGAGGCGTTGGAAAGTGGTCGATTTACCCCCTGAAGTACGTGCCTGGCTGGCTGAAAAGGGGCAGGGTGAAGTGCTCTCAACTGATCAGGCCGGTGGCGGCTGTATTCACCGGGCCTGTGTTCTGCATACGGCTGGGGGTGGGCGCTATTTCTTGAAAACCAACCCTGATCCCCCCGCTGGGATCTTTGTTGCAGAGGCTGCGGGGTTGAAGGCGCTCCAGGTGCCTGGCGGTCCTGCTATTCCTGGTGTATTCCTGGTGGGGGAGAAGTTCTTACTCCTGGAAGATCTTCAACCTGCTCCCCGGCAGAAGGATTTCTGGCCGGTCTACGGTAGGCAGCTGGCCCACATCCACCGCCAAACCCATCCCCGTTTTGGTTTTCCGGAGGACAATTATATTGGCAGCAGCCCCCAGCTGAACGGTTGGATGGACGATGGAGTGGATTTTTTTAGGGAGAAACGCTTGATACCCCAGCTCAGGTGGGGGAGAGAAACAGGCTGGCTGACGCCTGCTGACCTCCGCCAATGTGAAAAACTCCTTGACAAATTAGAGGATCTGATCCCGGAACAGCCTGCCGTGCTGGTTCATGGGGATCTATGGAGCGGCAACCTGATCACTGACTCGGAGGGCAGGCCTGCCCTGATCGATCCTGCGGTCTACTACGGCTGGGCTGAAGCGGACCTGGCGATGGCGGACCTGTTCGGAAGATACCCGGATTCCTTCTATGCTGCCTATACCGAACTCAATCCGCTTCCCTCCGGCTACCGGGAGCGCTACCCGCTTTACAACCTTTATCACCTGCTCAACCATCTTAATTTATTCGGCCGGAGTTATCTGCCTGGGGTGAGAGAAGTCCTGCGCAGATTTGTAAATTAATTCCCTGCTCAAAGTGATACAATTTCCCCTGGCCAAATGGATCAGAAGGAATTGATTTTCGATGACCGTACCATACTGGGTGCAGGATGCAGTTTTTTACCAGATTTTCCCAGACCGTTTCCATAACGGGGATCCTGCCAACGACCCACCCAACCTGGACCCCTGGGGAGACAGGCCCACTATCTGGGGATTTCAGGGGGGGGATTTGCGGGGAGTGATTGCCAAGCTGGATTATCTGCTTGATCTGGGTATCAACGCGATCTACTTAAATCCGGTCTTTCAGGCCTCCTCTAACCACCGTTACAATGTCAGTGATTATTATAAAATCGATCCCAAACTGGGAACACAGGCTGATTTCCGGGCCTTGCTGGACGCAGCTCATCACAATGGGATCCGGGTGGTGATCGATGGCGTTTTTAACCACTGCGGCCGTGGTTTTTTCGCTTTTAATGATATTCTTGAAAACCAAAGCCACTCTCCTTATCTGGACTGGTTTCACCTCAATACGGTGCCTCCGGACGCATACTCACCTGGAGATGCTGATGATTTTCAAGCCTGGTGGAATATCAAAAGTTTACCCAAGTTCAATACGGATAACCCACAGGTGAGAAAGTACATTCTGGATGTAGCCCGTTACTGGATCCGCCTGGGGGCAGACGGCTGGCGCCTGGATGTGCCCAGTGAAATTGACGATGGGAATTTCTGGGAAGAGTTCCGCTATGTGGTCAAGTCAGAAAACCCGGATGCCTACCTGTTAGGGGAGATCTGGGATGGAAATCCCCGCTGGGTTGGCCCCGCCAGTTTTGACGGTTTGATGAACTACCCTGTTCGAGATGGATTGATCAATTTCCTGATGGGGCGGGGATCAGTAGAAGATTTTTCAGCGGTCATCGACCGGCAGCTGCGCCAATACGCTCAGGAAAACGTCTCAGCCATGTACAACCTGCTTGGATCTCATGATACGGCGCGGATTAAATCTGAGCTCAACGGAGACCAGGAGAAACTGAAGACGGCCTGCCTGTTCCTGTTCGCTTACCCCGGCGCTCCGGCAGTCTACTATGGGGATGAAGTCGGGTTAGAGGGGGGAAAGGATCCTGATTGCAGGAAGGCTTTTCCCTGGGACGAGAATAGTTGGGACCGGGACCTGCGTCAATTCATCCAGCGATTAATTGCCATCCGGAAGAAGAACCCAGCTCTGCGGCGCGGCTCATACCAGGCTGTGCTCAAAGATGACAAACAGGGTGGTTATGGTTTTGCGCGGGTGCTGGGGGAGAAGAGCCTGCTGATTGTCCTGAATGCCAGCGCCACACGGCGAAATCTCCGCCTGGCTGTGGATGCACTGGATTGGAAGGATGGTCGGCTTGTGCGTAATCTGATCAGTGGGGAGGAAATGATTGTTGTCGGGAATGAGCTCAATTTGACACTTGAACCCTGGTCCGGGATCTGGGCGGTTTGAGCGGACAATGAGGACCTTGTCGTTTAATTTGAGATCAAAAATGGTACAATACTACGCTTGGAGGTTTCCTCCAGATGTTGTTTTTAAATATGAGAATTTAGTAGGAGGTTTATGATGGCAGACCAGAAATGGGTCTACACTTTTCAGGAAGTAGAAGAAGCAGAAGAGCATGTTGGCGGTGCATGGGAGGACGTGCGGTTCTTGTTGGGCGGCAAGGGTGCCAACCTGGCGGAAATGACCAGGATCGGGATTCCTGTTCCCCCGGGATTCACCGTAACCACAGAGGCTTGCAATGCCTATATTGCCGCGGGTGATAAATTCCCCGAGGGTATGTGGGACCAGACGCTGGCAGCAATGAAAGCCACTGAAGAATTGGCTGGGAAGAAGTTTGGTGACAAACAAAATCCCCTGTTGGTCTCCTGCCGGTCCGGAGCGGTGAAATCTATGCCCGGCATGATGGATACAGTGCTCAATATTGGCCTGAATGACGAGACAGCTCAAGGTATGGTTGCCTTGACTGGTGATGAACGTTTTGTCTACGATGCCTACCGCCGGCTGGTGCAAATGTTTGGGTCCGTGGTCCTGGGAATCGAGGATGAAGCCTTTGAAGACGTGCTGGAAGAGTACAAAAAAGGGAAGGGCGTTGAACTGGACACGGAGCTTGAGGCTGAGGATTGGAAGAAAATCACCGCTGAATTCCAGAAGATCGTTAAAAGAGAAATGGGATTTGATTTTCCCCAGGATCCGGCAGAGCAGCTGCGCATGGCCACTGAGGCCGTATTTTCCTCCTGGAATGGCAAACGTGCGGTGGACTACCGCAATGCCGCTGGTATTCCCCATGACTTGGGCACAGCGGTCAATGTGATGACCATGGTTTTTGGCAATATGGCGGAAGCCTCCGGTACTGGTGTGGCTTTCACCCGCAATCCCTCCACCGGGGAAAACAAACTCTGGGGCGAATATCTGCTCAATGCCCAGGGCGAAGATGTGGTGGCAGGGATCCGCAACGCGCATGACATCAATGTCTTGAAAGATGAGATGCCCGAAGTGTATCAGGAGTTCCAGGATATCACTGAAAAATTGGAGAACCATTACCGTGAAATGCAGGATGTGGAATTCACTATCGAGCGCGGCAAACTGTGGATGCTGCAGACTCGCGATGGGAAACGCACAGCCAAGGCAGCCGTGAAAATTGCTGTGGACATGGTCTCTGAAGGTTTGATCGACAGGGAAGAAGCGGTCATGCGTGTGGAACCATCCCAGGTGGACACCCTGCTTCATCCCCAGTTTGATACCGCAGAAAAAGCCAAAGCGAAAAACGCGGGAACGATGATCGCCACCGGCGTGAATGCTTCTCCCGGAGCAGCTGTGGGACGGATCTATTTTGACGCCGATACAGCTGAAAGAAAATCCAAAGAGGAAGGCCAGGAAGTGATCATGGTCCGCCCCTTCACCAAGCCCGATGATGTCCACGGCATGCTGGCTTCCAAGGGTATTTTGACCAGTGAGGGCGGCGCCACTTCTCACGCAGCTGTGGTGGCCAGGCAGTTTGGTATCCCCTGTGTGGTGGGCGCGTCTGAAGTCCAGATCGATATGAATAAGCGCACTCTGACTGTCAATGAGATCACCGTTTCTGAGGGGGATTCCCTCTCCGTTGACGGCACCACTGGCGAGGTTTTCCTGGGTGAAATTCCTTCAGTGGCCCCTACGCTGGAAGAGCAGACCGAATTGATGGAGCTGCTCACCTGGGCGGATGAAATTTCCGCGACCAAGGATATCCGCACCGCGCCGGAAGGATGGCCGACCCGCGGTTTGATGGTTTGGGCCAATGCTGATTATCCGGAAGATGCCCGCCGGGCCCGCTCCTATGG
>DRBO01000181.1 GCA_011039385.1 Chloroflexota bacterium | reverse complement strand
GTGAAAAAGAGCGCCTCAGGTTTAAATTCCCGCATGATCCTGCCGGCTTTGAGGTACCCGCGGAAGAGTTTGGACAAGTTGCCAGGCAGGTTTCTCACCCCCACCCCGTGCAATCCCGCGGCAGGAATTTCCTGATAGTCAATATTTAGCCTGGAAATGATCTCTCCTTCCATCCCTTTTTCTCCACCTATCCAAAGCAGGTCACCATCCACCTGCCAGTCTGGGCTAAGATCGTTTAGTGCCTGAAGGACGGCTAAAGCCGGGTACACTCCCCCGCCTGTCCCGCCCGCGCAAATCAACAACCGCACCTAATGACCTCCGTTCCTGTTTTCTTCTTTCCAGTTCGGCCAGCCGGGCAACACCCAGGATCAAGCCAACTGCCGACATAGTAACCACCAGATTTGAGCCTCCCTGACTAACAAAGGGCAGCGGGTTTCCTGCCACAGGGAGCAACCCGATGATCACCGCAATATTGACATAAGCTTCAAAAACAATCCAGAAGACCAGCCCTGCCACCAGCAGAGAGCCCAGACCATCCAGGGATTTTTTAGCAATGACCATACCCCGCCAGAGAAGCAAGGCATATAACACAACCAGGACTGTTGAACCCATAAAACCCAGCTCCTCCCCTACCACTGCAAAAATGCTATCGGTGTGGGGTACTGGAAGCAGCACTAACTTGGCGACACCTTTGCCAAGCCCAACCCCGAACCAGCCGCCATCGATAAAGGCTGTAAACGACCTGGCGATCTGGTCAGAACCAAACGTATTGATATCCTGTATGCCCACCCAGAAATCTTGGATTCGTCCGTAGATTTCAGGCTTCTTGATAGTAACAATCACCGCCCCCAGCCCAGAGGAAGTAAATAGCAGGATCAGGATCTGCATCAACGATCCCCCAGCCATATAGAAGAGCAGCAATCCCAGGGCAAATACTGTAACTGCAGCGCTGAGATCTGTCTGGACCGCAATTAGACCAGCCACAACGCCCAGGATGAGTCCCAGGGGAATAATCCCAAAACTCACCTTCTTGATCATTTCACCTTTGGCGTTCAGCCAAACAGAAAGGTAGATCACGATCACAAGTTTGGCCAATTCCGAAGGCTGCACAGATTTCCCTCCAAAAAGAGAACGTTCACCGATGATCAACACCAGGAACAGTAAGCCCACAGTTCCAAGAATAGCCAAGGTTGCCAAACGGTTTTTCTCCCAGCGGTGGTAATCCATGAAGTAGAAGAATGTCCCTGCCACTAAGCCAATCGCCAACCAGACCAGCTGACGCAGGAAAAAAGAATTAACGTCTCTGTTGGCGTGCCAGGAGACATCCCAAGATGCTGAATACAACATCAGCAAACCAAAAACCATCAGAGCGGCCACAATGCTCAGAAATGGAATATCTATCGCCAGATCCAGTCCGGCGGGATCATTCTTCAGCTCAGTTTGCTTACCCATTTTCTGAACATCTCTCCTCGTTCTGCAAAATCAACAAACTCATCAAAACTTGTTCCACCGGGGGAAAGCAAAACCACATCTCCCTTCTCAATGATGTTCGCGGCCTCCCGCACCGCAGCCTGCAATCCCTGGCACTTCCGGATGGACAGCATCTCCTCCCCGGGCCTAAGGGCAGCCTGAAGAGCACTTTCGATCAGGTCAGCTGCCTCTCCAAAACAAACAACTGCCCGGACACGATCCAGTACCAGGCGGGCAAAATCATCCCAGGGCAAGTCTTTATCTCTGCCACCCGCCAGTAAAACCAGCGGTTCTTCAAATGCTTTGATAGCCGCAATCGAGCGTTCAGGAGCTGTAGCGATAGAATCGTTGAACCAATCTGCACCACCCCAGCTGCGGACAAATTCCAACCTGTGCTCCACACCAGCAAGGGCCGCCGCTCCCTGGCGAATTGCGTTATCCGGCAATCCGGCAGCCGAAGCGATTGCGCAAGCCGCAAGGACGTTGAGCTGGTTATGTTCCCCTCGAAGCTGGATGCTGGAGAGGGGCACCAGGTCATTCCCGTCCTCGCCATCCCAGAATTTGATCCACTCCCCATCCAAATAAGTCCCCTGAAGCCCCTCCCCGGGTTTTCCCCGTCCAAAAGTAATCAGTTTTCCCTGCACCTGATCTCGCAATCCCCAGGATCCCGGGTCGTCCCGGTTTAAAATAGCAATATCCGATTTACACTGGTACTCCAGAATACGGGCTTTCGCCCTGGTGTAGGCCTCCATGGAACCGTGGCGGTCCAGATGATTCGGGGTGACATTTAATATGCAGGCTACGCCTGGTGAGATAGCCATCAATTCCAGCTGAAAGCTGGATAATTCCACCACCGCAATATGGTCCTCGCGCATTTGATACACATCACTGATCAGGGGATTGCCAATATTCCCGCCTACCCAGGTGCGGCTCTTTCCGAAAGCAAAGGCCGCCATTTTCCCAACCAACAGCGTGGTGGTTGTTTTCCCAGCGGAACCAGTTATCCCAATTACCGGGCAGGGAGCCAGCTCCAGGAAAATCTGGGAGTCATTGGTCAGTGGAATCTCCCGCCGCCGGGCTTCCCTGATAATAGGAATTTCCAGGGGAATTCCCCCGGAGACAGCCACACTATCGGCTGTATCCAGGAGATCCAGCGGATGCCCCCCCAGAACCCACTTGATCCCACTTTCCTGAATTTCTTCCATTACCTGCTGCAAATCGTTCCTATCCTTTTGGTCCGTAATGGTGACTTGAGCGCCATGCCGGACGAGGTACTTTGCCAGGGCCAGTCCCTGTCGAGCTGCCCCTAGGATCACCAGGTGTTTCCCGTTCCAAACACTCATCATCACACCAATGAAAAAGCGACACCAACTAAACCAGCTACCAGACCGATCAGCCAAAAACGTTGAACGATCTGGGTTTCACTCCAACCCAGCAATTCAAAATGGTGGTGCAGAGGGGTCATTTTGAAAACCCGCCTGCCTTTGGTCAGCTTAAAGAAAACCACTTGAATAATCACACTCAGCAATTCGCTGAGGGGAATGATGCCAATGATAGGGAGCACTGCCCATTGCCCTGTCATGAGTCCAACGACTGCCAGGGTGGCTCCCAGAGCCAGCGAACCCGTATCACCCATAAATAATTCCGCTGGATATACGTTGAACCAGAGGAATCCAAAAATTGAGCCCACCAGGATAAAACAGAAGCGAGCCAGGAAGATTTGTCCTTGGATGAGGGCAATCGCTCCATAGGCTGCAAAAGCCGTGGCCGATATCAATCCTGCAAGCCCATCCAGACCATCCGTAAAATTCACGGCATTGGAAAAGCCGGCAATGGCAATGACTGCGATCGGGTAATAAAAAATGCCCAGTCGGATCTCAAAGTCAATACCAGGCAGATATAACTCTGGAACATCCAGAAGCAGCCGGAGCACGAGAGCAGTAGCGATAGAAACCACAAGCTGCAGGACCAGTTTTACTGGGGCAGAGAGTCCATCTCCATCCCGGATCCCCCGCAAACTGAACCAATCATCGATAGAGCCAATCAGAGCAAAAGCGCCTAAAACGATTAGCGGGACCAGCACAGAATTACCGATGACAGAAAAACCAAAGACCTTGATCGCATTGCTCAATATGGTCAACAGTGCCACCGGAAAGAGGATCAGCACACCACCCATTGTGGGAGTGCCCAGCTTCGCGAAGTGACGCTTGGGACCATCTACCCGGATATGCTCGCCAATCTTCAACTGGCGCAGCACCCGCAATAAAGGCGGACCCCAGATAACCGTCAGCAAGAAACTGAATGCCGACAAGGCCAGAGCCATGGAGGTATTTCTCATGGATTTGCCTCCAGCGCTGCCACTATCTTATCCATACGCATACCCCTGGATCCTTTGATTAAAACCACATCATTCTCCACCAGAAATCCCTTAAGAAATTCACTTGCCTCTTCACCGCTCAAAAAGGAATGAATATCCTCGTTCTTGAAGCCAGATTCTGCTGCCGCATGGGCAATCTGCTGTCCCAGTCTGCCTACCGTTACCAGCACATCAGCAACCTCTGCTGCCCTGATGCCAACCTTGCGGTGCCCTTGCTCTTCATAATGGCCGAGTTCTAACATGTCCCCCAGGACAGCGATCTTTCGCCCTACCATCTCCTCCAACAAATTGAGATCGGCCAGCATCGACTTTGGAGAAGCATTGTAGGTATCGTCCAGTATCATTGCACCGCTTGATGCCCTGACAGCAACCAGCCGCAGCTGAGTATGCTCAGATCGCAGCCCCCGGCTGATCTCCTCCCAGGACAAACCCTCAACCAGGCCCACAGCTGCAGCCCGCAAGACAGTGTGAACAGAATGCCTGCCGATCAGGGGGACTTTCAGATAGATGTTTTCACCCTGGTAATGCAGTCGGAATCGGATGCCATCAAGACCCAATCCCTCAACTTGGTCCGCCCACAGATCGGCATCCGGGCTCAGCCCATAATAAAAAACCCGGGCCTCAGTTACCTCCGCCATATCCCGAACTAGGGGGTCATCATAGTTGAGGATTGCAATTCCCTCTGGGGCTGGAGGGAGGGCTTCCACCAGCTCTGCTTTTCCGCGGACAATCTGTTCCTGGGATCCAGCACGTTCGGCATGGACCGTGCCGATAGTCGTGATCACTCCCACAGATGGTCGGGCCAGGCCACACAAGAATTCGATCTCGCCTGGCACATAAAAGCCCATTTCAAGCACTGCCCGTTGATGGCCTTCTCCCAACCGCCAGAGCGTCATCGGCAAGCCGATTTCGTTATTGAGGTTGCCGGGGTTCTTCAAAGTTCGATAGCGCTGTCTCAATACGGTTGTGGTGAGCTCCTTGGTGGTTGATTTACCAACACTACCGGTGATGGCTATCACCCTAAGTTCAAGCTTTTTCCTCCAGGCTCCTGCCACTCGCTGCAAGGCAGTCAAGGCGTCATCAACCAGCAAACAGAAAGGAACTTCCGGCTCTTGTTCATAATCCTCTTTGGCGCCAGCCCGCAGATCAATCACCCTGATCCCGTCCTCAACGGGATGGTCAATCAAGGCAAATGAGGCACCCCTATTGAACGCATCCTGGACATAATCATGTCCATCGACGGATTCTCCAGCCAAGGCGACAAACATCGATCCGGGGATCAGCTTGCGGGAATCAATTCCCACATCAGCGATAATCTGATCCGACCAGGGGGGCTGTATTCCCTTTAATACCTCAAAAACCACACCCAGCGTAATCATAGTTTCATTCCTGCAGAGCTATTCTGACCGCATCCGGGGGGATGCCCTGATGGATTACTAATTTCTCTACAACTTTCCTGAAGACCGGCGCAGCAATTTCGGAACCCCAGATAGAAGCTGAAGGTTTTGATATCCAGACGTAAACGATGAACTGCGGATCGTCTGTCGGACCCCAACCAACAAAAGACGTGTTGGTTGCTGAACTTTTATAACCGAGGCTTGGAATGTAAATTTCTGCAGTACCGGTCTTCCCTGCCAGGCTGTAACCCGGGACCAAAGCCAAGGATGATTCGTTTTTAAGAGATTGCCGCAACATTTCTGTCAATGTTTCAGCCGTTTCGGCGCTGACAGGATGCCCCACGACGGTCTTGGGCGGCGTATAGCGATAGCCATCGTCGACAACCGAATGGATGATCCGGGGAGCAACCATTTCTCCCCCATTGGCTATGGCAGAGACGGCTTTAACCATCTGGATCGGTGTAATTTCTATCCCTTGACCAAAAGCGTTCGTACCCAATTCAGATCTTGTATAATCTGGGCTCCTGTAACTTTTCACCAGGCCAGGAGCTTCACCAGCCAGTTCTATGCCGGTCATCTGGCCAAAACCAAAATCCTGGAAGTAGTTATAGAAGCTCTCTGATTCAAGCTGGGTGGCCACCCAAGCCAGACAGACATTCAAAGAATTCTGCAGGCAGGATGTCATGTCCTGAGGCCCCCAGGCTTTCTCATTCCAGTTCTTGATGGTAACGCCGCCAATCTCGATCTGACCCTCATCGATAAATTCAGTATCCGGTTCAACAACACCGGCATCCAGAGCAGCGGCCATAGTTAGAACCTTCACGACTGAACCCGGTTCATAGGATTTGATGGCATAGTTGAACACATTTTCAAGATTATTGATAATTTCAAAATATTCCTCATCCCAGTAGCGGTTGATATCCGCTCTGGGGGAAGACGCCATGGCCAGAATTTCCCCATTTCTGGGATCCATAACAATAACCGTCCCGGCCAACGCCCCGGTTTTTTTGATGGATTCGTCTAGGATAGTTTCAACATCCGCCTGCAGCACACTATCTATGGTGAGAACAATATTTGCACCATGATCAGGATCTGGCGCCAGATCAGCTTTGTGAGGGTCCCAGAAAGCCCACCAGGTCCGGTCATTCCCGAACAGTGTGGAATCAAATTTCTCTTCAATACCCAGCTGACCTTCGTTCGAATCTCTCATCACAAATCCAATAATGTTTGAAGCCATTCTGCCTTCTGGATAGCTGCGGATCAAGTGCGGCGAACAGCTGACCCGGACCAAGTGATCGCAATCGATCAGCTCAATGCTTTCCTCAATTGAGAGGGGAGCCGTTCCTTCACTCTCTTCACTCTCCTCAGTCTTTTCCTCCAGCGGCAATCCGGCATAATATCTTTCTAGGAGATCCAAAAAATGCAGCAAATCCGCCTGGGTGGCAAAATTTTCTACCGTAAGGTTTCTTTCTAAAGGCCTGGGCTCCTGTTGAAGGAATTCCAGCAAATATTGGTTCTTAATGTCAAAGGCCTCAATAGCCAGATCAGCCAGCATTTTAACTTCTTCAATTTCGCCTGGCTGATTAAAATCCTCAAAATTGACATCCACCGCATAAACGGTCTGATTACCGGCCAGGACGTGTCCATTACGATCCAAAATCAATCCCCGCCGGGACGCTGCCTTCTCCCATTGGCCCAACAATACAGGAACAGGCAATTCGCTGCTGTTCACCGTAAGCTGGATACGCGCCATTTGGGCTATGATTGCTAACCCGAAAAGGGTAAATACCACAGCGATGCTGATATAGCGCCAGTTGTAGGTAATCTTCTCGTTCATAGACCTCTAAATGGCCGGAGGAAATTACTCAACTGTTCCCCTACCCATTCAATCAATGATTGATGATAATCAGGTATGTCCACGTTGATGATTGCTGAAGCACTTTCGTCCCGAAAAACAACCCCAACCTCGTCAGCATTCTCCAAACCGGCTACAGGCACATAAAAAACCTCGCCTGGATAAGCAGGCCGAAATCCCAACTCAACTGCTCGTTCCTCCATCAGTTCGAATCTAGACAACCTGTCAATTTGGTTTTGGTAATTTACACTCAGATAGATAAGCTGGTCGATATCCGATTTTGCCTGCTGCAGCTGCCGCCCCATGAAGACAACCCGGGAGGACATTACCAGGTACAGGACGAGCATAACTGCGGCAACAATAATCGCTATGAGGATTCCCCCGATGATCTGCAGTTTTTGCCGTCGGGGAGAATTGGAATAGGCTTGGATTAAGGATTCAGTCATGATTTTGCCTGGTTGCTGTGCTCTTTGCTCCTGGTTGGTATCCTTTAATTAATTGCAAGCCTTGTGCCAATCAAACTAAAAAATTTTTTCTGCTACTCGCAGTTTAGCGCTCCGGGCTCTAGGGTTTCGGTCAATCTCGCTTTCCTCAGGCCGAATCGGACGCCTGGTTAACTCCCTCAAACGGGCTTTATGCCCGCAAACACATATGGGAAGATGAGGTGGACAGATGCAATCTTTACTCTCCATCCTGAAAAACTGCTTTACAATCCGATCTTCCAAAGAATGGAAAGCAATGATTGCCAACCGCCCTCCTGTATTCAACGACTCCAGCGCTTTAGGTAAAAATACCTCCAGGGCATCCAGTTCTTGATTTACAGCGATGCGAAGCGCCTGGAATGTGCGCGTTGCAGGATGTATCTTTGACTTCGGATTCCGGGCTACCTCT
>DRBO01000040.1 GCA_011039385.1 Chloroflexota bacterium | reverse complement strand
GCCGCTTGCTATTTGCAGGTAGAGCTTGCTGCCTTCGATCCTGTAACTGGTTGCTCTGGATAGCAGCGACATGATGGTTTGCTCCTGCTTCATGATCCCCTCAGGATCCATGCAAGCCATCTCAGTCCATCCCAATCCTTCCACGGTAATTTGATCTCCCTTGGTCTGGTAGGCCCCGAAGTAATGATTACAGCCGGTTGATCCGCTGATCTCAGCGGATTCAAAATTCGCGGTCATGGCGGTATTACCGATCAGGCTCTTCCCACCATAGCTTTCCAAGGTCCAGGTTGTTCCGTTCAGATTGGCTCCTGACCCTTCTGAGAAAATCCCACAGCTGCTGAGGACTAGCGAGATCAGTATTGATCCAAGAATGACGATTGATTTTTTCATAGTTTACTCCATTTCCTCGATTGGGTATTAGACGGAATTCTCTCTGAGAAAGTTCCAGCCTGTGAAAATTTCCTCCCGGGAAAAATATCCTGGCGTTGATTTTACCGCTATAATCAATATCAAAATCAAACACCGGGAGATTGCCTTGAAATTGAAATCTGGCTGGAAATGGTTATTGGCGATAGCAGCAATTTTGCTGGCCGCATTACTTGTGCAGTACCTGGTATCCAATCTATTAAATATCGAAACACAACAACTCGATCAAGAATCTAAGAGGTCAGCTCCTGGCGAGTTTCTTCTCCTGCCAGCAGGAGAGGTACATTATCGCCTGGCTGGTCCGAACGACGCTCCCCTGGTTGTACTTGTCCACGGCTTTTCAGTGCCATCCTATGTCTGGGATCCCACTTTTTCGGCCCTGGAAGAAGCAGGATACCAGGTTTTGGCCTTTGATCTTTTTGGTCGAGGTTACTCTGAACGACCGCAAGGTAATTATGATATTGATTTGTTTACAAAACAACTAGATGATCTGCTTACCGCCCTGGAAATCGATGAGCCGGTTGTCCTGAGTGGTTTGTCGATGGGAGGGCCGATCGTGGCTCGGTTTGCTCGCACCCACCCCGAGCGGGTATCCGGGGTTATTTTGATCGCACCAGAAGTGATTCAAACTACCCCGGGAGATATTTTTCCCCTTAATGTCCCATTGCTCGGGGAATTCCTGATGGGCGCGGTTATGGAGCCTTTTGTGCTGCCCCGATTGCAGGCTGCAGATTTCGTTCACCCGGAACGATACCCAGATTGGGAAGCCCAGTACAGGGTCCAGCTCCAGTATAAAGGGACGGGCAAAGCCCTGCTTTCGACCATCCGAAACCTGACCGAGCAAGATCCGGAGGAGGAATACCAGGCTCTTGAGGAGACTGGAATTCCTCTGTTGTTGATCTGGGGCGAGGAAGACCAGACAATAAGTCGGGACCATATTGAGATCCTGGGTCAATTAATGCCGAAGATGCAGGTTGAGGTCGTTCCAGACGCAGGCCACCTGCCTCACTATGAACAAGATGAGATTGTTGATCCACTGATCATTAACTTCTTGAACGCTCGCTGAGAATATCTGACCTCAATTGAATAGCAGCAGGAACTTCTCGTAGATCATTTGAGGGAGAAATGATCGGGAGTGAGTTCACTTCGGGTATTCTATCTTAATGATTTCTTCATGTTCTCTGAACAAATTCCTAAACTATCCAGGGTATCCTGTGGATGTTATTAGTAACCCAGGAGGACCTGATGAAAAAAATATTGCTTTTAGCCGCGGTAATTTTTGTAGCAGCTTCTTGCGCTGCTGTTCCAGATCAAGAGATTTCGTCTGAAGAAACAATGAGCTCTGAAGAAGTTGAGGTGTATGGGGAGCAGCCTCGCGGAAACATTCCCCCAGATAACACGCCTGGAGGCTCCTCCATGCTTTTGAATGATTTGGAATTCAGTGAGTCGGAAATCTCCGGGATCATTTTCATGCGCGAAGAGGAAAAGCTGGCCAGGGATGTCTACCTCCAGCTGGCTGATCTTTTGGGTATGAATATTTTTACCAACATTGCCGGCAGCGAGGATACCCATATGGGAGCTGTTTTGTCTCTCATCGAGATGGCGGGACAGGAAGATCCAGCCCGGGCGAAGGGAAATGGTGAGTTCCTGGACCAGGACCTGCAAGCCCTGTATGATAGTTTGGTTGTCCGGGGAGGGGAAAGTCTGGTGGAAGCCCTGTTGGTGGGGGCAGCTATCGAGGAGATTGATATCCTGGACCTCCAGCAGTATCTGGCTGAAACTGACAATTCCTCTATTACCGCGGTCTATCAGAATTTGCTCAATGGATCGATCAATCATCTGAACGCATTTGTACGAATCTACGAGCGTCGGACCGGGGAAGAATACCAGCCCCAGTACCTGACAGAAGAGGTTTTCCAGGCTTTGCTGTCTGGTTCCTCCTCCCGGGGTGGAGGAGGAGCCAGACAGGACCGCAGCGCCCAGCCCGCTGGAAAGGGCAAGGCGCAGTGATCTGAAGTTGAAAATGGAAGATTGAATATTGTTTTTTTACGATATTCAATCTTCAGCGGTGGGAATTATTCTTGGTCATTCCCTCTCCTCCGTCTCCGCTTGACAGACATCTTCCCCTCAACTACAATGTTCTCGAATGCAAACCGGGGCCTGTAGCGCAGTTGGGAGCGCGCATCAATCGCACTGATGAGGTCGCGGGTTCGAATCCCGCCAGGTCCACTCAGGTTGACGTGATTGGCTGAAACGAGTAAAATAAGGCCCATATCCCTGGGCCCATGGCGCAGCTGGGAGCGCGTCTCAATGGCATTGAGAAGGTCGTGGGTTCGAATCCCACTGGGTCCACAAAAATGCACTTCCTGCGGGAAGTGCTCCATATTTATAAACCGGGAGTAGTAGGTTATCTGCCAGAGAGGTGAGATCGCTGGCTGAGAGTTTCACCAGGAGCGCCCGCAGAGCGCAAGGAAATCGAACTCGCCCGGCACAGCTTGCTGTGATTCTTCCTCGGAAATCAAGTAAGAGGCAGCGGGTCCTCCCGTTATAGAGGCCCTAAGAGGTGATGCCTGACATCATAAGCAGGGTGGTACCGCGGAGTCAACCTTCGTCCCTGAGCGGCGAAGTTTTTTTGTTTAATGGGGATTATCTAATGTTGATTTGGGGTCATTGTGACCGGGAGTATAGTTATGGTAAGGGAATACAACCCGCAGGAAATTGAGCCTAGATGGCAGCGCAAATGGGAAGCCGATGGCCTCTACAATGCGGATATCGATGAGACCAGGGAAAAATTTTATGCTTTGACCATGCTGCCCTATCCCTCTGGGGATCTGCATATTGGGCATTGGTATGCCCTGGCGCCTTCCGATGCCAGGGCACGTTTCAAACGCATGCAGGGCTATAACGTGATGTTCCCGATGGGCTTTGATGCATTTGGTCTGCCGGCTGAAAACGCGGCGATATCCCGTGGCATCCATCCCAAGCAGTGGACTTACCAAAATATCGACCACATGCGAGTGCAGCTTCGAACCATGGGAACGATGATTGATTGGCGCCGGGAAGCGGTTTCTGCCGATCCTTCTTACTATCGCTGGACCCAGTGGTTTTTCATCCAGCTCTACAATAACGATCTGGCTTACCGGAAATATTCGCCGGTGGACTGGTGCCCCCAGTGCAACACTACTCTGGCGCGCGAGCAAGTTCATGGAGATGACCGGCATTGCGAGCGCTGCGGTACGCAGGTGATAAAAAAGGACCTGGAGCAGTGGTTCTTCAAAACCACCCAATATGCCGACGAACTGATCGATTTTTCACAGATCGACTGGCCCGATCGGGTTCGCACTCTGCAGACCAACTGGGTAGGGCGTTCAGAAGGTGCGGATGTGTATTTTAAGACGGAAGATGGAGATGAGCTGACCGTGTTCACTACCCGGCCAGATACACTCTGGGGGGCTACTTTTATGGTCCTGGCGCCTGAACATCCCCTGGTCGAAAAGATCACAACCCCGGAGCACCTAGAAGCGGTAAAAAACTATCAGTTGGAAGCTGAGAACAAGACCGAGATCCAGCGTGCGGCAGCCGACAAGGAAAAGACTGGCGTTTTCACCGGGGGATATGCGATCAACCCGGTCAATGGCGCCCGGATCCCGATCTGGATTGCTGATTATGTGATGATGGGCTATGGCTATGGTGCCATCATGGCTGTGCCAGCTCATGACGAGCGCGATTTCGCCTTTGCCCGCCAGTATGGCCTGGAGATTATCCCGGTCATCCAGCCGGAAGGGGAAGAATTTGACGGCACGACTATGGAGGAAGCTTATGTTGGTCCAGGATTAATGATCAATAGCGCTCAATTTGACAGCACGGCAGTGACCAACGCCAAGGGCAGGAAGAATCCTGGGTTGGCGAAGGTGATTGACTGGCTTGAAGCGGAAGGCCTTGGGGAGGAAGCGGTCAGTTATAAATTGCGGGACTGGTTGATCTCACGCCAGCGCTACTGGGGCGCGCCTATTCCTATGGTGTATTGCGAAAATTGCGGCTGGAATCCTGTCCCAGAAAACGAGCTGCCTGTCTTGCTGCCAGATGATGTGGAGTGGCTGCCCACTGGAGAAAGTCCCCTGAAGCTGCACCCTACCTGGAAGGGCACGGTATGCCCTTCCTGCGGAAAAGATGCTATCCGGGAAACAGATACCATGGATACATTCATGTGCTCTTCCTGGTATCACCTGCGCTACCTGAGTCCAGAGTACGCAAATGGTCCTTTTGACCCCAAGGAGTATAAGTACTGGATGCCAGTAGATATTTACACTGGGGGAATTGAACACGCCAACATGCATCTGATTTACACGCGTTTCTTTCATAAAGCCTTGCGTGACATGGGGCTAACAGAAGGAAATGAGCCCATGTCCCAGCTTCGCAACCAGGGCATGGTACTGGGGGAAGATGGAGAAAAGATGTCCAAAAGCCGGGGCAATGTGGTATCTCCGGATGACCTGGTAAACCGTTATGGCGCGGATACGGTCCGGGGCTACCTGATGTTCTTTGCCCGCTGGGATCTGGGTGGTCCCTGGAACAGCAAGGGTATTTCCGGCACCGAGCGCTGGCTGAACCGGATCTGGAACCTGTACACGGAAGCACCTGAAGAGGGCCTTGCCTCTGCTGGAGTTATAAAAGAAACCAAGCAGGCTCTGCACGCTGCCCTGGACAGGATCACCAGGGATTATGAGCGCTTTGAGTTCAACACCATCATATCTTCCCTGATGGAGCTTCTCAATACGCTGTATGAAGCCCGCAGGGCAGGGGCAGGGAATAATCCAGAATGGCAGGAGATCCTGGAAACCTATTTGTTGATGTGTGCCCCGGCAGTCCCTCATATCGCCGAGGAGCTGTGGACAGAAGTGCTGGGCAAACCCTATTCCATTCACGACCAACTCTGGCCGGAAGTGGATCCTGAGATGCTGGTCCAGGACGAGGTTACTCTCATCGTCCAGGTCAACGGAAAATTACGGGATCGCATCAACGTGCCGGCAAACATCAGCAAAGAAGAGGCGGAGAAAGTTGCCCTGGCCAGTCCCGGAGCGGCGCCATATCTGGAGGGGAAAGAGATCCGGAAGGTAGTGGTGGTGCCGGGCCGGTTGGTGAATATTGTGATCTAAAGAGAGAACGAAGCCAAAACGAAAAAGTTCAAAGCCGCGGAGGAGAAACTGCCGCGGCTTTTTTCGTATAGGCAATCAAACCAGGATAGGAAGCTGAACCTCCAGATCAGAAGGGGAAAGGGAGAATGGGGTATACTAAGGTCGATATATATTTCCTACGTTTTTCCTCTCAAGGAGTCAAATCATGGGGTACAAAAAAGAGGTTGTCATCGCAGCAAAAGCGCCACAGGCCATTGGGCCGTATTCTGCAGGGGTTAAAGCTGGAGGTTTTGTATTCACTGCCGGACAGCTGGGCATTGACCCGCAGAGCGGGGAATTCGTGTCCGGAGGAATTGAAGCCCAAACTCGCAAAGCGCTGGAAAACTTAGCCGCAGTACTGGAAGCAGCTGGAAGTTCCCTGGAAAACGTGGTCAAGACGACAGTCTTTTTATTCGATATGAACGATTTTGGGGCGATGAATGGGATCTATGGCCAGTTCTTCACTGAGGATTTTCCTGCCCGGTCAGCTGTACAGGTTGCCCGGTTGCCCAAGGATGGTCTGGTGGAGATCGAAGCTGTTGCCTTATTGGATTGAATCCTTGGGATAGGAATTAGATGAGCGGCGAACTGATCCTGGTGGTGGATGATGAACCCAATATCATTGAACTGGCCCAGCTTTACCTGGAGCGAGAGGGGTTCCGGGTCATCTCGGCGTCTGACGGGAAAGAGGCTCTGGAAGCTGTTGAGGGGTACCATCCTGCCCTAATGGTGCTGGACCTGATGCTGCCAGAAATTGATGGTTTGGAGGTCTGCCGAACCCTGCGGGGTAATAAAGATCCGGTCGCAATCCTGATGTTAACCGCCCGGGATGAGGATATTGATAAAATTCTGGGCTTGGAGCTGGGCGCGGATGATTATCTCACAAAGCCCTTTAATCCCAGGGAACTGGTAGCCCGGGTTAAAGCCGTCCTGCGGCGGGGCGGGGGACAGAATCTTGACCCGGAGGGAGAGCCCCTCCAAATCGAGGACCTCCGGATTGACCCCCTGCGCCGCGAAGTTCAGGTTGGGGGCCAGCTGGTGGAGATCCGCACCCAGGAATTTGATCTATTATATGTCCTGGCGCGCCATCGCGGCATCGTGCTCAGCCGCGACCAACTTCTGAATCTGGCCTGGGGTTACGATTATTTTGGAAGCACACGCACTGTGGACGTCCATATTGGCCTCCTCCGAAAAAAGTTGGTTGGCTCGAGAGTAAGAATTGAGACAGTTACCAAGGTAGGGTATAAGCTGGTCCCGCTGGTCTAAACGGATCCTGTTTCCTATGTTTACTTCATTGCGCACTCGCCTGTGGTTAACCTATGCGGTCATTATCATCCTTATCCTCAGTATCCTGGGAGCAGGTATTTTTGTGTACATCATCCGCAATCCTCTGATTGACCGCCAGGCGCTGGCCCGGTTGGATGCTGCCAAGCTGCTGATCCAGCGACAGCTGAGAGAGCGCTCCTTTCTGCCGCGAGAACGGCAGGGATTATTCGAGCGCATCGGCGGCTCTTTGGATCTCCGCCTGATCCTGTTTGACTCATCAAGGGAAGTGGCCCTGGACTCCCAACCGGAAGAGCCCCAGATTAATTTGCCGGATGGAAATCCTCCTCCACGCCAGAAAGGCCAAATCAAGGACCAGGACGGAAAAACCTGGCTGTACAGCTCCTGGGAGCTGGAAACCGGTGAAATGCTCCTGCTGGCACTTCCCCGCCAAGGGGGGCTGCAGCTGCTTAGGAGTCCGCTTTTGCGGGAAACCCTCCGGGAGGATTTTCTACCCTCTTTCGTTCAAGCAGGGTTGGTGGCTTTTGTGTTGGCTGTGATTTTTGCGGTTTGGATGGGCAGCTGGATCGCCAGTCCCCTGCAGGAAATGGAGAAAGCGGCCAGGACACTTTCAGAGGGGGAATACCAGCAGATTCCCGTTAAGGGTCCGGACGAAGTCCGCTCACTGGCCAGCTCATATAATCAGATGGTGGATAAAGTCAAGTCTACCCAACAGTCCCAGCGCGATTTTGTGGCTAACGTTTCCCATGAGCTGAAAACACCCCTGACCTCCATCCAGGGTTTTTCCGGCGCCATCCTCGACGGCACGGTTGCTGAAGGTCCAGCTTTGCAGAAAGCTGCTGGAATCATCACGACCGAAGCGGATCGTATGTACCGGCTGGTGGTGGACCTGCTGGATCTCGCTCGCTTTGATGCCGGCACAATTTCCCTGGACAGGCAGGAACTTGACCTGGAACGCCTGCTCAATCAGGTTGGCAGCCAACTCATTCCCCAGGCAGCCGAAGCGAAAGTGGAGTTTGTACTTGACATTGACCCCCTGCCAACCTGCGTGGGCGACGAAGACCGGCTTTCCCAGGTCTTTACGAACCTGGTCGATAATGCCATTAAACACACACCAGCTGGAGGGTTTGTGC
>DRBO01000163.1 GCA_011039385.1 Chloroflexota bacterium | reverse complement strand
AGGTGAGCCGCTGGATATTGAGGAATATCTCTATGCTCCCGACGGCCGGCCACGGCACAGCGTCTTTTATATCGCTCACCTGTCCGATAAGGAGAGGATGTTCTTTGTGACCCTGCTCTATGCCGCAGTAGAGACCTGGATGCGGACACAAAAAGGTTCTACCTCACTGCGGGCAGTGATCTACTTTGATGAGATCTTCGGCTACTTGCCGCCGGTGAAGAACCCGCCTTCCAAAACGCCTATGCTGCGGATGTTAAAACAAGCCCGGGCTTTTGGGATTGGTCAGGTGCTGGTGACCCAGAACCCGGTGGATGTGGATTATAAAGCCCTTTCCAATGCCGGCACCTGGTTTATCGGCAAGCTGCAGACCGAACAGGACAAGAACCGGCTCCTGGACGGGCTGGAAGGAGCGGCGCCAGGATTGAACCGCAAAGCCTATGACAAGATGATTTCCGCCCTGGATAAGCGGGTCTTCTTGCTCCATAACGTGCATGAGGACCAGCCGGTCCTGTTCCACACCCGCTGGGCCATGAACTATCTCACCGGACCGCTGACGCGGGTCCAGATCCCGGCATTAAACGCGCTGGCTGGTGCCAGGGTGAAAGCCCCCGCTGCGGCGCCAGCTGACCGGGCTGCTGCCCCTCCTGTCCAGGACCGGACTCTAAAAGCTGAGGGTTTGACCAGCACCCGCCCCAATGTGCCTTCCGGGATCGATGAATACTATTTACCGAACAATCTAAGCTTTTTGAAAGCGGTGGAACAAGCAGGTATTGCTGCCCCCCAGGAAACCAATTACCAGGTGATTTACAAGCCAGCTCTTGTCGCTCAGGCCGCTGTGCGCTTTATGAAGCGGAACTACAACCTGGATTATGACCTGATTACCACGGCCCTGGTCCGGGAGCCGGATCGGAGTGGACGGGTGCGCTGGGAGGATTGGATAGTGGAAAAGATCGACCTCGATGCTCTCGAGCCTGGCGCTCGCCCAGAAGCCCGCTTTCATGATCTGACAGCACCGCTCACGGATGGGCCCAAGCTGCGGGAGCTTGAGACTGATTTCAAGGATTGGATCTACCATACCGTGACCGTAACTGTGCGCTCCAATGAGGAACTGGAGGTATTTGCTGGCCCCCAGGTATCTCAGGGGGACTTCCGGCGGATGTGTGCGGAAGCAGCTGAAAAAGCTCTTAAGGAAGAACGGGGAAAAGTGGAAAGCTCCTTTAAAAAGAAATTGGATACGATCAAAGACCGGCTGATGCGCGAAAAGCGTGAGTTGGACGAAGATGAAGCGGAATTGTCCCAGCGCAAGTTGGAAGAAGTCGGCACCCATGCCGAAAACCTGATCAGTTTGTTGGCGGGTCGACAGCGGAGGATGACCACATCACTTACCAAACGCAGAATGACCAGTCAGGCCAAGGCGGATGTGCAGGAATCCCTGGATGCAATAGAACAGTATAAAAAGGAAATTGAGGAGCTGGAAAGGGAGAGATTGCAGTCCCTTGAAGAAGTAAAGGAGAGGTGGCAGGAAATCCTGGAAGATACGGTCGAGATCCCTGTAACTCCCTATAAAAAAGATATTTTGATGGAGCTCTTTGGTGTGGCCTGGATGCCGTATTATCTTTGCGATGTTGGCGGGCGCCAGGTAGAGCTGGCAGCTTATTAGGATGCGGGATCCTATATAGTGATTGCTCATGGGAGAGCGCTAGCTCTCCCGTTTAAATTATAAAAAGCAGGAGCGCCAGCTCCTGCTTGAGCTGAATGACCGAGGATCCCGCGTCCTGCTCAATTAAAACAAGCCATATACAAAGACAGCTAAGTAGCCCATTACGACCCCGATCAGGGTACCGACCAGGACATCTGAAAAGTAATGCACACCTAATCCCACCCGGGAAATATCTACCAACATAGTCCAGAATAACATGATCAATCCGATCCACCAGAATCCGCTCAAGAGCATGATCACGGTGAGCATGGTGGCCCTGGCTGCGTGCCCGGAGGGGAAGGAATGCGGGTCGGAGCTGCGGTAAACCTGGCCCCACTCCCCCTCGGGACGGGGACGTTTGATGGAGAATTTCAATACCAGCACGCAGACCGCGGTAAAAAGTATTCCCAGGAACAGCAGAGCGATCTGGGGGCGCCAGGGCTTGGGGCCTGCCAGCCACAGCAGAGCCAGCCCTGCTCCCCAGAACCAGGAGTCGCCTGAATGGGCCAGGAAAGCCGCGATTTTCTTAAGCCCGGGTTTGTGTTCCGGGATGCGTGCTTTATTGGAATATGCAGTGTCGTTTCTTAGTAGTTTTTCCAATGACATAATCAATCAGGAAAGTTCCCGCCGGGCAATTTCGAGTTGATGGGGTTTATCAACATCCATACCGATTTCAGGGTAGGGACAATTTATTCCCCGTCCGGTGATGTTAAGACGGCGGGTGATTTTGTGAACAGCGTCTTCGAGGGTCAGCCGGCGCAGGAGAAGAAGGAGTAAGATATCAAACCCGATCAGCCTGGCCTGGTGGAGATGGCTCTTGCGAGCCTCGAAGATCTTCCGCCAGAAGTCTTTCCGGGTTTTGTACAAATCCAGTTTGATTACTAAAAGATCACCGCCGCAAAGGCTCATGTCCCGCAGTTTGACATAGGACCTAGCAGAGTCCGGAAAGCGTTTTTCCATCTGACTTTGTTCGATCACACAGTAATTGAGATCCTCGTCAGATTCCTGGCAGGTATTGACAACCCAGTCCACACTCTCGGGCGTGAGCATGGGGATGTCACTGGAGACGAGGGCAACTCGTTTCGCATCAGGTTTGTGGGCCAGCAGCGCATCCGCGCCCACCTGAAAATTGCGGATGATGTCATCCGCTGCAGGGTGGAAGTCCAGGATCTTTGTTGAGTGGAGGGTCTCGCTCATGTCTTCAACCCCCACAACTACGATGCTGTCAATCGTTTGGGATTCTTCCAGGGCATCGAGCACCCACTGGATCATGGATTTGCTCCCGATCTGTACGGTAGCCTTGGGTTTTCCTTCGGTATAAGGGTAAAGGGGAGAATCCGGGGTGGGCACGCCCCCCGCAAGCAGAATGGCATCCATTATCTCAGATCCTGGATCTGGGCTGTCAAATTGAGATTTTCAATGATCTGGTTTAGCTCCACCGTGTTAAGTGGGCGGTTCTTCCCGGCAGCGGCCACCAGGGCAGCTTCAAACATATTGGTGCCGAAAGACCGTCCGTCCAGTACCGGGGTAGTGGTTACCAGGTAATGCACGCCGCGTTTCTTAAGGAACCCCACATCTGCTTCGGTGGTGGTGTTGGTGACAATGATCTTGCCTTCTAGGTTGTCCGGAGCGTGCTGCATGATATAGAGCCAATCGCCGGCGATGACCTGATTGGCCTGATAGTATTTTTCGTATTTTGGGACGACTTCGAGCTGTTTTTCCCCGGTCGGGTAAAGCATTTTGATCGGCAGCCTGCCAACGATTGGCAGTAGAACCGCGGCCGCGAAGTTAGCCATGGGCACGGTGTTGATCGGGAGGGGAATGCCCAGGCCGAACATCAAGTCAGCAAAGACCAGTTTGTAACCGGCCTGGATAAAGGATTTGGACATCCCGCCCCGGGTCAAGCCGGCTACCAGCAGGGCAGTTTTGGGAAAGATAACATCACCGAGCTGTTTTTCCACGTCCTGCATCACGCGAGTTTCCAGGGTGGATTTTAAGCCGCCACCATCCACAACAGGCGTTTGTTTAACATCCCTGACCAACCTGAGCCCAGCATAGAGAGGATAATCCCGTTTTATGGCATGGACATAAAGGTCTATTCCCCCAACACCAAAGGCGTCAACCTTCCCATCTAGTTCGCAGAATAACTGATAAGCCTTCTCTTCATCACCATCGGTTCCAATGCGTTCGATAGAGACTTCTTCTCCAAGCAATGTGGTGACGACTTTTTTATCGCGGGATCTGGATCCCAGGCTGACACTGACTGCTCTTTTCATCGTTTATCCCTTTTTATAAAGCAACCCTGTTTTCGATTATATCGTATCTAAATCTCTGGGGATACGATTCGGTGGGAAAAGAAAACAAGCAGCCTGATGACCGGGCTGCTTGTCTTGGGTTGATGTGCTGGTTATCAATCAGGGGATCTGGAGCACGGTACCGGGGGTCAACACCTGGTCAATATCCAGGTCATTGGCCGCTGCAATCGAACGGGGATCCACGTCTCCATACAGGCAGGCGATGGAATACAATGTGTCCCCATAAATTACCGTGTAATCGGCAGGGTGGTACTGGAGCGCCCTGTCACCAAGATAGCCCCGGCCATTCGGGGGCAGCAGTATGGTGTCTCCCGGGAAGAGCAGCGTGCCGTACTCGTAGCCGTTGTAATCCATGATATCTTCGGGAAGAATGTTGAACCGGCGGGCCAGACAGAAAATGAATTCCCCGCTGTGCAGTGTATAAGAGTCGGGAACTGGATACTCGGTAACGACATCAGTGCTTCCCTCTTCCTGGGTGGGCGCAGGTGTGCTGGTCGGTTCTACAACCGCAGCAGCTGTCTCTGTGAGCGCAGCCTCTGTGACCTCAGTCTCTTCTGGTACCTGTGTATTCCCTGCTTTGGGCGTCTTGGCAATTGCTGTTTCAGTTGCCTGGCGGGCAATCTCACTCAGGTTTGTGGTTGGTGTTACAGGGGGGGGAGTTGAAGCTGACATGGTGCATGCTGAGAACATCAGCGATGCGATAATGGCGATAAGTATGATTAGGCTGGTTTTTTTCATCGAACGGTCTCTCCTTGCGGGGGTCCTTTTCCCGTTATCTGATCCGCTTTCCACCAGTTCAAATCAATCAAAGTCGATTTGATACTAGCATACCATAAAAATGGCGTCAAGAAAGATTGGATATGCTCTGTTCCAACTCTATTTGTGCAAGATTAATGCCATTAGAGAATGGTTTATGGCTGAATCAGGGCTTCTTTTCCCTGCGCTGATTGACCCCCTGACGCCATTCTGATACACTAAAGAAAGCCTTCAAAAACAGCCTAGAAGAAGATTCCAGCAGGGTGTTAATCTATGAGCAAAGTCCTTTACTTAAAATGGCGGCCCGGTGATTGGGAAGAAGTGATCGGCCAGGATCATATCATTACCACGTTGAGAAATGCAGTCCGCCAGGATCGCGTTTCCCATGCCCAGATATTCTCTGGCCCCCGAGGGACAGGGAAAACCAGTACGGCCCGCGTGCTTGCCAAAGCTGTCAACTGCCTGGCGGAAGACCTCTCTGCTCGGCCTTGTAATGAATGTGCCCACTGCCAATCCGTTATGCGGGGAGATTTTCTGGATTTGATCGAAATAGATGCCGCATCCAACACCAGTGTGGATGATGTCCGAGATTTACGGGATAAGATCAATTTTTCTCCCAATCTGGGTCGTTACAAGGTCTACGTGATTGATGAAGTCCATATGCTTTCCCCGTCTGCTTTTAACGCCTTGCTGAAAACCCTTGAGGAACCGCCAGCCCACGCGATATTCATCCTGGCTACAACTGAGATCCACAAGATCCCGGTCACCGTGATCTCCCGCTGTCAGCGGCATGATTTCCGGCGGATATCCGTGGCGGAGATTATCAATCGCTTGAAGGAGATGGTAGAAGCCGAGCACATCCAGGTTGGGGAGGATGTGCTGGGTTTGATCGCCCGCCAAGCTACGGGGAGTCTGAGGGACGCGATTTCCATCCTGGACCAGCTCTCCAGCGCTGAAGGGGAAATCACCCCCGGGTTAGCCCATCAGATCCTGGGGACCTCTCCGGATGAAGCAGTGTTGAATTTTGTTGAGGCTATGATGAAGGGGGATCCAGGGGCAGGATTAAACACCCTGCATCAATCCTCCCAGCGGGGCAATGACCCGGGTCAGTTCGCCCGCCAGGTTGTTGGTTATTTGCGAAATGTGCTGTTGATGCAAATGAATAACAGAGACCGGATTGATGTTCCAGAAGACCTCTTGGAGGTTATTGAAACCCATGCCGGCCGGATGAACAACAAGCAGCTTCTGAATCTGATCCGGGTGTTTAACCGGGCAGTACTTGATAAAGGCGCTGCCTGGCAGCCCACCCTTCCGCTGGAGATGGCTTTTCTGGAAGGGCTGGATATCCTTAATAAGGAAAGCGTTCCGGAGGAGGTGAGGCCAAACAGCCCCCCGGTCAAACCTGCCGGCACAAATCAACCAGAGAGTAGTGAATCGGCCCCACCGGCCGAAGAACCTCCCGCCGGAGGGAAAAGTCCCGGAACAGAACAGCAGCCGCTCACCGTTCTGCAGCACTGGAAGGAGATCGTCGAGCGGGTGAGGGAAATTAACCCGGCCACCCAGGGCATCTTGAATTCCTGCAAGCCCCTGGGCATCAAAGACAACCAGCTTGTGCTCAGCTTCCGGAGCGATGCGATTAAGGGCAAAATGGAGGGCGGCGATCATCTGAAAATCTGCCAGGATGTCATTGAAAAAGTGATTGGCGTTCGGCTTCCTGTTTTATGCGTTGTGGGCGGAAAGGACCAGTCCGGACTGCCGGATGGCGTGGACCCGAACGGCCTGGTGGCAGCGGTGGTGAGGGAGCTGGGAGGGACCCTGGTCGATGACCAGGACGGGAAGAAATAACAATAATTGAAATTTATGCAGGAGCATTGCATGGCAAAAAGACCGAAAGGACCCGGGGGGAGCGATCTGGGCGGTAGGGGAGTGATGCAGCAGATCCAGCAGCTGCAGGAGCAAATGCTGAAAGCCCAGGAAGAATTGAAAAGCGAGGTTGTCAGTGGATCGGCCGGCGGCGGCGCGGTCACGGTGGAGGTGACGGGAGATCAGCGGATCCTGTCCGTTTCGGTGGATCCGGGGTTGATCGAAGATGGAGACCAGGAACTGCTCCAGGACCTGATCCTGGCCGCGGTAAACCAGGGCCTGGAAGAATCCAGGAAACTGGCGGAGAGCAAATTAGGCCCGCTGGCTGGCCAGGGATTGCCCTTTTAGAGAGAGAGCGGAATATGCTGCCGGAACCCATTCAACAGAGTATTGACCTTTTTGCCCGGCTGCCGGGCATCGGTCCCAAAACCGCGGCGCGGTTGGTTTTTTATCTACTGCGAACCCGGGAAAGCGGTCTGTCCGAAAAGTTAGGAAAGGCCTTAGCCGCCTTGATGGAGGGGACAGAAACCTGCCCGGTCTGTTTTAATATGATGAGCGCCGGAAGGGAGGCCTGCCGCATCTGCGCGGACCCGAATCGTGATCGGAGTTTGCTTTGTGTTGTGGAGGAACCTCTGGATGTGCCAGCCCTGGAGAGGACTTCAGGTTTTCTAGGTCTGTACCATGTTTTACAGGGGGCGCTTTCCCCGGTGGAGGGGATCACCCCGGATGATCTTAAGATCAAGGAACTGGTCCAGCGGGTAGGTGGGGGAGAGGTAAAGGAAGTGATCCTGGCTACCAATCCCAGTATGGAGGGGGACGCGACCGCGATGTACCTGCAGGGGCAGCTGGGCGGGATGGATGTAAAAGTGACCCGGCTGGCGCGGGGATTGCCGATGGGGGGAGATTTGGAATACGCGGATCAGCACACGCTGCTGCGGGCGTTGATGGGCCGGCAGGAGATGGATTAAGGGCCCTGAAAAATTCCATTCAGATTAGCCCTTGAATCATCTTGACAGGAAAAAGATAAGGGCTATAATTGCGAAGGTTTACACCACAAGATTTCGCCCGCAAAGGGCAAATCGATAAAAGAGAAGGAACCCAGACCCTGTGCGGAAGCACAGCAATGTGCGGAAGCAAGACCGATCTCACAAAGGGTGAAAGTCGGTAGGGTCTTTTGTTCTCTAAGTGGACTGCCCTTGACGCATAGTAGCGGGGGTGGTAGAATTGACCCGCTCTAAAAAGGGCCTCGAACCTTAACAACTGAATAGTGATAGAAAGCCAAAAACAGCAAAAACCAATCTTTGAGATAGAACTTCGTAATCTGATCCCACTTCGTTGTGGGATAATTTTTGCGGAGAGTTTGATCCTGGCTCAGGATGAACGCTGGCGGCGTGCCTAATACATGCAAGTCGAACGAAGATGTTCTTGAGTTTACTCGAGAGCTCTT
>DRBO01000139.1 GCA_011039385.1 Chloroflexota bacterium | reverse complement strand
CCGATTTTCTCGATAGCAGCTGCCAGCACTCTTGAGGCAGCCACGTTATCAACCCCCTTTAATGCTGGATCTGAGATCATCACAGCTGTATCTGCGCCCATCGCCAGGGCATGTTTGATAGCTTCGGTTTCCCCTTCCTTGCCAAGACAGAGAGCAGTTACATCTCCGCCTTGATCCGCGACAAGGTTAAGGGCGGCTTCCACAGCATATTCATCCCAGGGGTTGATGATCAGCGGCGCATCTCCCCAGCTGATGACCCCATTGTCCACCGACATGGTGGCTGCTGTGTCTGGGACCTGCTTAACGCAGACAATTATTTTCACACTGTTACCCTCCTTATGGATAAAAATTGATTGATTCGCTCATCCTGGACTTCAGACCCAGGTTTCAGGGTCATAAGCCGGTAATTCCCGTCGTAATTTTTTATCGCGTCGCTTCTTCAGGGCATAGTCAGCCTGGATCAGAGATTGGATTTCGCTGGAACCTTCGTAGATCATGGCGCCCCGGGCATTGCGAAAGTAGCGTTCTACTGGATACTCATCACTGTAGCCATAAGCCCCATGGACCTGAACAGCCTCCGATGCAGCCCGAAAGGAGGCTTCAGTCGCAAACAATTTTGCGGCTGAGGTTTCCCGAGTGTTGCGGATCCCCTGGTTCTTCAGCCATCCGGCTTGCAGATAAAGAAGACGAGCAGCCTGGTAATCAAGCGCCATAAGGGCGAGTTTTTCCTGGATAAGCTGCATTTCGCTGAGAGGTTTCCCCCCCACAGTCCGTTCCTTGACATATTTACTGCTGGCTTCCAGGGAAGCCCGAATCAATCCAGTTGCCCCGGCGGCTACTGTGTAGCGACCGTTATCAAAGGCCGACATCGTGGTTTTGAATCCCTCTCCCTCTTCGCCCAGCAGGTTCCCAACAGGGATTCGAACATCCTGAAAATTGATCCACCCGGTTGATCCCGCGCGGACTCCCAGCTTGCCGTGGATATCGCCCCGGGTAATTCCCGGAGAGTCCAGATCTACAATAAATGTGGATAAACCCCGATAAGGGGGCTCAGCCTGTGGATCTGTGCGGAAGGTGGCGACGGCGTAATCGGCTGCGGTGGCCAAGGAGATCCACATCTTCTCACCGTTGAGGATGTAGCTGTCTCCCTCTTTTCTCGCCGTAGCCTGGATGTTTGCAAAATCGGAACCTGCTCCGGGTTCGGTGAATGCGCCGCAGCCAATTTTTTCCCCCTTTGCCAACGGCACTAGGTATTCTTCTTTTTGTTTTTCAGTGCCCCATTGCAGCAGTGTCAGGCAGCTCAACCCATTATGCACGGATATCACCACCCGCAAGGATGTATCCACTGCTTCCAGCTCTTCACTGACGAGACCCAGGGAAATGTAATCCATTCCCTGACCGCCATATCTTACCGGTATGGTAATGCCCAGGATCCCCAGTTCTGCCATGCGGGGAATGATAAATGGTGCCATGCCCCCGGCGCGATCCCGTTCCTGGATACCGGGAAGCACTTCCTTGACCGCAAAATCTCGGACCATCCGCTGTACCATCAAGTGCTCTGCAGATAATTCAAAATCCAATTTAGCTCCTTGTCTAGGGGTGTGTTTTTGATTATACCTTTATCCCGGATTGTGGACCGCAAGGTTTCAATTCAGGGGTTTATACAATATAATCTCAGGTATGAATGAGAGCCTAAAAACTGCCCTAAAACTCCTCGCGCTGTTATTGGTAGGTTCAGTAATTGGGTTTGGGCCAACTGTTATTAGTGTAACCCAAAAAGCGCAGAAAGTGCAGACAGCCTTTGCTGCAGAAGAGTACTCGGTTGGAGCACGCTACCTGCTTGAGCTTGCAGAGACCAATCCCTGGTGGATCTCCCTGTGGGAGAGTGCTGGCCAGGCTGCTTTCCTGGCTGGTGATTATTCCCTGGCGCTGGACGCATACCTGGGAGCATACCAGCGGGAAGATTTATCAGAAGCTGGTCAGATCAATCTGGGTACCACCTATCTGTATTTGGGAGATCCTCAGGAAGCTGAACGGATCTGGCTGGAGTTATCTGATTCTCCCTCTGCCATGAAAGAATTGGCGGACCTGTATGAGGAAGAAGGAGATATTTCCCGGGCGATTGAATTCTGGTCCCACTATCTGGCTCTCTTGGAAGAAACCCCTGATCCTGGACAGCTGTTTTATTTTGGGTTATTGATCGCTGCTGATTCCCCACCCAAAGCGCTGGTTTATCTGGATCAATCAAGCGCGGAATACCCCGAAGCTGGCAAAGCGGCGGAGAGAATCCGGGATGCCATTCAGGAAGAGCCAGCCTATCAGCTATTGTCCGCTGGCCAGGCACTAGCATCTGCAAATCGATGGCGCCTGGCCTCCTTTGCATTTGAGAAAGCGGTTGCTCTCCGGCCAGACTATCCGGAAGCCTGGTTCTACTGGGGGGAATCCCTCCAGCATATAGAGAACCCGGAATATGATCCCCTGGAAATCCTTCAAAATGGACTCAGCCTTGATGAAGATTCACCCCTGGGAAATCTCTTCCTGGGCCTTTACTGGCAGCGGGCAGGCTCCCATGCGACTGCCCTGGATTTCTTCGCAGTAGTTGAAAACCTCTGGCCAGACCGGGCGGATGTGCTCGTAGAAGAAGGCAAATCCCTGGCTGTTCTGGGCGAGTTGGAAGCTGCATACTTGAAATACCAGGAAGCGATAGAGCTATTCCCACAGGACCCCGGTTACTACCGGATGCTGGCTGAGTTCTGCCTGTCCTACGCTTTCCAGATCAGGGAAGCAGGCCTCCCTGCGGGGCGTTTAGCAGTCCAGTTCGGACCTCAGGATCCCGCGAATGTTGATGTGCTTGGCCAGGTGCTGCTGGCCCTGGAAGATGAAAAAAATGCTCTCCGCCTTTTTCAGCAGGCACTGGCACTGGATCCGGAATATGCGCCTGCTTATTATCACCTGGGCATTCTATTTTCCGCCAGGGATGATTCGGATCCGGCTGTTTATTATCTCAGCCAGGCGGTCGCTTATTCAGAGAACCCTGCTTTAACGGATCAGGCGCAACGTTTGTTGTTATCCTATTAAGAGTCAATCTAAATCCTACCTGCAGCCCGGGGAGAACAAGCAGATTTTTTCCTGCGGTGGAGATCATCATGAAAAGTAAATTCAAGTTCCTGGCACCGATCACATTCCTGGTCCTGTTTTCTCTGGCGTGCAATCTTTCCCAGATCGCCCAGTTCTTTGGAGAATACCCGGATGTTCCCGGAGCCCTGTTATTCCAGGACGGGTTTTCAGACCCGTCCAGCGGATGGGATAGGGTCCAAAGCCAGGAAGGAATGACTGATTACGAGAACGAAAAATACCGGATTGTGGTAAACGCTTCCAATGCGGATTATTGGTCGAACCCCGGTCTGTATTTTGAAGATGTCCAGATCGAAGTGGATGCTTTATTGAACGCAGGACCGGATGATAATGATTTTGGTATCCTGTGCCGCTACCAGGATACCGAGAATTTTTATTTCCTGATTATCAGCAGTGATGGCTATTATGGCATCGGGATAGTCGTGGATGGCCATCAGAAGCTGCTCGAACCACCCCAGATGTACCATTCCGAAGCCATCAACCCAGGCGGTTCGGTCAATCATATTCAGGCTATCTGCCAGGGACCACGGCTGGCATTAACGGTGAACGGCGAGTTCATTGCTGAAACGTATGATTCCACTTTTTCCAGTGGAGATATTGGCTTGATCGTAGGATCATTTGAGCAGCCTGGTGTGGATGTCTTGTTTGATAATTTATCTGTAAAGAATCCTTGAGTGTTCTGACCCCTGAGTCAATGAGTCTGTGAAAAAGATGAAGATCTACCTGGATATGATCGGCTGTCGATTGAATCAAAGCGAGCTGGAAATCATTGCTCGACAATTCAGCTCCGCAGGACATAGGCTGGTTGGAGATCCTTCAAAAGCTGACCTGGCGGTTGTTAATACCTGCACAGTTACTGCCGCCGCCGCGGCAGACTCTCGGAAAACGATTCGGCGGATAGCCCGCAGCGGCGTAAAAAATATCATCTCTACGGGATGTTGGAGCGAGCTGGAACCGGAGGCGGCGCTACAACTCCCAGGAGTAACAGCGGTAGTGAAGAACTCGCAAAAGGAGGGATTGGTAGCTGCACTGCTCTCTCTGGAAGAAGATGAATTGAATCTTGAACCCCTGCAGCGGGTCCCTATCCCGGGATCCCGCCAGAGGACAAGATCTTTTATCAAAGCCCAGGATGGCTGCCGTCACCAATGCGCTTTCTGCATCACGACTGTTGCCCGGGGGGATTCTCGTTCCGAACCGCTCTCCAAGATCATCCGTGAGGGAAATGGCGCTGTTAGGTCAGGGATCAAGGAGATCGTCCTTACTGGAGTGCAGCTGGGATCCTGGGGGAAGGATCTCTCTCCCCGGGCGGAACTGGCTGATCTGGTGGATGCCCTGCTAGAGAGAACCGAGATCCCGCGCATCAGGCTGTCCTCCATTGAGCCCTGGGATGTATCGCCAACTTTGATTGACCTGTTAAGACAGGACAGGATTGCCAGGCACCTGCATTTACCCCTCCAGTCCGGTTCAGCTTCTACGCTGAGGCGCATGGCCAGAGCGATCAACCCGGAGAGGTACCAGCGCCTGATTGAACAAATTCGCTCCAGGGTTCCGGAAGCAGCCATTACCACTGATATCCTGACCGGCTTTCCGGGAGAGACTGACGAAGAATTCCAGGAGGGATTGGATTTTATTATCCAGATGGATTTCGCCGGGGGGCATGTATTCACATATTCTGCCCGGGAGGGCACGCCTGCGGTTGATTTCCCGGATCAGGTCCCGCATCCTGTCAGAAAAACCCGCAGCGCAGAGATTCGCAAAGCCCTTCAGGCCTCCGCTGAAAGGTACCGGAAAGCCTTTTTGAACGCGGAATTATCGGTTCTCTGGGAACAGGCTTTGGAAGGGGAGACCGGGAGTGGAAAGTTGATCGGCTTGACGGATAATTATCTCAGGGTTGAGGCTGAGGGACCAGCCGACCTCTGGAATCGGTTTTCCAGGGTCCGACTGGACGAACTCATTCCTGGCGGTGTCCTGGGAACGATACTGGCAAAAGAGTGATTTTTGGAGATATCAAGAAGGAGGCTGTGATGAGTGACTGTCTGTTCTGTAAAATTATCCGAAAAGAAATCCCCAGCGAGATTGTCTACCAGGATGATTTCATTACCATATTCAAGGACATCAATCCGGCAGCGCCTGTGCATCTGCTGGTAATTCCCAATGATCACATAACTTCCTTGCAGGCAACGGGAGAAGAAGATCAACTCCTGCTGGGAAAATTGTTTTTCGGGGCGAAAAAGGCAGCTGAACAAGCCGGGATCGCAGAGACAGGCTACCGTTTGATTGTGAACAACGGACCAGATGCGCATCAGGAAATACCCCATCTCCATCTGCACGTGCTGGGCGGGGGGAAAATGCAGCACCCTATGGGATGAGGTATTGAAAAGGGTATAATGGTACCTATGAGTATAAAAGATGACCTCCAAGAAGCCTTGATAATGGCGCTGAAATCTGGTCAGGACCTCCGCAAAACGACTCTGCGCATGGCCCTGGCCTCAATTAAGAACGCAGAAGTTGAAGCTCGGGAAGAATTGGAAGATGATCTGGTTCTGAACCTGCTGCAGAAAGAAGTCAAAGCCCGCCAGGAGACTATCGAAGGCGCAAAAAAGGCCAAGCGGCCGGATTTGATCAGCAAGGCTGAAGAAGAGATTGCCATCCTGGGTGAATTCCTTCCCCAGCCCTTCAGCCGGGAAGAACTGAGGGCGCTGGTTGAGGGCGCCATCGCTGAGTCCGGGGCGAGTACGATGGCTGATATGGGGCGGGTAATGGGCGTATTAATGCCAAAGATCCGTGGAAGAGCGGATGGAAAAGAAGCCAACCAAATCGTCCGCGAGCTGCTCGGAGGTGGTTAAACGCCTTTTGCTCACCGATCCGGGCTGTTGATTATTGACTGCCTGAACCCCTGGTGGCAGTCAGGTTGCATGTTCATCACCCCGCTGGAGAAAATTACGATATGAATGATCCCAGAACTAAACCTTCCCTGATTCGGATCTTGGTGCTGCTAGCAATTCTAACGCTGTCAATGGCTGGGGTCTGGTGGCTGATCAACTGGTCCTTAACAGGTGCCCTGTCAACTGTCCTGGTTTCAGAAGGCAATGTTGCCTCACAGGATGTGATGTCGCCTTATGCAGTGACATACCAGAGTGAGGTGCTGACCGCGATCAAACAGCAGGAAGCTGCTGATGCTGTAGAACCCATCTATACCCGGGCGGATTTCGCAATTGCCCGCCAGCAGCGCAACCAACTGAGTGAAGCCCTCTCCTTTATTGATTCTGTTCGCCAGGACCAATTCTCCTCTCAGGATCAAAAATACACTGATCTGGCAGCTTTGGAAGGGATCTATATTTCTCAAGATACAGCGGAGCAAATCCTGGCTTTAAGTGATGTTCGCTGGCAAACCGTGCGTCAGGAAGCCGTTGTCATCCTTGAGCAGGTGATGCGTAATGACATCCGGGAAATAGATCTCGAAGATGCCCGCCAGCAGCTGCCATCCCTTGTCAGCCTGTCACTCTCGGAAGATCAGGTACGGCTTGTGGTGGAGCTAGCCTCGGCTTTTGTTGCTCCCAACAGTTTCTACAGCGAAGAACAGACCCAGGCGGTTCGGGAAGAAGCTGTCCAAAACGTGCCCCCCGTGAGCCGCAGCATCGCTACGGGCGAAACCATCATCCGCAGAGGTGAAGTAGTCCAGGCTGAGGATATCGAGGCCCTGCAGGAAGTGGGTTTATTGACTACTTTCTCCGGCTGGCAGACCCAGGCGGGAACACTGGCAGTGGTGCTCTTATCAGCTGTATTGATTATCTTATTTTTCCTTTCCTATCCTCACCTGATCAATAATGCCAAACAGATGATCACCCTGCTGGTATTATTCCTGCTTTTCCTGGGCATTTCTCGCTATGTGTCGCCCGGACATTTGGTCGTCCCCTATCTGTTTCCCATGGCAGCCTATTCCCTGCTGATCGCTGCCTTGATCGACAGACGGACTGCCCTGTTTACAACTATCCCCCTGGCGATTTTAGCCGCTTACGGCATGCCCAATGCCACAGATCTGACCCTTTACTACAGCCTGGGAGGTTTGATGGGCCTGCTGGTCCTGAGAAGACCCCACCGTCTGTCAGCTTATGTGTCAGTCGCCGGGATCATTGCTGTTTCGGGCTCGGTTATCCTGGTAGCCTATCGGATCATAGATCCAGCGACGGACGTGAATGGATTAGCAACCCTGATAGCAGCTGCCGCGTTTAATGGCATTGCCTCTGCCGGACTCACCGTGCTGCTGGAATATGCCCTGGCACCCCTGCTGGACCTGACGACTACCTTGCAGCTTGTTGAATTGTCCAGGCCGGACCATCCCCTGCTGCAGCGTTTACTGCGGGAAATTCCTGGGACCTATCAGCACACACTGCAAGTGGCCAACCTGGTTGAGCAGGCCGCTGAGCGCATTCAGGCGAACAGCATGCTAGCCCGGGTTGGTGCCCTTTACCACGATATCGGGAAGATGAAAACCCCCCAATTTTTCATAGAAAACCAGGGATCGAACCAGATCAACACCCACGACGATATGGATCCTGAGGAGAGCGCGAAGATCATCATTGAACATGTCGAATATGGTCTGGAACTGGCTAAGAAATATCGGCTTCCCAGCCGGATCCGGGAATTTATCCCCGAACATCACGGCACTTTGATCACCCGCTACCAGTACGGCAAAGCCCTGGAATTGGCTGGGGGGGATGAAAGCGCGGTGGATATCTCAAAATTCCGCTACCCGGGCCCCCGACCTCAATCCCGGGAAACCGCCCTGGTGATGCTTGCTGATGGCAGCGAAGCCTACGTGCGTTCCCAGAATCCAGAAACCGATGGTGAGTTGAGGAATATGATCAAGGCGATGGTGGATCGGAGGGTTGCGTTGGGTCAGCTGGATAACACGGCGCTGACCTTGAATGACCTTAAGGTGATTAT
>DRBO01000130.1 GCA_011039385.1 Chloroflexota bacterium | reverse complement strand
GCAGATCGGCTTCCCAGGGATCGCGAACTGACAAACGCTAAAAATGGGGTCAAAAGCAGGGAACCAACAGCCAGCGTGATCAAGGCGGCTGGCAGGGATTTGCCCCCTTCTGACAGGATCCTCATATCAGGTGGCAGGGTGGGAGATGGCAATCCGGCCAGGAAGGTACGGAAAATGTTTTTCCCGGTCCTGAACGTCCTGCGGTTTCCTGCTCTGCGTGATTCCATAAGTTTATCTGGCCCTGAGGGCAAATGCCAGGTTGGCGGTTTCGGCTTCAGCCCCGCTGGTGGAGGTGATTGATACTGTTAGCAGCTGTCCTGTAATTAAAAAGCTGACATCAGGTTGATTAAGAATATGCCGGGCAATCGTGGTCCTGGATTGCAGGACTCCGGCATCAAAATGCTCCCGGATCAACGCTCCTGCTGTGCTGTCGTAAGTGTAGCGAAACTGCTGGGAGCCATCAGCCCAATCCAATGTCCCGTAAACTGATCCTGCGCCGGGCGTAAAGCTGGCCGCTTCCAGGGCGTCCCTGCCCAGCCACAAAGAAGCTACCTGGATATCACTGGTAACCTGGAGCTGGTTGTTTCCCCAGCGGGTAGTCAGCACAAATTGGACCAGGGCAGTCGATAACACGCTGAAAACCAGCACACTGATCGCGATCGCAACCAGCGTTTCAACCAGAGTAACCCCTCTTTCCTCTGGGCTTCTCAGAAATTCAGGCATTCTTTCACTTATCACAGTAAATAGCTTCTTCATCAGCGGTCAACTTTAAAATCAGATACCTGAGCTGTTTGAGAACTCCCGGCGGCAACTGTTACAGTAATTTTCTGCAGCCCATCATTCCAGAGGGCCGATTGAAAATCCCCGGCTACGGCGTTCCAGTATTCGATTTCTATTGTTACTGAATAACCGGGAATGCCAGCTACTGCCGGGTAAGGGGAGGAGACTGGATCAGCCTGGTAGGGGGCGTCTTTGATCAGTTCCAGCTGGGAGCGGGCCAGGGAGTCTGCCCGGACATTATCATCCACCTGCCGCACGCCCAAGGCCCCGGTGGTGATCATGGCCACCAAAATCACGATACCCATCCCGATTATGGCGATGGTGACCAGTTCTTCGACCAGCGTAGCTCCCGCTTCCCCCCGCAGAGATTTAATTAACACGCTTTTCTAACCTTTATCCATCATCGGATTTGGCCCAGCAGTGAGTACATGGGCAGTATGATCGAGATTGCCACAAAAGCAACAATTAAACCAACAAATATCACCATGCCGGGTTCCAGTAAACTGGTCAACGTATCCAGAGACCGGTCCACTTCTTCTTCGTAATACGAGGCCAGGGTTAGCAGCTGGGAGTCCAGAGATCCGGTTTCTTCTCCTACCCGGACAACCTGGGAGAGCATCTTGGGAAAATATTGAGAGCCTGCCAGGGGCGCAGCGATGCCCCTTCCCTGCATGGTTTCTTGCTGAAGGTTATCAATCTCCTCTCGCAGCACCACATTCTGGATGGTCTGCCCGGTCAGCTCCATTGATTGCGTTAGCTGCAGACCTGCACTGAGAAGCGTCGATAAGGTCCGGCTGAACCGGGCGCTGTTGCCTTGAGTGTTTATCTGTCCTATAACAGGGATCTTTAATAGCAGGTGGGCAAGCTTCTTTTTGCCCCCTGAGCTTCGAAAATAGAAGAAACCCGCGCTGATGAGCGCGGCCAAACCCAGCAGCAAGTAAAGCCGATTCTGCAGGAAGAATTCCGAAGAGTTCATCAGGAAGCGGGTGGGCCAGGGCAGTTCCGCCTCAAATTCGCTGTAAAGCTGGAGCAGCGGCGGCAGGGTGAAGTTAAATAAGATCAATACCACTCCAAAGGCTAGAGAAAGCACCAGGGCAGGGTAGACCATGGCGCTGCGGATCCGGGACTTGATGGTATGCTCTTTTTCAAGATGGATCGCGAGCTGGCGCAGCACCCCCCCCAGGTTGCCGGTTTGTTCGCCGACCCGGATCATCTGGTAGTAGATTGGAGGAAAAACCAGCTCATGTCTGGCCAGGGCTGTAGAGATGGCAGATCCCTGGCGAATATCTTCTATGACTTCATAGAGGACTTTCTGGAGCGGTTTGCTGCCGACTTCTTCTGCCATGAGATTGATGCCTGCCAGCAAAGGCACACCGGATTCAACCAGGTTAGCCAGCTGGTTGGAAAACACGATTACGTCCCGGATTTTGGGACCGAAGTAGGTTGGAAACCATTTTGCCAGGTTGAACGCAGTGGGTATTTTGGTGAGCTTGGCAATGGTCAGACCCTGGGAGTAAAGCAGGTTCTCGGCTGTTTCTTCCCGGTCAACCTGCAAAACCCCCCGCTTTTCCTTTCCAGCAGGGTCATAAGCCAAATAACGATAAGGCATAGTTTCTCCTCAAGACAGCCCAGCTTCCTTTAGCCACCTGGTATCTATTCCACCGAATAAACAGTGCGAAGCACCTCTTCCGGTGTGGTTAATCCCTGTTTTACTTTCATCAATCCGTCTTTTAACATGGAGATCATCCCGTCTTCCACCGCGGCAGCCTTGATTTCTGTTGAGCTGGCCCCGGCAGAGAACATCTGGCGGATCTTGTTGCTTACCAATAACAGTTCGAATACACCGATGCGGCCCAGGTAACCGGATTGATGGCAGTATGAACAACCCTGACCTTTGTTGTAACTGGCGAGAGGCTCACCCATCTCAGCTTCATAAATCCCATTGATCTCTTTGGTAACCTGGACTGGCTTGCTGCAGTGGGGGCAGGACAGGCGGATCAACCGCTGGGAGATCATGGCAAGCACGGAAGAATTGATCAGGTATTTATCAATGCCCAGGTGAACGAGGCGGAAAAAGGTGCCGGCAGCATCATTAGCGTGGATCGAGGAAAGGACCAGGTGGCCTGTGAGCGAGGCCTGGACAGCGGAACTGGCTGTTTCCCTGTCTCGGATCTCTCCCACCATGATCTTGTCCGGATCAAGCCGCATCACGCCCCGCAGGCCGGATGCAAATGTGATCTCAGCTGCCCGGTTTACCTGAATCTGGTTGATCCCTGAGAAGTTGTATTCAACCGGGTCTTCGATGGTCATGATGTTGAACGTTTTTCGATCCAGCTGATTTAACGCCGCATAGAGCGTGGTGGTTTTACCGGAACCCGTCGGTCCCGCGACCAGGACCATGCCAAAGGGGTATTGAATGACCTTCTGAAAGCGATCCATGACTTCCGGCTGCATGCCCAGCCGATTCAGATTGATAATGGATTCGGTCCGGCCCAGGATGCGGATGGTTGCCATTTCTCCCCAGGTCGTATCACTGGTTGCGACCCTGAAAAAAGTTTCTTCACCGCTGATTTCATCTGAAAATTGGCCGTCCTGGGGGCGCCTGCGCTCAGCGATATTCATGCCAGCCAGCACTTTGATTCTGGACAGAATCTGGTAATGGCTTCCGGCGGGTAAGGTTAGGGCCTCGTTGAGCAGGCCGTCAACTCGATACCGGACGCGGACAGAGTCATGGTCAGGCACGATATGTATGTCAGATGCGCGGTCCCGGACTGCCTGCTGCAGGATCATATCTACTGCCCGGACAACGGGGTCTTCCAGGATGGCGCTGCCGTCAAAATCAAGTCCTTCGTCCTCCCCAGGACCGGTGAATTCGGCAACTTCCTTTTCGATTTCCCGGTTGGCCTTGTAGTAAAGGTCAATGGCAGATTGGATATCCATCCCTACGCCAACAGAAGGCGTGATATTCATGCCTGTCAGTGCGGAAATTTCTTCCAGGACAGCGATGTCCGTGGGATCTTCCATGACCACCAGCAGGGCCCCATTGCTAATTTCCACGGGGATCAGCTGGTATTTCCTGGCCACATTTTCAGGGATGATCCGGGTTAATTCCGGATTGATGGCTTGTTGACTGAGGTCCGCGAAGGGAAGATTAAGGTGGATGCTGAGTGCCAGGGCAAGAGATTCCGCTGTGATCCATCCCTGGTCAATAAGAATAGTACCCATACGGCGGGAATCCCCTGCTTGCTGCAGTTCCAGTACATGGTCAAGCTGCTTTCTGGTGATCAGCTTGGAATCTAATAATACCTGGCCCAGGGAAGGACCGGCCCCGGGGAATGTTTGGTTGTCTTGTGTGTTAATAGGAATCTCCTTGCCTGATTGGGTCAAGCGATCCGTTCTCTTTAAGTGTATTATAGGCTGGAAGGTCGGCAATTACAATTTTGTTATATCGTCAGGCGGATGTTTTACAGCATTTTTAGGCGGTTTGGTGCCAAATTTGGAATGAAAATGAATAAAACGTGCCCCGGATCCTATTAAAACCGATCTGTAGACCTGGACACCTCGGCAGTCTAGCACGTTCATCTTGGGCTATAATTCACCTGACAGGGTTGGAGGATTGTTGGTTAAACGGAAAAGAACAGGTTTTGGGACATACCCCTTGCGCTACCTGGCGCTGGGTCTGCTGATGGGTGGATCTGCCCATGGCTATCAACTCGATCAAACCCTGGGGGAGGTATTCGGCATGATCTGGAAAGCCGGCCAGACCAAGTTGTATGTCACCCTGTCCAGCCTGGAAAAAGAGGGCCTGCTGCGAACAGAGATGGAAAGGCAGGAGAACCGTCCGGACCGCAAAGTGTATCACCTCACTCAGGATGGCAGGAGAGAGTTCCAGGAATGGGTGACTAAACCGGTAAATTCGCTGAGAGCTGCGCGGGTTGAGCTGCTCGCCAAGCTGCGATTTTACCACTGGCTGAAATTGCCTGACGTGGAAAAGCTGATCCAGGCCCAGGGTGAAATTTACCAGATGATGATCAACGAATGGCAGGAGGATCAGGTTCGCGAAGATGATCCCTTCCTGCGCCAGGTGTACGATTTCCGGATCAATCAAGCCCAGTTCATAATCAAATGGTTGGGCGGTTTTCAGGGGGAGATCTATGCTGAGGAGCCGGACCGCTGAGAATGGACTGGGATTCGATCCCCCTTTTTTATAAACCCCCTATTTACAATATAAATATTACGTGATTAAATAGACAAATCACCAGGTTTGTCCTATGAAAGCACATCGTTATTACTACACCACACGAGATTTGTTGTTAATGGCTGCCCTGGCTGCATTGGGCGGCATCTCCAGCACCTATATCAACTTCATAGGCGATTTCTTCCAGTCCTTCCTGGGTTTTGCGGGCACGACCCAGTGGGCTGCTGGTTTACACGTGCTCTGGCTTGTGCTCGCTGTCGGGCTGACCAAAAAAACTGGCGCCGGAACCCTTACCGGTATCTTGAAAGGGGGCGTGGAGCTTTTCTCTGGAAATACTCACGGGCTGCTGATCTTGCTGGTAGACCTGGTAGCCGGCATAGTGGTGGACCTGGGAGTCCTGCCCTTCCGCAAGAGGGACCACTGGACAATCTATGCCCTGACAGGCGGGCTTGCAGCCGCTTCCAATGTGCTGGTCTTCCAGCTCTTTGCGGCAATCCCGGCCGATATCTTGACTATGGGTTTGATTGGTTTGATCGCCCTGGTGGCTTTTGTTTCCGGGATGATCTTTGCAGGCATGCTTGGCTCTGGCTTGCTGGCTACTTTGAGGCGTTCCGGGCTGGTGAAAGACCAGCAGGTCCAGCCCCTCGGAAGGAAGGCCCGCTGGATCGTGATTGTCAGCGCCATCCTGCTGGCAGGGGGACTGTTCGGTTACCTGAAAATCCCCCGGGCCGGTGCTGGCGTGACTATCACTGGCGCAGTCTCATCACCTTATCAATTCACACCCGCCGGATCAAATATCGAGGAAACCGTTGTGTCATCTGCGGCCGATGGCATGACACAGTCATACCAAGGCTACCCCCTGGCTGAAATCCTGGCAGACGCCGATCCAGAGGAGAAGGCAGACCTGGTTTTGCTTCAGGCAGCAGATGGCTACGCGTTTTTTATCTCTTTCGAAGAACTTGGGGACAACCCGGCCATCGTGCTCCAGGCCCAGGGGAAAGGGAATAGTCAGGTCTTCAACGTGGCCGGACCCCAGAGCAAAAAAGCCTGGGTTAACGGTGTGGTAGAGATCCGGCTCATTCAGTCCTCTCCCCTGGACATCGTTATCCGGGGAGATCACTATCTTTTCATCCCCAATGAGTGGATTGAAAGCATGGACAGCACCTACCTGGATCTGGGCGATGGGCCTGCCAAGTTCCAGGGTGTTCCCCTGGCTTCCCTGCTGGATAAAATGGCGCCTGGTTTAACTGCTGGTGCAGTGCTGGCTGTAAACACGGAAGGGGACCAGTTAAGTTTGCCCCTGGAAGAGATCCAGGAGGACGAAGGCATGCGGATCTTCGTCGATCTGGGACAGGATCAGGTGGGCTACGCCCTGGCACATCTGGAGGGGGAGGTTTATCTCACAGAGCTGGAGAGTGTTATAGTTCCATGATCAGCCTTGAACATTTCAGCTACCGTTACGCAGGCAACGATCAGCCTGCCCTCGAGGATCTGAGTCTGACCATCGATGAGGGCGAATTCGTCCTGCTGACAGGGCCCTCCGGCTGTGGGAAAACCACCCTGGCCCTCGCCCTGGCGGGATTTTTGTTTTCCCAGTACGACGGTGAGTTCTCCGGCAATGTGGATGTCTTTGGCAGGAACCCCTCGAAAGAACCGATTTACGAGATTGCGGACCTGGTAGGACTCGTGCAGCAAAATCCCGAAAATCAGTTCTGCACCCTGATGGTGGAGGATGAAATTGCTTTTGGGTTGGAAAACCGGAACATCCCCAGAGAAGAAATTGAACGCAGCCTGGTCTGGGCGCTGGAGGCTGTTGGGTGCCTTCATCTGCGGGATCGATCACTGCGCTCGCTTTCCGGGGGAGAGAAACAAAAGATCGCCCTGGCGGCTATTCTGGCGGCCAACCCCCGGATGATCATCTTTGACGAGCCTACCTCGAACCTTGATCCCACGGCAACCCGGGAGATCTTCGAGATCATTCTCGATCTCCAGCGGCGGGCGAAGGTGACCGTGCTGGTAATTGAACATAAACACGATTTTCTGGACAGGGCTGGACCCCGCTTGATCCAGATGTCCGCCGGAAGGATCCTCGGCCAGAACGCCAGCCGTCCAGGTCCGATTACCGTTAGAAAGCCTGAATACATGAACTCTGTGGACCAACCCCTGTTGGAAGTCACAGGCCTCAGGGCAAGCTATCCGGGCAGGAAGGTGCTGGATGGCCTGGATTTTCAGCTTTTCCCTGGAGAGTTGGTGAGCTTGCTGGGGGATAATGGTTCCGGCAAGAGCACTCTTCTGCTGAGTTTGCTGAAAATGCACCCTCCAGAAAGCGCTTCGATTCTTTTCAAGGGCAGGGACTTGAAGGATATTGAGCCCTACGAATTGGGGCGGGAGATAGGGCTGGTTTTCCAGAACCCTGACCACCAGATCTTTGCCCAAACCGTCTGGCAGGAAGCGGTACTGGGACCGGTCAATTACCGGCTCCAGCCGGGTGAGTACGAAGACCGGACCCGATCCCTCCTTGACAGGGCGGGGCTGGGTGACAGGCTTCAAGAACACCCCTACCGCTTGAGTTATGGAGAAAAACGCCGCTTAAACCTGATCTCGATCCTCTCCTACCAGCCCCAACTGCTGCTGCTGGATGAAATATTTATTGGCCAGGATTGGAAAAATGCGGAGTTTTTAATGGGGTTGTTGGTGGATTATGTCCAGGCTGGCAATTCTGTCATCGTTGTTAATCACAATCCTGCTTATTATCCCCTGATTTCTACCCGGTTGCTGTTTCTGAGCGGGGGGAAACTGGTGGTAGATGCGCCTCTTGCAGAGGGATTGAGAAGAATCGAAGAGATAGGAAAGTCCGTCTATCTACCAGGGAGTGGGTCATGAAGAGTCGCCTCGGCTACCAGCCCGGAGGGTCCTTTTTTCACCGGCTCCATCCCTTGTTGAAAGGGGCCTGGCTGGTTTTTCTCACCGCCGCAACCTTCTTGATCCATTCCCCAATCGTCAATCTGGTATTGGTCTTGGGACTGCTGCTGATCTTTCCGGCCATCGGGATCCACCTGGGTGATTTGCGGGGACTGAAATTGCTATTTGGCACTGCTGCCTTGATCGCCGTCCTGCAATTCCTTTTTTGGGGAGAGGGCAGCTTGATCCTGGAAGTGGGAAAGATCGGGATCACGGATCAGGGCCTGCTGAGAGGAGTTTATCTGGGTGCCCGCTTTATGGTGGTGGTATTGATCAGCTACCTGTTTGTGGTGACCACTTCACCCAACCAGCTGGCTTATTCATTGATGAGAGCGGGGTT
>DRBO01000152.1 GCA_011039385.1 Chloroflexota bacterium | reverse complement strand
GGAGGATTCTTCGCCAAAGCCGTAATAAGCCTGGAAGAAAGTCATCACACAAGCACCGTGCCGGGTGATTAGAGAAACATCAACCCGCCCGCCAGAATCAAGAAATAATAAACTGCCTTATTGAATATTTCCTGTGGAAACCTGGTGGAAAATTTTTCTCCCAGGTAAACTGCCAGCCCAATCAGGGGGATTGATCCCAGAAATTGGAAAGTAGTCTCCCGCGTCCATAAGCCGGTTATCCCATGCCCGGCGATAATCAGCAGGCTGGAAATCAAAAAGAACCCCTGCAGCGAAGCCCTGAACTGGTCTTTGTTCCAACCGCGGAAGACAGCATAAATGACGATGGGGGGGCCGTTGGTATTGTAAGCTCCGCCCAATATGCCTGCCAACAGGCCGAAGGGTACTGCCAGCCATTCATGCGAGAGACTGGGCAGCCGGATATCCAAGAGATTATAAAGTCCAAACCCTATCAGGAGCAGACCCAGGAAGCTCTTTACTATCGATTCCGGTACTGAATTAAGCAGGAACAAGCCCAGCGGGATGCCCGGAAGAGAAGCTGCCAGCAGGACTAAGGTCTCTTTCCACTGCAGGTCCTGCCACCCCTGAATGAGCATCAAAATAGAGGTCACCGAACCGGTCAGGGCAACCAGGGGAGAGGCTGCTTTGACGCCGATCAATAAAACCAGCAAAGGCATGGCGATCAGGGCATTGCCGAAACCAAAGGTGGAGCGAATCAGGATGGAAATGAAGATCACCGCCAATACCAGAAGAAAGACCCCCAACCCGGATATCACAAGCTGCTCCCCGCACATAGAGCCGGGCCCGTTCCCTGCTGGCTTTTAGCCAGAGCAATCCTCTTCAAGCTGACCTTGATAATGCTGTCAACGCTCATCATAAGATTAATCCCTCAGCTCACTCAAGGGCTTTTTTGAACTTGAACTGCCCAACTGGACAAAACCCACGCCGGAGATCATGATCAGCATGCCCAGGAATTGAATGCCAACCAGATGTTCTCCCAGAATGATCCAGCTCAGGAGTGCGGTGAACAACGGCGACAGGTTCATGACCATATTCATTTCCAGAGCAGTTAACTTCCGCAAAGCATGATTATAAATCCAGTAACCAAAGGCCGTGTTCACCAGTGCCAGCCAGAGCACGATAAATACAGAATGCCTGGAAAATGTCGGTAATCCTTCCAGCCCCAAGGCGGAAATCAAGGTGATCACACCTCCAATCAGCAGCGGCAAGGCCGTCAGGGTCAGTGTATCCAGGGATCCTTCCCTGGCGATGCCCCTGCCCAGCAAACCAAAAGCCATAAACCCAACCAGGCCGACCGCCATGATCACCAACCCCAGGGTCTCTCCAGGCTGAAAACCCCCTGCAAAGAAAATCCCACTGCCCAGGAGTGATAGAATGACGCCCAGGATCTGCCAGCCGGAAGGGATCTCTTTCAGGAACAGGGCAGCTCCAACCAGCATAAGGAGAGGAATCAACCCCATCATCAAGGACCCCGTTGTGGCCGGGATGTATTTCAGCCCCCAGAACATGGCGCCGTTTCCTATTGTATAGGAGCTGATGCCAATCAGGATCAGCCGCAGCCAGAGGTTTTTTGAAATTGGCCCGATTTTTGCCTTCCGGATCAGCAGCAAGGGGAACAGCATCACAAAGCCCAGGGTATAGCGCAATCCGGCAATAGTCAGCGGTCCCAGGGAATCCAATCCCATCTTCACAAAAATAAAAGATGACGACCAGATCAGGGTCGCCAGGAAGGCTTCAGCAATGGCAATCCATTTTAATCTCTTGGTGGATCCTCTGGTTGATTTAAGGTCAGGTTTCATAATATTTCCTAGAAAGGGGGATCTCAGATTTCACGCTGGTAAATCCGGTAGCGGCGCAAGGGTTCGGCACCCAGCTTCTTGATGGCGTTATTCATGTGCACGTTATCTTCCAGTACGTAATTGATCTCCATCCACAAATCCGGGCTGAAGAGCGATTCATAAAGAGCCCGGTAGATCAAGCTGTCGATCCCCAATCCGTGATATTCCGGGATCACGCCCAGAGCAAACATGCGGTACCTGTTCAGCCTGGGAATCCCCCACAACAACTTCATCCAGCCAACAGGAAAGAGCCGGCCGTTCAGGTTTTTGATCAGCACATTGATATCGGGGAGGGCTATGGCAAATCCAATCGGCCTGCCAGCAGCGTCTTCCGCAAAGACCACCCCTTTGGGCTGAATGACCTGCTTGAGGTCCCTGGCCAGCGCATCTGCTTCAGCCTTGGTAACGGGGGAGTATCCCCAGTTATCAATAATGCTGTTATTGGATAGATCCAAGAAGGTCTGAACCTCCTGGTCGTAGCGGGACATGTCGACGGGGCGGACAATCACGCCGGTACGCTCGGAAACCCGGTCAGTCAAAGTCAGAGTCCGATTGGGAATCTGGTAACCTTCTTTTCCCGAAATATAGTAGCAGAGCAGGTCTTTAACTTTCGCCAGGCCAAAACTTGTGAAATGATCGCCGTAATAAAGTGGATTGTACGGCGCCATGATACAGGGAGGGGGAGAAAAGCCTTCCACTACCAGCCCCCATTCCTGGGAAACGAAAGACCAGGGGCCGCGCATGGACTCCATTCCCCGCTCCTTCAGCCAGTCCCCCGCTGCCCCCAAGAGAGCCCTGGAGGAGCCGGCATCGTCAATGCATTCGTAATGCCCGATCTTTTCTCCCCAGGCATCCAGGGCCAGGTGGTCAATAAAAGCCGCGATCCGGCCAACCACCCTGCCGCCATCAAACAAAAGGAAGAGCTGGTGATCACAATGTTCCAGCAGAGGATTCTTGGCAGGGTCAAACTGAGCCACCAGCTCCGTCCGCAGAGGGGGCACCCAATTCGGGTCTCCCTTGTAAAACTGGTATGGATAAAAAACGAATTGGGTCAGGTCCTTCTTATCAACGACAGAATGAATTTTCATCTACCCTTCCAGGTCAATAAGTCAATAACATGGCACCACCAGATCCCGGTGCATTCCGGGAGAATAGGCTCTTCATCCTGACTGATATTAATGAGCATCTCCTCACCGAAGAAAAATTTAACCAGCTCACGGGCTGCTTCCCGATCGTGAAATTTATAATCCGTCCGGATCCAGCTCCGCTTAAAACCAAGTTCCCCCAGGTAATTAAAATAAGGCAGGAGCTTTTCAGGAGGGTGCGGCTCCTTGACTCCAGTCCCCAAAGTCTCGATCAGCACCAGCGATCCCCTCTCCCGGAGCACACGCTTGATCTCTCTCAGCCCCTCCAGGAGGGCAGCTTGTCCGTTCTTCTCCGCCCAGACTGCCAGGTAACAAAAACTCCAGCCAGAAAGGACCAAATCAGCAGAGTTCTGGGGCAAGGGGATAGCCTGATGTTCTGCGGCTGCGGCCAGCCAGGGATAACCGGGGAATTCAGCAAATATTTCTTTAGCTACCCCGAGCATATGAGCGGAAATATCAAAGGCGTACACGCTCCGGACTGCAGGTCCCAGTAATCTGGCCAGCCTTCCTGTGCCGGTGCCCAGGTCCACCACATCAAGGCCATCAAAGCGAATCACTTCCCGAATAGCCGGAAGCAGATTTCCCTGGTAATCCTCACAGGCAATCAACCGCTGATATTTTTCCCCTTCTTGCTGGTAGGCCTGTTTGTGATCAACCATGAGTATACTTTTCCGGCAGGGTCAGGATCCTGGCTGGCCCAATCCTGCAGATCCTGGTCATCCGCTCCTTGACGATCAGGGGGCACGTCCGGTGATATCTAAGAGCTCCACATAAGGCTGAAGAAGGGAATCTATGTATTTCTTCGCGCCCACCCGGACAATTAAATCCTCCCGTATGACACCACAGGCCAGATTGTCGTGGATTAAAAAGCCAATTCCGCCGAACATTTTCTTTTCTTCGTTTCCAGACTGATCACTGACCAGCTCCCGGACACGCTGGGCCGCTCCTTCATCATGAGCCATAAGGACCTAGTCCAACCTCAAAGCACCCCTTTCGGAATTGGCTTGACTTTCAGTGTTTCGGGGTAGGTATGGGATAATTTTACATTAGTTGGGGGAAAATCCCTACCCAAATCAAAAACAGGGAATTTAATTAATCCTTTGGGTGTACAGAATCTCGGGAGAAATGGAAGGCTGGCATCCAGGAGAATTAACCTGGTGTTAGAGGAAAATATCCCCTGCTAACAATCTGGATGGAAAAAATGGGGGCAGCTAAAAATGTGCTTCCCAATCCAATGAATAATGGGAGCGTCCTAGGAGATGGCCAGCTCGTCAATATTAATCAGGATGACGCCAGCTTTCTCAAGCTCCTCCTCATAGGTTTCGATGATTTGGGGAGCGTCCTTGTCGTAATTGCTGTGACCCCCCTTAACCAAATATACTTTGTAGCCAAGTTCCAATCCACCCAGGGAAGTAGCCCGGATACAGCCTTGCGTGACCATCCCGGTGATGATCAAATTTTCCAATCCCCTGGATTCCATGATGCTCTGCAGAGTTGTATTCTGAAAGGCATTGCCGTGTTTCTTCTTAATGAATAAATCCCCCGCGATCGGCCTAAGGGCAGGGTGCAGCATCCAGCCATCTGTGCCCTCTTTCAAAATAGATTGATTGGAATGCTGGACATAGATCACTGTAAGATTGTAGAGGTGAGCGAGTTCCACCAGTCCATTGATCTTCTCAAGCATCTGCCAATCCTCATAGACCGGCGTTGGCCTGGTAAACAGAGCCCGTTGGACATCAATTACCAACAAGGCTGTTTTGCGAGCTGGTAGAACGGTGAATTGGGCCATGAACTCCTCTCGATTCTCCCTGTAATTATAATTAATCCCCGAAAAGTGCCGGCTGGGAATCTGGTTTGGATACCTCCCGGGGAGCAAAAACGGGGGTCTTCTTATCCATCCCGGCAGCATTCTGACCGCGAATCATAGTAAATGCACTGGTGCGAAACGAATTCATATTGAATTTTTGGCCAAACCAGGGATCCGGCTGCTTAACATGATTGAGTATGGTCTTTGATGTGATCTCCGTGATCATAAGGACGCATCCGGAAGAAGGTAAAAAGGGTGGAAACTCCAATCATCTGTTTACGAACTGTTTATATTAATACATTCAGAATCTTCGCAATTGACCTGCCAGGAATTTAAAAAAAGCCCCGGAGTGTTCCTGGGGCTTTTGATCGGCGCAGAAAATGGCTGTCTGTTTAAGAATCATATTCCACGCTCAATCCCATTTGGGATCAGATCAGGGAATCTCGTCAAATACTTCCTGAGAACCAAAACCCACCCCGACCATGCTGGGTCCGGTGTGAGCACCCAGCACCAGGGACATTGGTCCCATGGGCTGCCAGTTGCATTTATATAACTTATCAATCTGCTCACGCAAATAGTTCCCACCTTCCGGGTTTTGTGAATGCAGCACCTGGACGCGAAGTTCGCTCCCTACAGGGTACTTCTTCTTGATCTGTTCCACCAATCCCCGCAGAGCACCTTTAAAAGTCCTCACCTGTCCCAGCTGGACATAGGTGCCATTTTCCTTTTCAACGCCAATGAGGGGTTTAATTTTGAGCAGGGAAGCGATGATCCCTTTCATGTGGCTGATGCGCCCCCCGTGGATCAGGTATTTGAGCTCATCCAGGGTGTAAATGCTCTCGCAAGCATCGCCAATCCGTTGCAGCAGGCCCAGAATACGGTCCACGCTCCAGCCGGCTTTGCTGGTCCGGGCAGCAGCCTCAACCTGCCAGCCCGCCGGAGCAGAAAGGGTTTTGGTATCCACATGGATGACATTGGCCTCAGGGACCATTTGCGCGCCAGCCAGGGCAGAATTGTAGGTTCCGCTCAAACCTGAAGTCATGTGAATAGACAAAATATCTGGATCGGTCACTGCCAACCGCCGGTAGAGATCGGCAAACTGGCCAGCTGACGGCTGGGAGGTTATCGGTAATTTTTCAGTATGCGAAAGCAATTCATAAAATTCTTCCGGTTGGATATCAACCCCCTCCTGATAGGATTTCCCTTCCAGGGTAACGGTCAGGGGCACAATGTGAACATTATAAGCCGCTGCTTCCTCGGGGGAAAAATTGATATCTGTACCGCTATCTGTAACTATCTGCATTTTATTCTCCTGTTAATGCTGGTTAAAGCCGTTTCCCCATCGTCTGGCGACCTTCAGAGACATAACCCAAATTCTCATAAAAAGCCTGTACTTCCGCCTTGGAAGCCCAGATCTGTAAATGGAGCTCCAAGCATCCCATCTCTCTCAAACGGGCTTCCACCCGTTTCATCAAAGAAGTGCCTATTCCCTGCCGTCGGAAAGACGGATCCACTCCCAGATAATAGACCCAGCCTTGCTGGCCATCCAATCCTGCCATGACCGTGCCAAGTATCCTCCCCTCACCGATTGCAACCAGAAAAAGCTCCGAAGGGACTTCCCGTCGGGTTCTCAGATCTCGGGCGGGGTTGTTGTGCGGCAGTGCTCCGGGAAAGATCTTTTCCCAGAGGGTGATAACGGAATCATAATCCTCTTCAGTGAAGGGGCGAACGGAAATTTTCAATCTACAATCCATTAGGGATCTAAACTGCCTTATAACGATTATCTGTGCGGTGAAGACCCTCTTGCTATCTCATTATAACAAAATTAAATTGATATATACATAATTGGGGCTCAAATTACAAAAATAGTGATTGGAGTCATTTTAATGTTCATCTCCCCCGGCTACGCGACCCAGTGATCATCTCGCTGAGCGCGATCGCCATGGGGGCCGGCGCTCACTAATCTACTTATCCGTCCAGAAGGAAAACTTTTGAAAAAGTTTGCCTTTGTATAATAAAAGCAAGGTGCATCGGGCTCTGAAGGATTGGACCCAGGCGGAGTTAGCTGCCCGGGTCGACGTAACCCGCAAGACCATCAACACCATCGAGAATCGCAAATTCATCCCCTCTGCTTACCTGGCATTAAAGATAGCAAGAGCTTTTGGTGTCAGCGTTGAAGAAGTCTTTCAAATTGACGATGGTCTCCCTTCGGAGAATCACGGAGAGCGGGGGTAAAAAGCCAGACCCAGCGCCCCTGGACCGACATGCGTGCCCACCACCGGGCTGACATCTGAAACGTGAACGACTGGAGGGTTAAACCGCTTGATTACAAGCTCTCTAAGTTGTATTGCTTCTCCAGGGCAATCAACATGGACAACTGCCGCTTCGGCCATCAAGCCTCCCTCTAAACGTTCACTGGCTATCTCTAGCAGTTCCGCTGTGGCTTTCTTTTTGGTCCGGGTCTGAGAGAGAGGTTGAATGATCCCCTCCTTAAAGTGAAGGATGGGTTTAATATCCAAAGCTGTGCCCAGCAGCCGTTTGGCACCGCCAATCCGTCCGCCTTTATGAAGGTATTCCAGGGTGTCCACCACAAATAACAAATGGGCCGCGTCACGGGTCTTTTCAGCCACAGCAACAACTTCAGCCAGAGAGGCGCCAGCGGCGGCGGCCCTGGCGGCTGAGACAGCGATTAAGCCCTGCCCCATGGCGCTGAACCCGGAATCAACCACTTCCACTGGCACAAGGCTCAACTCCTGGGCTGCGCAGGCGCTATCCACGGTACCGCTGATCTTGGAAGAAGCCAGGACACAAACGATGCCAGAGCACTCCCGGGCTAGCTTTTCAAACAGGGCCTTGAACTCTACAGCTGAAGGCTGGGTGGAAGATGGCAGGGTTTTAGATTCCTTTAAGCGCTGATAAAAAGCATGGGGATCAATATCGACCCCGTCCAGGAAACAGTGATCGTCCCAGATCAGCCAGAGAGGGATGATCTGGATATCTAATTCTTCTGCCAGCTCCGGGGGCAGTGAGGCCGAACTATCCGTTACAACCAGGATTTTCTTTTCACTCATGGAATTCTCCTCGAGATGTTTGATCCTGGTTAATAAAACGGATAAGCAGATAACCAGTGACGAAGAGGCCTTGTTCAGCCTTTTTTGCCCATTGAAAAGGCTTTGCCTATCAACTCTCCTACCCGGTAATAACCCTGTGCCTTGGTTGAATAGATAATTGGGTCCGCTTTCAGGATATCTGGCTTGCCATCATCGCCCAATATATCTGGATCAACTTTCACATCCAGGATCTCCCCAATAAACTGGGTATGGAGGCCAATCTCATAAGTATGGATCACCTTACATTCCAGGACAACCGGGAATTCCTCCACATAGGGGGCATCCACCAAGTCAGACCGGATCGGAGTCAACCCGCTTACCTGGAATTTATCCTCATCCCGGCCGGAGGCAATACCAAAATAGTCC
>DRBO01000067.1 GCA_011039385.1 Chloroflexota bacterium | reverse complement strand
TAGATTCTGCTTCTCTTTTTGAATCCGGATCAGGTTCCCCACCTGGATATGTACCGTGCTAAACGGAAGTGGAAGCGTATACCGGTCCCACCTGGGAACATGATAAGCATGGCGGCAGTAGCAACCCAATGGCAAGATCCGCGAACCCGCTTTCCGCGCAATGTATGGCAAACCAGGTTTGACCTTATAGGCCGGTCCTTCAGGACCATCCGGGTGGATCAGAAAATTCCTGCCCCTTTTCAAGTCTTTTATTAACATCACCAGCTTTTTTCCTGTACCCATGGTATCGTCCCCGCTGAGATCCAGAGGGATTGCTTTTACACCAAGGCGGTCAGCAAAAACTCCCAGCGTGTCGCCTCGATTGTCATCAGGCATGATCACATTAAAAGAGGTGATATCGAAATATTTTCGGATGAATCCCGCGACCATCATCGTCATACCATGCCAACTGGTCAGAATTAACGGCTCACCACTTTTTCGTACCTCTTCTATTACAGGATCAGCGCCTGAAATCGAAAAACGGCAGGTACGATAAACCAGATTGGAAAAAAAAGAGAGAAGGGTTCCGTTAATATGGGTAAACATATTTTTTCTCGGATAGGATCGACTTATAAAATATTAGATTTGAAGGAAATCAAAAAAAACTGCCGGCTGATAGAAACTGCCAGACCGCCCAGATAGATAACCAACAGCATGGTGAAAATTGAAGAGACATACACCAGGACCGCTCCCAGCAGTAAATAGAAAAGATAAAATAGTCTTGTAGGCGCATACCAGCCTGGCGAGGGAAATATCAATTTACTTACCATCAGGTAGCTGATCAGCAAGGAAAGCAAGGCAAATGTCCATACAGGGAGGGCATAGGTATCTATTGACAGATCAGAAAGGACCGCCAGGGCGAGGGCTAGACCGGATTGGGTGATGGTTAAACCCAGTGTTTCAGCATGGCTGTGTTGTTTGGGGGTTTGAAGATTGAACCGGGCCAGGCGAAAAGCCCCAGCAATGATCTGCAGGACAAAGACAGGTAAAACCCAGATGCTTACTTGAGCAGCAATGTCAAGATGCTTCCAAACCAGGAGGATCGGAGCCACACCAAAACAAACGATATCCGACAGGGAATCCAACTGCATTCCAAAATTTGACGCTGCCTTGAGCTTCCGTGCCAGGTAACCATCCAGGGAGTCCAGAAAAACAGAGATCAGGATGCAGAAGGCTGCCTGAAGGACAAACCCCTGGCTGGAAAGGATTATTGAGATCAGACCGCATCCCAAGGATAAAAAGGTTATGCTATTCGGCAAATAAGCAGGGAAGATCCGCCGCCATTTCGATTCAGTCATTTTTCATCTCCGCCAGAGGTGTAACACCTGCGATTACATTATCTCCAATTGATATATTGGTCTTTACATTCAGAGGCAGAAAGAGCTCTACCCGAGATCCAAACTTAATTAAACCATATCGCTGCCCAGATTGTATCTGTTCACCAGGTTTGGCGTAATTCACACATTTTCGAGCCAGAATCCCGGCGATTTGTTTCACCAGGATCAAACCGCTGTCAGTCTTGATCCCCATGGTAATTTGATCGTTTTCTACCGAGGCTGCCGGATCGTAAGCTGGATAGTTCTTTCCTGGTTGGTGGCTGACAAAATCAACCACGCCATTTAATGGGGAACGCTGGACATGAACATCCAAAATCGACATGAAAATCCCCACCCTGAGAAAATCTGATCCCGGAAATTCTTTAAGCGAGACAGTTGTGATATCCGCAACCCTGCCATCCGCCGGGCTGTAACAAAGATTTATATCGCGATCCAAGATTCGCTTGGGATCCCTAAAAAAATACAGAACCAAACTAAAAACAATCCCCACCAAAAGGCAAAATATCCAGGAGAGCCAGTGTGATGCTGCAATCGCCAGGATCACTGCCAACAGGAATAATAAGGCAAACCCCAGGATATATTTGTCGTGGATTTTCCGGAACGACCAACCGGGAACATGGGGATCAACCTGCATTTTCACAACCTCCATAAAGGAACTACCGGTGCAGTAATCAAATAGCTACCTTTACCAATCAGTATACTTCACAAATAAATAAAAGTCCCCGCTCCATCCGCCTATGGGGCGGGGCGAAGGGAGAGAAAAATGACCTCCGGTCGGCAGAAAAGCCGCATTTGCGGGGCGTAGTCGCGCTCCAATCCTATTCCCCGGGATACCAGCAGATATTTACCTGGTTGGATCTCTGTCAGTCCTGAGGCCCAGCTGCGGGGGACAACAGAAAGGGTCAGCAGCGGACCAATACCCGGCAGCTGGATCTGGCCTCCGTGGGTATGGCCAGCCAGTAATAGATCCCCCTCGATTTCTCCCAGGCTGAAGTTTGGAGAATGGCCCAGGACAATATGATACTTTTCTCCTCTCCTAACCTGTAAGGCGGGATTTGCCGAGTCCAACCAGCCTACACCAGTCAGCAGGACAGGACCCAGGTCGATGGTTTCAGTCTCCTCGAAAGTCCTGACTTCAAGGTCCAGGAAGATTTCCTTCCAGCTGTCCCGATCGACATTACCTCGCACCGCATAGATGCCCATCCTTGGGGATAAATCGCCCTCAAGGAAGATCCGATTTAATACCTCACTCTCCCGCTGGTATTCTTCCAGATCTCGCTCTTGAATATAATCCCCTGCCAGCAGGATCAGATCAGGGTCTTCCTCTCTGACAATCTCCAGGACACGAATTTCATATTCCCCGGGCGAATCTGTCTGGATATCCGCCAATACCGCGATGGTCAGGGGTTCTTCCAGTTTTGGGGAAGTGATTTCCAGCCTGGTGACCTCCAGCCAGCGGGGTTCTATCAGGAAGCTCTCAGCGGCGACCAGCAGCGTGATCAGCAATACAGCCCCCAGGCCGATCGCCAATCGGCGGTTATGCGCCCAGAAAAAGCCCAATCCCATTAACAAGAACAGTGGAAAAAATAAAAATACGACCCAGGCAAGCAGCTGGATCCGGGCGAAGCCATTCACCGGGATAAGGAGTGCCGTTAAAGCCAGTCCGAAGAGAAGGGACATCCCCAACAAGAGTATTCTTATTTCAGATCTTGGACCCTTCCTGCGATACAGAAGCAGGGCAGCCACAGCGGTGACAAGTATGGCGAAGATATGGTAGAAGATCATCACCCGAGCCATTACCCCTCCTGGGTAGAATATTGCGGTCCGGCGTGGAAGAGTTTAAAGAAGCGCTGCACCAGGGGTCCGATAAACAAAGCAAAAACCAGCGTTCCAACGCCAACCGGGCCATTCAGCAACCATCCACCAATCACCACCAGGACCTCAATCACCGCTCGCGAAAACTGCACGCTTTTCCCAGTCACGCGGGAAACAGCCAGCATCAGGCTGTCTCTGGGGCCAGCCCCGGCATCCACGCTGATGTATACCGCTGTCGCCACTCCGGAGAGAATCACAGCCAGGACCAATGCGGGAATTTGAAGCCATAAATTGCCCTTCAGGGATGGAATCAGAAGCAGGAACAAATCAGTCCAGGGGCCAATAAACAAGATATTCCCCACTGTGCCCCAGCCAATCCGTTCCTTAAGTAAGACCGCGCCAAGCAATACCAACAAGCCGGTGAGAATGATCATTGTCCCGGGGGTTGTCCCGGTAAGATCTGCCAGCGCCACTGAAAGCACCGCCCACGGCCCAGTTCCCAGGTCGGCTTGAATGATCAGGGCAATCGCCAGGCCATAGATAACAAATCCCACCATTGCAATGGTCAGATCACGCGGAAAGGTTTTCCAGTGGATGGACTTTAACATGGTGAAGAGTTTACCATACCTCGCCTGAAACAAGGGACCGAAATCATCCCTTCCCAAGAAAGGGATGAGCAGCCGATTAATGTCCAGGAATTAAGCAGCATTCGGACCAGCCGGATTTAAAAAGCACTCCGGGCAAGTTCTGATAAGTTCATCAGTAAATCCTGCTTGGAAAGCAGGGGGCGTTGTTTACTCCGTTACCCGAAGGGAATTGAACCTGGCCCCCCGCGGCCCCAGATAATTGCCGTAAAATCCAACTTCACTGGACCAAATCACGTCCGCCAGGGCATCCAGCAAATTCCCTACCAACATACCACCTTTGAAGGGTTTTCTCTTGCCTTCTTCAACCAGGTAGCCCAGCCGGATCTCACAGGCGAAATTACCGTTCAATCGATTGGGATTGAACCAGGAAAATTCCGCAATCTCGACATAGGATCCAGTCTGTAAATCCGCCAGGGAGGTATTTCCAGCTGGCATTTCCATACAACCAAAGCTGCCAGTAGGTTTTATTCCCAGATAGTAGGCATAACGTTGATCCGCTATGAAAGAAACCAGTTTGTTCTCTTGGATAAGCGGCACTCGCTGAGCCGGGATACCTTCCTTGTCGAAAGCGCTGGAGGGCACACCGAAAGCCAATTTCCGGTTGGCCCAGATAGTGAAATCATCCCCTTTCACTTCCTGGCGAAAAATGGATTTTCCAACTTCCCAGGGAGTTTCACCGCTGTATTTCAACCCGGCGTTAGACAAGGTTCCCAGCAAACTTCCTGAGAGCATTTCTCCGGCTATCATGTCCGCCAGGGTGCTCCCCTGGATGACAACCGGCCCGGTGTAGCTCTGGGGCTTGCCTGCCTGCACCAGGTCCAATGTGGACTGTGCTTGACGGGAGACTGCTTCCTCCAGGTTTAAATCACTTGTTCTGCGGCGCTGAATTTCTGCGAAGGTCTCCACCTCATCCTGACCTTCCCCGCCAATATAAACCCACTGCAGGTAAATATCTGTGGCGGTCTGGCTGGCATCAATCCCTTTGCTGCTGACCAGGTGTGTTTGTCTTTCCTGGCCAAAGCATTCCGCTGCTGTCAGCCGGACATGGGGATAAGCCTTGCTGGCTTCTTTTAAGGTTGCCAGGACTCTTCCGAGTTCTTTTTCAGGATCCTTCTGGTAAGCCGGATCTGCCAATTCGATCTCCGGGATAGCGGCCGGGGCCGCGAAATCATAGGGCTCATTGTGCACCAGTTGGGCGGTGAGGATTGCTTTCTCAAGGGTGCTTTCAATATCGCCTCCCGGCAGGATGGAAACCGTTCCCAATCCACTGCTGATTTTTCCTTCGCTGTCCTCTGAATCACACAGCACATCCACTGTATAGATCTCTGTATCCACTTCCCTGACAGCTTCAGACCGATCCTTAAGATCGTACTGCTGGAAGCTCCGGGAGATTTCCTGCCGGATGATCCAGGCTTTGATCGCTGGTTGGTTCTCAAGTGCTTTTCGGATTCTACTTATCATCAGCCTAACCTCGCTTTCAGCAACAGATGAGGGCCGCCGTCAGTAACGGGGACGAGTTCCTTGGTTCCTTTCCCGCAGTATCCCCCACTCAGCCCGAAGTCATTGCCCACCGCGGAGATACTCGATAAAACTTCCGGCACATAACCGGTCATGCCGATTGGTGAATACATCTTTTCAGTTATTTCCCCACCTTTGATTTCAAAACCGTAGTGTCCAGTCACCTGGATCCCCCAGCCTTTAGGATCCTCCATGCCGGAAGATATCTTGGCAATGTAAATCCCATCTTCCACCTGGCCGATCAAATCCTCTACAGGGGTTTCGCCGGAGCCAAAGAAAGTATTGGTCATCCTGGGGTATACTTTCCGGGTTAGATCCTGCCTGCGTCCGTTCGGAGATCGTTCAATCCCCAGGGCGGTTGCGGAGTACAGGTCCGTTAATCCACGCTCAAAGACACCCTTGCTGACGATCCTGGTGGGTTTTGCAAGCAGCCCTTCATCGTCAAAGGAGTAGGACCCAAACTCTCCCGGCAGGCTGGGATCATCATAGATATCCACCAGCTCAGAACCCACACGTTTACCGATAAAATTGACGGCTTTGGCGCGCTCCTTGAGGAACATATCCGTTTCCACCCCGTGGCCGAAGGACTCATGGCAGATCACGCCTGACACGCCTGGAGCGGTGACCACCGTGTATTCACCCGGCTCGATCCTGCCGGCATCCAGCAGCTTGATGGTATTTTTTACCAGCTTTTCAAGTTCCTCATCGCTAAAAGTGAGGATCTCCAGACCGGCGGTCCCGCATTTTGTTTTCGTATCATAGACCACACCCTTGTCACCCATCACAGTGACAATAATGGACATATGCACCCGCTGGATATCCTGAGCCAGATCCTCAGCCCGGTTGCGGAAAACAGTCTTCTCCCGGAATTCTGTCAACCTGACCCGGGCGTTGACGATCCGGGAATCGAACTGGTTCACACGCTGATTCATTTCCCGAAGATAATCGAGCTTTTCCCGGGTTGGTACCAGGGCTGGATCGCGTTCCATCTTGGTCTGGAAATTCTCAACCCGTTCCTCTCCAGGATCAATCTTCCCATTTCCCGCGAACTCAACACCCTGAATAAAATCTTTGGCCTCCCGGAGCACCTTCTCCCGGTCGAATCCTCCCAGGCATCTTTCCCGCATGGTCTGACCGTCAAAACCCCTTAAGATCACCCCGGCGGTCGGTTCACCAGGAATCACCCGCTCCTGATTGTTCTCAACCATGTATTGGGTCATCTCTCGAGATGATAAGCAGACAGCGCCGTAGGGTGCTCTGGTCTCCAGAAGGGAAACCACCTCCCCCAGATCAGGCCGAAGTTCCTCCATGGCTGGTGTTAATAGGCTATCTGTCATGTCCTCCTCCAATCTTTGGTAACGCTAAGTGTGTAAATTTTCCCTGAGAACTAGAAAGCCCACTCTCCGCTACGAAATAGTGGTTCAACTTCTCCACCCCTGAGGACCCCGTCGATATCCAATTCTCCGGATCCGATCATGAAGTCTGAATGGACCAGGCTGTTGTTGCCACCGAGTTCTTTGAAAGTCTCCCCTGTCATATTTTCTCCGCCGGCCAGGCTGAAGCGGTAGGCGCTGCCCAGGGCCAGGTGGCAGGAAGCGTTTTCATCCAACAAAGTGTTATAGAACAGCAGTCCGGATTGGGAAATCGGAGAGCTGTTTGGCACAAGGGCGACCTCACCCAGCATTCCTGCCCCTTCATCCGTAGTGATCAAACTCTCCAGGAAATTCTCTCCCTGTTCAGCAGAAAAATCAACGACTTTCCCTTCCTTAAAGGTCAAGGTGAATTTATCGATCACATTCCCGGTATAGACCAGCGGACGGGTGGACCTGACTGTGCCTTCTGTAAAGCGCCGATCCGGCAGAGTAAAGACCTCCTCGGTCGGGATATTAGCCGTGAAGGGCAAGCCGCTCTGGGTCTTGAAACCTGCCGAGCGCCAGATATGGTCTTCCGGCAGAGTCAGCTTCAAATCCGTCCCTGGAGCCCGGTAATGCAGCTCCCGGTAGGCTTTCTGATTCAAATAGTCGCTGCGTTTTTGAAGGTTCTTCAGGTGGCTTTCCCAGGCAGCGATGGGATCTTCTTCGTAGACCCGGCAGATCTTGAAGAGGGCATCCCAGAAAGCTGGTATCTGCTCCCCTTCAGGTAGATCGGGGAAAACCTTGGCTGCCCATCCCGTAACTGGGATCGAGAGCAGGGACCAGTTCATGGCATTTTTCCCAATATGGGCGCTGATCGGTTTCCAGGCATCAAGATATGCCCGCTGCATCTGATCCAGCACCACAGGGTTCTGCCCTGCCAACAAATCAGGATCAATAGCGGCAATTGTCAAAATCGCACCACCGCTTTCAATCACTTCCAGAATTCCATCTGCCAGGTAAGTGGGGTACTCTCCAAACGAATCCTTGGGGGCATATTTCAGCCGGCTGAGGATCAGGTCGTCATCCCGCCACTGCACCTCCACCAGGGGTGAGCCAATCTGGTAGGCGCTGGCAACCAATTCCCTGATAAAGGGAGCTGTTTGAATGGGCACGCCACCATTCCGGAGACTCTGAACGATGAGCTTCTGGCCAGGCTGCAAGTTTAAACCTACTTTGACAGCTAGTTCAGCATATTTCTTTATATTAGTTTGAAAATTAAAATCCATACCTTCTTCTCCTACCACACCTTTCTAAATAGTTGGGCGGATATCATAAATCCATTCCGCTTCTGGATTTTACCATCTAGAAAATACCTGCTTTAAAAAGTAAATCCCGCAGGATAATTGTACTGTGGATTAGATGACTTCTTACACTCTTCTGGAGATGATTTATCAGGGTCGGCTTAAGTTACTGGGTTCTTTCTATGATGGCAAGAAATTTCTCTGCGGACAGGCTGGCTCCCCCCACCAGGGCGCCATCGATCTCCGGCTGATTAAAATATCCAGCCGCGTTACCCGGATTCACAGATCCCCCATACAGAACCCGGATTCCCCCTGCAAATTCTACTCCCCACTGACCCGCCAATCCAGGCCGGATGACGGAAGCGATCATCTCTGAGATATCCTCCGGAGACGCGGAACGG
>DRBO01000174.1 GCA_011039385.1 Chloroflexota bacterium | reverse complement strand
GTTGGTTTGTTTATTTTCATCAGCCGGCCAAGATCGATCGGAGTACCAATGATCACCAGGTCCACCTCGGCATTATTGATGGTCTTTTCCAGCTCTTTGATCTGGGCATCTCCATACCCCATGGCAGGCAGCACATCCCCTGTGGTGGGATATTTCTGGTAAGTTTCCAGAATGGTGCCAACGGCATAGGGCCGCGGATCAACGATCTCCGCCGCGCCAAAGCGCCTGGCGGCAACCCAGCCGGCGCCGTAGGCCATACCACCGTGAGTCAGGGTCGGTCCATCTTCCACTACCAGCACGCGTTTGCCCTTGATCTGGGCAGGATCATCCACAAAGAGAGGAGAAGCGCCTTCCAGGATGACCGCCTCCGGGGCCAGTGCCCGCAGGGATTCATGTAACTTGATCACATTCTCCGCGTCCGCGGTATCCACCTTGTTGATCACAAATACATCCGCGGTCCGGGCATTGGCTTCGCCAGGATGGTAGGTGGTCTCATGTCCCGGGCGGTGGGGATCAGCCACGATAATTTGAAAATCGGGCACGTAGAACGAAAGGTCATTATTGCCGCCATCCCAAAGGATGATATCAGCCTCTTTCTCCGCCTCGCGGAGGATGGCTTCGTAATCAACACCGGCAAACACCAGCACATTCTCAACGATGTGGGGTTCGTACTCTTCTCGCTCTTCAATGGTGCATTCATGTTTATCAAGATCAGCCAGTTCGCCAAAACGCTGGACAGCCTGTTTGGCCAGATCCCCGTAGGGCATGGGGTGGCGTATCACAGCAACCTTTTTTCCCAGGCCCTGCAGAATAGCAGCCACTCGCCTGGTGGTCTGACTTTTCCCGCTGCCTGTGCGCACCGCGCAAACAGAGACCACCGGCTTGGTGGATTTGATCTGGGTTGTATCCAGTCCCATCAAGCGGAAATCCGGCCCAGCAGCCAGGACCGCAGAGGCTTTGTGCATGACATATTCATGCGATACGTCACTGTAGGCAAAAATCACCTGTTCGATCTGGTGTTCTTTGATGAGGGAGAGCAGTTCAGATTCCGGATAGATAGGGATACCTTCCGGGTAGAGTTTGCCGGATAAAGCAGCTGGATATTTTCGGCCTTCAATGTTGGGAATCTGGGTAGCTGTAAAGGCAACCACTTCATAATCCGTGTTTTCTCGGAAGAAAACGTTGAAGTTATGAAAATCTCGCCCCGCGGCACCCATGATCAGTGTTTTAATTGCCATGTGATCTCCTTAGTTCTTTACCAATTTCGCAGTTAATCCGTGATTTGCAGTCCAATAATTGTATAGATTTTCCTTCAGCTTTCCAGTGACAAATGACGGGTAATGGTTACATCACCCGGGGCGCTTCAATGCCCAGCAAACCCAATCCGGAGCACAGCACGCGCCGGGAAGCTTCCACCAGCTGGAGCCGGAATGCCTTGACCGCCGGATCCGCGGTTAGGACCGGCGCCGCGCGGTAAAATGCATTGAACGCCCTGGCTGTTTCGTAGAGGGCATTGGTGATATGGAGCGGTTTGAGTTCCCGGGCTGCATTCTGCACCACTGCCGGATACTGGGCCAGGGTTTCAATCAATGCAACCTCTGTCTCATCCAGATCATAAGCAGGCTCAAGGACCTCAAGGGAAATTTCAGGTTCTTTTTTAAGGATGCTGTTGGCACGCACGTGGGCGTACTGGATATAGGGAGCGGCCTGACCGTTGAAATCCAGCGCGCTTTCCCAGTCGAAGGTGACAATGCGGGTGTTTTCGCGGTCCAGCATGGGGAATTTGATAGAACCCAGGCCTACTGCGCGGGCAATTTCTGTTTTCTGCTGATCTGAAAGGTCAGGATTTTTCTCCTCCACTACCTGGTAAGCGCGCTCCTTCGCTTCCCGGATGAGATCCTCGAGCAGCACAACAGTGCCTTCCCGGGATGCCATGACCACATTGCCAGGAAGGTTAACCAGCTCATAAGACAGATGCTGACAGCGTTCCGCCCATTCATAACCGGCTATTTCCAGGGTTTTCCAGACCTGCTGAAAATGCAGCGACTGGCGGACATCCACAACGTAAATGGACCGGTCCAGGGGATATTCCTCAAACTTCAGTTTCGCCAGAGCAAGGTCTTCTGTGGCATACAGGGCAGTCCCGTCCGATCGCAAGACTACCAGCACGCGATACTTTTCCTTTTTTAAGCCCAGTAAATCATCCAGGCGAACAATCACGGCGTCATCCGGGCGGAGGTCTTCGGCGATGCCTTTTTCGATCAGGTTATCTACCAGCTCCTTGCCCTGGAACTCAACCTCACTGTTAGCATACAGGCGGTCAAAATGAATATCCAGCTCGTCATACAGCTTCTGAAAGCCATCAACAGACCACTGGCGGGTCTTCTCCCACAGGGCAACGATCTCGGGATCCTGGCTGTCCCAGCGGCCGTACAGCTCACGAATTTCCGTTTCCAGTTCTGGATGATCTTCCAGGCGGCGGTTTGCTTCCGCATAGAGGTCTCCCATCCAGCGGGTCGCGTCCTCTGGAGGCGTCTCACCTTCATGTCGGTCAAGATAATTCCAGAGCCACTTAATGACATGCAGCCCCATATCGCCAAAATAATTGGCCCGGATGACATCATATCCGGCGAAATCCAGGATCCTGCAGACCGCGTCACCCAGGATGGCACTGCGCAAATGGCCGACATGAAAAGCTTTGTGCGTGTTGGGTTGGGAATATTCCACCATCAACGTTTCACCCTGAGGATCTCCCTGGCCGAAATCCTCCTCGGAGAGCACCCTTTTAACAACCCTGGCGCTAAACAGATGGGGATCAAAGTAACAATTCAAATACCCGTTTACCGCTTCCACACGGGGAAAGAGATCCCAGGGTGGTAGTTTATCGGCGACCAAAGAAGCAATCTCTTCAGCCCGCCGGGGAATCTGGACAGATTTCCCACTCCTGGCCTCCAGGGCGGCAGTTTTATAGAATGAGGTAGCTATTCCCCATTCCCCCGAAAAAGGGATTGGAGCCCATTCCAGTTCGCCTGGAAGGGAGATATCCTGATCCTGAAGAATATCCCGAATCTGATTGGCAAGGTTTTGCTGTTCTTTCTGGAACATATTCACTCGCACTCTGCTGGGTAATAATGGATTTGATCCCGCACCGAGATTATAACATTTACCCTCAGGACAGAGGATGATATATGTAAACATCGCACCTGACTGGATGCGCCTTCGGCACGACCGGGAAAACAACTCATCTCTTGAAATGAGCGTCATTAAAATGGATAATGAATAAAATATGGGGGAATATAAATTTCAATCTCTTCTTGATTATCAGCTCTCCCTAGATTATCTTGATCAGGTATATGGTCTATTAAACATACTGCCCGATAATGAGGGATTCAATCTATGTTCGCAATTCTCACGAGCCGCTACCTCTATTGCCCTAAACATAGCAGGAGGTTCGACGGGCCAATCAAACAGAGAACAGGCACGGTTCTTGGGCATGGCTCTTCGATCCTGTATTGAAATTGTTTCCTGCCTGGATATGATAGAACGGAGAGGTTATATCCCCGTCAATGAATTGAGTGATGTGAGGAAAACTGGAAGAACGTTATTCTATAAAATCACAAAATTCCAGAAGGCTCTGAAATTCTAAATATAAATCCGGTCTCTTTACCCCGGTCAGGTACGAAATGACTCCCGGTCTCAGGACCCCGGTCGTGTGCCCGGTGAAGAAACAAGTAAGAATTGCTACAACCTGTTTCCGGGCACAACAACGAAAAAAGGGCTGTCCGGAAACTACTGGATCAGCCCTCAGTTTTCCTGTTTGGGTAGGAACCTTTAGGCTTCTTTTTCCAGCGCTGCCAGGCGGGCCATCAAGCGGCCCTTTCTACGGGAGGCATTATTTTTATGAATAGCGCCTTTTGCAGCGGCTTTGTCAAGCGCTTTAACAGCCGCTGCTGTGACGGTTTTGGCCTCATCCAGGTTTCCGGATTCGATCGCTAAAAACGCTTTTCTTATTAAGGTACGGGCTGTGCTTTTATAAGCGCGGTTCCTGGCCCGGTGTTTTTCATTCTGCCGTTCTCGTTTTACTGATGATTTTAAACCCAAGGTAATTCCTCCATTGCTTGCTGCATATCCCGCTACCCGCGGGATGGCTTTCTTTTAAATGATAATACCTTATCGAAGGGACATTTTAAGGGAAGGGAGACAATTTGTCCAGCCCTTTGCTGCTTTTCTTCCAGATAGATAAATGCCTTGAGCCATTTCACCGAACAGATGTTCACACCCCCTTCTAGAAAAAACCCCCCCGTGTTATCATGAAATCCCAGGTCAGCCAGGTGGTTGCGCCCCCTTCGGGGGGTGAGGAAAGTCCGCACTCCATCGAGCACGGTGCCGGATAACGTCCGGGGCGGAGAGATCTGCCGGATCGGGCCACAGAAACATACCGCTCCTCCGGGAGTAAGGGTGAAATGGTGGTGTAAGAGACCACCGGCGGGGGCAGCAATGCCTCCGGCCGGGCAACCCCCACCGGGAGCAAGGCCAAACAGGGATGAACTCCTTCGGGAGGGGAGGCTGCTCGTCTCCCTTGAATTCCAGGTAGGCTGCAGCGAGGTATGCTGAGAAGCATGCCCCAGACAGATAATCACCTCAGTGGAGAGTTAGGGAGGAAGCCCCTCGGGGCGTAAACCGGGATCCTCCACCAGACAGAATGCGGCTTATCGGCTGGCCTGGGTATCTGTTTCCCCCATGCTTTTCCACCTCCAGCTATCTTCACAGCCAGCTCGTTTCCGCTCCTGTCAGGTTCAACCTCTGCTAACCTGGATTCTTTCTGCCATGTGCAGCACAGGACCAGGTCACACATCACTGCTCACGGCCATGTGCAGCACAGGACCAGGTCACACATCACCGCTCACGATTGGTCCAACAGATTATAATAAGATGGTCATTTCATCCCTGGCAGAGAAATGAATCAGATAAGGCAGATAAAGAATGAATGGTCTTCTAGAGTACACAGCCCGTTTTTTCGATGAACTGGAGATTTTTGAGGATATATCCAGAGGCCACAGTTATAAGGCCTACCTGCACCAGGCGGTGATCGAGTTCTTGGAAAACGAAACAAAAGACACTGCTTTTGGGGTCTATCGATCCTTTTTTGACAGTTACCGGATCACGCTGGAAGGCAAGACCAATCCTTTCATCGATCTGCTTGATGTGCTGCTCAGCTACGAGGAAAGGGCATCCACCTTGATCGACAAGCAGCGGGATCATTATGTCCATTCTGTCAATGTCTTTCTTCTAGGCCTTTGCTTCTATTCACAAAACCCAAATTTCCGGGAGGCTTTTGACGCTGTCAATTTGGATAAAGCAAACTACCCTTTTTCGTACGATACAAAACACGAGGAATTTTTCTATCGCTGGGGAATAGCTTCCCTGTTCCACGACGTGGGTTATCCTGTGGAGATCATCGGCAAGCAAATCAACAAATTTATCAGTTTTGCTACTGAAGTAGATAGGCAGGGGCAGGTAAAAACCCACCTGGAGTTTGACAATTTCGAGGAATTTAATGCTATCGCGGAAATCCGGCCCAAACAGGACTTCATCAAATCATATTACGAGAGCCATCCCAGCTGCGCCTATGTGGACTTGCTGAAGCCCAACGACCTGCTTGCCCACAAACTCCATCTCTCGTTGGGAGTGGATTTAAAAACTGTCAAAACAGCGCTGGACAGGTTCCCAGAAATCATGGCAAAAAGCGGGTTTATCGACCATGGATATTACAGCGCCATTATTGTCCTCCGATGGTACGGCTTTCTCATCCAAAGCTGTAACTACAAACCAGAATACTTCTTTCACCCGATCCTGGACAGCGCCAGCGCAATCTTGCTCCATAACTATTATAAAAACGTGATTCAAAAGCCCCCCTTTAGCAAGGGACCTCTTTCACCGCGCGAGCATCCCATCGCCTATCTTCTGATCCTCTGCGATGAACTCCAGGAATGGAACCGGACACCCTATGGGATCCTGGATAAAAAGCGCAATCTGGCCGAAGAAGCCTCCGTGTTGATCACCGATAAGCGTCTGGAAATGACCTATATAGACAAAGATACCCCCCTGCCCGAGCAATTTTCCGCCGATAAGGAAGCCACGCTCTCAAAATTACTGGACATGGATGCCCTTTTTGCTGATGGTTTCTCCATTAAATGTGAACTGAGAAGTTTCCTGGGGCCTACCCAGGGCCTGATCGATCAGGAGGTTGACATCACTCCGCGCCTGCTGCTGGGCAACCTGGAAAAGTTAGCTGTTGCCATCCATGACCTCTATAATCAACAGCAGCTTAAGCGCCACCCTGAAAAGTCTCTCGCCTATCCGAAATTCTCTGATCTGCCGGACTCATTGAAATATTCCAACTTGCGCCAAGCCCGCAGCATTGCCAAGAAGCTGGACCTGATGGGATGGGAAATACGTCCAGAAGGATCCGCTGGAGAAGCCATTTCAGAAATTCCGGATGACATCGTGGAGGTCCTTGCTGTATTCGAACATGATGAATGGGTGCGGGAACGGTTAGGATATGGGTGGACTTATGGTAAGGTCAAGGATAATGAGAACAAGATCAGCCCCTACCTCGTGCCGTATGATGAACTCAACGAGGAAATCAAAAACCTTGACCGGGATACCATCCGGAACATCCCTGCCCTGCTGGGAATGATCGGCATGGCAGCCTATGTCAAAGAGAGAGATAGTTCCTCTCCACACAGCAGGCCAATAATCGCCAGGAGATTGCCCGAATCCTACAAGGATTGAATACCCAGCATCTTGCTTAGCAGACAGGAAGAACGAACTGGATATGGAGAGATCAATGAGGCGAGGAAGACTACTGCGGAACTTATGGGCGGATTACAGCTGGTTCATCATCTTGGCCCTGGGAACGGCCTCGCTGGTGCTTGGCTACATCGGTTTCTGGAAGAACAGCCTGGCGCTGGGCGCAGGGAGGACTTTCCTGGACAACCTCTACCTCACGCTGGGTTTGATCTCCTTGAATTCTGGTGCTGTACCTCCTCCTATCAGCTGGGAACTGCAGTTAGCCCGTTTTGCCGTGCCTGCTGTAACTGCCTACACGGCTTTTCTGGCTTTTACTACCATCTTCATCCAGCAGACTGAACGGGTCCGGCTGTGGTTCCTGCAGGACCATATCATCATCTGCGGCCTGGGGAAAAAAGGCTACCGCCTGGCAAACCAGTTCCTGCAGGATGGGAACCGGGTGGTGGTGATTGAAGTTGATGATGATAACGAATGGATTGAAAACATCCGCTCCGCTGGTGCGGTGGTCATCCAGGGTGACGCGGCTGATTCGGAACTGCTGGCGAAGACCAAGATCAACCGGGCCAGCTGCCTGATCGGGGTCGCGGGTGATGATGGAAAGAACGCTGAGATTGCTGTCAGCGCAGAGAAGATCAGCCGGGACAGGAAAGACGGGGCCCTGGTCTGCATCATCCATATCTTCGATGCCCAGCTGTGGAGGCTGCTGCGGGAAAAAGAGCTTCATATCGGCGAAAATACTCATTTCCGGCTGGAGCTTTTCAACATATTTAACCGGGGAGCCCACTTAATGGTCCAGGGCAATCCTCCCTGGGCTGGTCTTAGCCCAGAAAGTTCTCCGCATGTGCTCATCGTTGGATTGGGAAAAATGGGACAGCGGGTGATCATCGAAGCTGCCCGGGGCTGGCAGCTCTACCAGGGCAAACCCGACAGAAAGATCGACTTCACCCTGGTAGACAGAGAGGGGGGTAAAAAGCTGGCTCTGCTCCTGAACCAGCAACCCCGCCTGGATAAATTGGCCTCATTCCATGCCCTGGACATGGACATCTTATCCGGGGAGTTTGATAAATTAGTCGATCGATTTACCCAGGGCGCAGACTGCCAGCTTACCCTGGCTTATATCTGCCTTGATGATGATACTTTCAGTTTGCAGACCGGCCTGCGTCTCAATCACCAGCTCCGCAAGTACCAGGTGCCCATCGTGATGCGCATGGGGGAAAGCGGCGGATTGGCGATGTTAATCGATCAGGGCGCTGGTGAAGGTAACTCATTTGGCGACCTGCGAATCTTTGACCTGCTCGATCAGACTTGCACGGCGGAGCTGCTCCAGGGAGGCACTCATGAGGTGCTGGCCCGCAGCCTGCATCAGATCTATCTGGAAAACGCCCGGAAGAAAGATGGGACAAGCTCTGATGATGAGTCCCTGAAGGATTGGGAGGAATTATCGGGAGAACTCAAGGAGACCAACCGCCAGCTGGCGGACCGCATCCCGGTCATGCTGGCGGCAGCCGGATACCGCATCGCTCCGCTGACGGACTGGGACGCGGAAAATTTAATATTTCTTGAAGAAGATTCCACGGATGAAGTTACCCTGATGGCCAGGATGGAGCATGAAAGCTGGTGCCAGCGGAAGAAAGCCCAGGGATGGC
>DRBO01000059.1 GCA_011039385.1 Chloroflexota bacterium | reverse complement strand
GCCCCCGCTGACCCAACCGATCGCGCTCAACGAGGAATGGACCACGAGAACCATACCTGGCTTGACACCCAGCTCCGCTAAATCCTGTTTGAGACCCTCCAGGGTGACGGGGCCATTGAGAGTTTTCTTTATGACATCAGCTTCACTCATCATTCTCCTTATGGTTTCCCTGAAATCATACCAGATTTACAGAAGCCTAAGACTCCTGTAATATGCCCCAGAGATGATTGCAGCCACTATGGTATAACATTAAATCATGGATGAACGCATCACCTTTTATCCTTCCAAACGAACCGGAACAATCGTTCATATTGCCCTAATGCTGATATTCTCTGCTGCCGGCATCTGGGGGATATGGGGCGTATCCACAGTCCAGATGGCCCCTCAGCTTCTGCCCTACCTGGCCCTGATCGGATTATTCCTGGTCACGGTGCCCTATCTGATCTACCACCTGTATGCATTGCATCACTCCGCTTATATCCTGGAACGGGGGGGCATCACCCTGCAATGGGGCTGGCGTTCGGTGACGCTTCCTGTGGACCAGGTCAAATGGGTGTACCGTGATATTGATCTGGAGATCCCTCCTCGACCTCCTGCCCTGCACTGGCCGGGGTCCGTCACAGGTGTCAGGAAATTTCAACGCGGTCCAGAAGTGGAGTTCCTGGCTTCCCGCGTAAAAAGATTGGTCATCATCTCCGCCAGCGATCGCTACTATGCAATTTCGCCACTTTTCGTGGATGAGTTTATTTCCACCTACCTTGACTTTGTCGAGTTGGGCGCACTGCAACCGCTGCCGGAGGAATCCATCCAACCTACCCTAGTTCTTTCAGAAATCTCAAGAAACCGCTTAACACTCGGAATTATCCTGGCCGGGGGCTTGCTGAATATCAGCCTCCTGATCTGGACTTTACTGGTCATTCCCACCAGGGAAAGTATCTCCCTGGGTTTTAGGCCGGATGGCCTTCCCCGCCTGGCTCTGGAAAGCGTCAGGCTGATTCTCTTTCCAATATTAAGTTCATCTGCCTTTCTCGCCAATCTTGTCCTGGGCTTGTTCATGTTCCGCAACCCTGAAAACCGTGCCCTGGCGTACATCCTCTGGGCAGCAGGCATCCTGACTGCCCTGCTCTTTCTTATCGGTTTGAGCCTTATCCTCTAAAAGTCCACAACTTATCCCCCGAAAACGGCTATTATCCACAGAAAGCAGCAAGTTATCCACAAAGTTATCCGGATTTTCACCTGAGGGATCCCTGAATTAGCAAAGACTTTTGGAAAATGTTCCCCCTTCCAGGCAAGATTTGGTAAACTATGCCAGAGCTCAACTCAACAGGTAGATGCGATTACTATGCTCCAAATTGACGGCTGGATTACACTGGGGTTATTTTTTGCCACCATCCTGTTATTCTTGACCGAATGGCTGGAAGTGGATCTGGTAGCCCTGGGATTGGTATTGGGATTAATGATCACCGGGATCCTTACGACGGAGGAAGCCCTGGCCGGTTTTTCCAGCCCGATCGTGATCACCATCGCGGCTTTATTTATTGTCGGCGGCGCCGTGATGGAAACCGGCCTGGCAGATTCCATCAGCGGCAGAATTATCAAATACGCCGGAAATAGCAGATTCAGATTGTTGATCCTGATCATGGGAACGGTGGCCCTCCTGTCCGGGTTCATCAGCGATACCGGCACCGTGGCTGTGATGGCACCGGCGATTATCAGCATCAGCCGCAAGACAAAGATCAATCCCTCCAAATTGCTTATCCCCCTTTCCTTTGGATCACTGCTTGGTGGAGCAATGACCTTGATCGGGACTCCGCCCAACATCGTTGTCAGTGATTTGCTCGCCGTAAATGGCTTTGAGCCTTTCCAGTTTTTTGACTTCACGCCGATCGGATTGATCCTGCTCGCCGTCGGAATTATTTATATGACCCTGACCAGCCAGTGGCTGCTGCCAGATCACAAGAGCAGTAAAACACTCCAGCGAGTGGATACGCCTCAAGAACTCCTGGAAGTATATAAACTGCCTGAAGACCTTTACAGGCTGAGAATCCGCCAGGGATCTCCCCTGGCTGGAAAAACCATCCTGGAAAGCGATCTGGGGAATAATTTCAATATCAATGTCCTGGATATTATCCGGGCAGAACAAACGCGTGCCAGGATGAGAATAGGCGATTTCCGCCTGATACCTGAGGAGGAAAAAGAGGAACAACTCACGTCCCACTATGCCCTTCAGCCCAATGATATCCTGATCTGCCAGGGCAAACTCAACGATATCAGCCATGCTTCCGCAACCCTCCGGCTTGGCGTGCAGCCTGCCCAGGCAGAAGATCACAAATCGCTGGTCAATGATGAAGTGGGCCTGGCAGAAGTCCTCCTGCCGCCCCGCTCCCGCATTTTGGGGAAGAATCTGGTTTCGTCACGTTTTGGCAGCCTATACCAGCTGACCGTACTGGGCATCAACCGACCCGGGATTGAATCCAGCTTGCCGCTCAAGGACACAGCCCTGCAGTTTGGCGATACACTTTTTGTCCAGGGGCCCTGGAAGAATATCCGCGCCCTGGCTGACCAGAGGCGGGATTTTGTGGTCGTAGGCCAGCCAGAAGACCTTAAAGGCACACCCCCCCGGTCGAAGATGATAGCTGCCGGACTGATCCTGATGGCCATGATCCTCTCGCTGATCACTGGCTGGCTGCCGCTGGCAACCACATCCCTGCTGGCAGCCTTCTTAATGATCATCACTAACTGCCTGAACATGAAACAAGCCTACAACAGCGTGGATTGGAAAAGCGTGATCCTCATCGCTGGTATGCTGCCGATGACTACCGCACTTCAAAAGGTGGGACTGGTTCAAACCGGGGCAGAATGGATCGCGTCCACCTTGGGAGGATTGGGTCCGATCCCAGTCCTGGGATCCCTGTTCCTGGCCACTTCCCTCTTTACACAAGTGATTTCCAACACCGCGACAACCGTTTTGATCGCTCCTGTTGCCTTATCTCTGGCCCTGAACCTAGGGTATCAACCGCAGGCTTTCCTGATGACTGTTGCCCTGGCAGCCTCAACTGCCTACGCAACGCCGGTGGCCTCGTCTGTGAACACACTGGTCATGGGTGCAGGAAATTACCGGTTTAAGGACTATGCCCGCATAGGGGTCCCCCTGATTTTTATTTCGATGGTGATCACTATTCTTTTACTGCCCCTGCTGTGGCCGCTGAATTAGGTTTAACCTTCCATGAGGTCCCCAGGGACAGGATGACAATAAAAAAAGGGGCTGTCTGAAAAGTTCGACTTTTCCGATCAGCCCCCCATTTAGAGATGAATTTCTTGTAAAATATAAGTGTTCTCCCTCACTTTGAGGGTAAAAAAATAAGCAAAATATACTGGTCGCCCCCCACCTACTTGACTTTTAGGACAGCCCCTTTTTAGAAAGCCCGCGTTCTGTTCACGCGGGCGGTCTCAGTTTACTCCCCCCCTTCCCTCAAGTGCGGAAAGAGGATCACCTCTCTAATCGTAGGCTGATCAGCTAACAGCATCACCAACCGGTCTATGCCCATGCCGAACCCACCATTGGGAGGCATGCCGTAGCGCATGGCCCGCAGATAATCCTCATCCAGCGGATGATGTTCATCCTCCCCACTCGCATAGGAACGGCCCATCTCCAGGAAGCGCTGCTCCTGATCCTGGGGATCATTGATCTCTGTAAAGGCATTGCAGAGCTCCATCCCCCCCATAAAGCCTTCAAACCGCTCCACGGTATCGGTGCTATCAGGAGTGGTTTTTGCCAGGGGAGAGATTTCCCGTGGGTAATTATAAATAAACGTAGGCTGGATATAGCCCGGTTCCAGAAAATGCCCCAGCAGATCATCGATCAACTTACCGCGGGAGGCCTGGGGATTGAAATCCATCTCGAGGGATTGCATGGCTTCGGCCAGTTCAGCAGCAGTACTATGGTCCTGGATATCTATACCCGTCTTTTCAAGGATCCCTTGACGAAGTTCGACCCGCTCCCAGGGCTGATCCAACCGGATTTCCTGGCCTTTATAGGTAAAGGTCTTTCGGCCCAGGACCTGCTCAACTACAAAAGCTAACATTTCCTCGGTCAACTCCATCACTTTCTGATAATCTGCGTAAGCCCAGTAAAACTCCATCTGGGTGAATTCTGGATTGTGCTTAAAGGAAACACCCTCGTTCCTGAAATCCCGGCCAATTTCATAGACCTTATCAAACCCTCCCACCAGCAGCCTCTTTAAGTAAAGCTCAAAAGAGATTCGCAGGTAAAGGTCCTGTTTCAGCTGGTTGTGATGGGTAGTGAATGGTTGGGCAGCTGCGCCCCCGTAGATGGGCTGCAGAATGGGGGTTTCGACTTCCAGAAATCCCTTCGAATCCAGGAAAGCCTGGATAGCCCGGATGGTTTTGGCCCGTAAGCGGAAGACTTGGCGGACTTCCGGATTCACTGCCAGGTCAGCATAGCGCTGGCGGTATCTGGTTTCCGGATCAGACAATGTGGCGTGGGACACAACCTCACCGTTCACGATCTGGTCTTTGGCGGCAGGTAAGGGTGTGATGGCCTTGGCAAGCATTTTATAAGTCTTTACCCAGAGAGAAATTTCTCCTGTCCTGGTGCGGAAAATCGTTCCGCTGGCCTGGATAAAGTCTCCCAGATCAAAATGCTCCTGGAAGAAATCCATTGACTCATCGCCAATTTCATTGGCACGGAAAAAGAGCTGGATCCTGCCTGTGCCATCCTCTATATGGGCGAAAATGACCTTGCCCATCAGCCTGGCGGATCGAATCCTGCCCGCCAGAACAGCTGTTATCTCCTCCGGGGCTTCCTCGTTTTCCATTTTCAAGAATCCCTCAGTAGCATCAGCGATGGCATGGGTTCGCTCCACCCGTCTGGGATAAGCCTCTATCCCCAATTCCCGCAGCCTGGCAAGTTTGCCAAGACGGACTTTTTCCAGATTTGTGTAATCTTCCATGAATACATCCTTCTTATTAAAAAAACCCGTGCGGCTGTTCTGCGCACGGGGAGATTTCTACTGGGGGGGTGGTCAGCCTATCTTAAGAATTTTGACCTTGAAAACCCCTCCCGGGGCCAGAACGTCCACTACGTCACCTTTGGAATGACCCAGGATCGCACTACCGAGGGGAGATTCATAAGAAATCTTGCCTTCCACAGGATCTGACTCCGCCCGTCCAACAACGATATAGCTCTCTTTCTCCTTCTCGGCGGTTTCGATGGTGACCTTGGTGCCAATTTGAACTACATCAGTCTTGGAGATATCATCGACGATCTCTGCTTGGGCGAGAATACTTTTCAAGTAAGCAATGCGACCTTCAACAAAAGCCTGGGCATTTTTTGCGGCTTCAACTTCAACATCCGCATCCACGCCTAATGGGCTTCCATCCAGCGCCTCGCGCAAGCGGTCAGCAACTTCCTGCCTGCGTTCAGAACGAAGGTATTCCAGTTCTGCCTTTAGTTTATCATACCCTTCCTGGGTCAAGAATGATGGGACCATAATGTCTAACCTGTGATTCTTCGGGTATCCATATTTAATAGAAAAAGAGCTTTTTCCTCAGGCGTTTCAGCCAAAAAAGCCCCACACTTTAAAAGTGCGCTAATTCTATCATAGGAAATCTAAGCCTGCAAGGTAGTCTCAATCACTCTCCTCCCGGGCAACCCAGAGTTTCATTCCCCCCAGAAAATCAGAAAATTGCTTGATTTCTCTTCGCAGAGCTCCCTCATTCTCCCAGAAAGTAGTGATCTGGGAGCCATAGGCACGTGCTCCCTGCCACCATCGGTCCAGCCCTTTCTCCGTGATCTGTAACTGATCATACTCCCACTCCCGGGCCCCTTCCATAAACTTTAATGTCTCCCGCCCCTCCAATTCATGAGCATAAGGATAATCTGCGTAATAATGCAACCTCCGTCCCAACCGGGAGGCTGCCTTCCGCGTTAATTCATGGTCAACGTGATTCCCTATGCCCAGGGGGACGATCAAGTCTGATTCAGTGGGAAGTAAATCGCCCAGCGCCGTACTGACCCTATCCAATAAATCCGCTTCTCTTGGATCCAATCCTCCAAATATGTCCACCTCAGTCTGATAAAAAGGCTCTCCTGGCGGGGAAAGTCGATAAATGCAGTCCAGGAAGGACAAATGCCGCGGCACAGCACCAATGATCCGGCAAGCTTCCTGGTCCTCGTCCCGCCGGATACGGACAGCGTTCTCATCCAATTCCCAGGACTGGTGCAGGAATTTAGCGAGATCTGACAGGGACCCCGGCGGCGGATCACCAGCGCAGATCGTCCAGATTTCCACTTCCTGTCCCTTATGGGTCTGTTCCCAGATCCATCCTCCGCAGGAAAAAACCACATCGTCAAGATGAGGTGAGAGATAAATTGTCTTCATATCCAAGTTGTATCACAATCCTTCCAGCCTATCTACACGGATCCAGAGCTTCTTTCCATCAGTTAGCAGGGAAATGCTGCCGTTTTCATCGGTTCTCAGCAAGGAATACCCCCCCAGCCTATCCATCAATCCCCGGTCCGGCAATCCCCGATTATCGGTCACGCCCACACTCAGCAAGAGCAGTTCCGGGCGCAGATTTTCAATCCAGACAGAGGGATTGCTGGATTGATATCCATTATCCGCCAAATAATAAACATTGATTTCCCCTAACTCCCGGCCCTGTCCCCAATCCTGACGGTCTTCCGCTCTGATCCCGAACGGGAATAGAGCTTGAAAGTCCCCATATTGGATCAACAAGGTTCCTCCCCTGGCGTTCACCGCCAGGATCTTGACTCGCAAACCATCGCTCAGAAGCAGGGTTTGACCCGCTTTTCCGTAGACAACAGGAATCTGGTTTTCCTGCATCAGGGACCGCAAATTTTCGGCTTCCCAGCAAAGATCATCAGCACCCAGCCAGATGACTTGCTGGGGATTGAAGCGGGGCAGGATCCCTCCCAGGGCATCCAGATCGTTCAATGCTGGTGATGCAATCAGCAGCAGATCCAGCTCCCGCTGAAAAGGTGGAAGCCTGCGTCCGAGGTGATCCGAGAGCTGCTTTGTGCTGGGCCCCCCATTGATCAGCACCCGCTGCCCGGTGGGGCTTTCCAGTAAAATCGCGCTTCCCGTGCCAACATCCAGCAGCGTGAGGTGAACCAGGCCATCCGGAGCGCTGAAAAAGCCCCGCCAGAGGATCACGGTCAAAATCGCCAGGGCACTCCCAACTGCAGCAGGTCTCAAGACATTTCTCAGCAGGATGAGCAGCTCCCTTCCAAACGTAAATACCCCCAGCAGCCCATAAAAACCAAAGATCCATCCCGGGGAGATCTCGCCTACTGCCCCGGGTCTTATCGGCAGCCGGCTGAACCATTCCACTACCCGGATCGTATAGAGCACAAAAGGATAAACCAGGGGAGCTGTCACCCGGCCCAGCGGAAGCCAGATCAACCCCAGAATCAACCCCAGTCCTCCAACGATCATGATCGGAGGCTGGACAGGCAGGATGGCCGGATTAGCCAGAAACGTGCTGAGCGAGAAGCTGTGGAAATGGTATATCATCACCGGCAGGGTAGTCAGCTGAGCAGCCAGTGTAAACAGGAAATATTCACTCACTGGACGGGTCAGTTTTTGAGCAGCCTCTAAGGGAAGGAAGCCTGAGATCAAGCCCAGGAACCAGTCTGCCAGAGGATCCGCATACAGGATCAAACCCAGCGTGGCAGAGAGGGAAAGCTGGAAGGAGATGTCCCAGGGAAGCCTGGGGTTGAAAAGGATCATGATCAAACTGGCCAGGGCAGCAGCATTCAATCCATGCTGCCGGCGCCCGATCTGGCCGGCAAATATTGATAACCCACCCATCACCGCCGCCCTGACCACGGCCGGGTCCGCACCCACCAGCAGAGTGTAGATACTGATGCCCAGCACCGCTGCCAGCCCAGCCTGTCGTTTGTCCAGCAACCTGCTGAACAAACGCGAAAACAAGCCTGCCACGATAGTGATATTGAATCCGGAGATGGCAATAATATGGGTGGTCCCTGTATCACGAAATGCTTTTTGAACCTGGTCGGATATCCCACTTTCCACACCCAGCAGTATGCCTGCCAGCAGGGAAGCTTCTGGATCAGGCCAGAGCACATAGATCCGTTCCAGCGCATTTTTTTTCAGATCGTAGATCGCCTGGAGGGCAATGTTTCCCTGCCCCGTTTCCAGCACTTCCAGCTCTGCGTTAGGCAGGTAGGCATAGATGTTCTTCCTGGCCAGGTAGGCGCGATAATTAAAATCCCCCTCCTCAGGGGGAAGGTCCAGATAACCCCTGAGTCGTACTCTGTCCCCATAGGAAATCACACCTTCAACAGGGACTTTGGCCAACAGGAAGCCATTAACCTTGTAAGGTTGCTCCTCTCCATCCAAGTTCAAAGATTCAACTTTGACCCTCAAATTTTGGATCTGATCCCGCCGGTCAGGGAATTCGACCACCAATCCCAG
>DRBO01000046.1 GCA_011039385.1 Chloroflexota bacterium | reverse complement strand
TGCGGGTAGCCCTGGAGCGGGAATTCGCCCACGAGGAGCAGCTGGAGCGCGAGATCGCCCGCCACCGGTCCTCCGGCAACAGGAAAATCAGAGTTAAATAAACTGAGCAGGGGAGATGCCGTCCCTGCTCTTGTTCTTTAATCGATCTCCAGGACCCGCTTCAATCCATCCAGCCCTGATTATCGCAGTAGAATTTCTCTTCCCCTACCTCTACATAGATATTCCAGTATTCATCCTCAACAACCTCAAGATCCTCCCAGAGTTCAGGGTTTTCCTCCAGGGCTTTCCAGGCCCGGTAGACCGACAGGGTGAAGCTCTGCCATTTCGGATCCTTTTCCAGCGTGAAAGCCCGGCAGGCCAGGACAGCCCCGATCTCGTCCTTTTCTACCCTAGACAGGTAAGGATTATCCAGTTCACTGACCAAGACAGGGATGGCGTCATCCGAGAGCGTATTCAGATAGCCTGTATCCAGGGCGGCCTTTTCCACTTTCAGGCGCTGGATATTCCTGCGGGCGATCAAGCCGTCCACGTTGACCAGGTTCATAGTGAGCAGGAATCCGGCTGCGGCGGCCAGGCTCGCCAGGGTGAAGAAGCGGTGCTTCTGGGTGATCTCCAGCCCCAGGATAGCCAGGAACAGGACCCCGATCCAGAGGATGCAGAGGTGGGAATAGGTCCGCAGGCGGCTGAAACCATAAGCCGATTCGTAGAGTGCCAGCCGCTGCAGGGATGAGATCAGGATCACGCCGATGAAGGCGGTCATGGCGCCGGTCAAAACAGAAAAGCTGATCCGGCTCCGTTTGGATTCCCGGTTGGTGATCCCGCTCAGAACCATGATGATGAAGAGGGTAAAAATGGCCACAGCCAGCAGCTCCCCAAAACCACGCCGGGCATACTCAGAATAGGTGTATCCGTCCAGGCTGATATTCTTCTCTCCCCCGAAGAAGTATTTGAATTGAATGGTCACAAAGGAGAAGTACAGCAGGTTGATCGCGCCCAGGATGATGGTGGTCTCAGTGGAACCCAGGAAGCGGGGGGGCCAGGGTTGGTCGACCCCGACCAGCGTTTGCTCCTTACTCTTCAGGAGGGCAAACAGCAAGCCGCCAGCAGCCAGGAAGGTCCAGAAGCTGATCAAAACCAGGCGCAGGATGTATTCCGGGAGTTTTTCCAGCCGCAGCAGTTCGATCAGGTCCCCCAGCCAGTTGGAAAAGATGGGGTCCGCTTCTGCCAGCAGGGCAGCCAGGATGGTGATCAGGGGCAGGGCGATCAAGATCCCCCGCAAATAAGGGACGGTCTTTTTCCATCCCCCCGGGTGGGGTTCCCTGTCCGGTGTCGCTGGCTTTTCCCCTTCAGTGCTGGAAGTGATCATCTTGAAAGGCAGGTTGACCAGATTGAGCAGCAGTCGCAGCCCGCTGACGATGTAATCGCTCAGGGTGTAAGCAAACCAGCGCCCACTCTGAAAGGAGAGGATCAGCAGCACCAGGAATCCCAGGCTGAGTAGATGGTTGAGAACCCGGGTAAAAGGCTCCTGCCGGGTAAATGTCAGGAAGCTGAAAACCAGGATCAGCGGGACCAGGGTATAGCTGCTCCGGGCCGGTTTGAGATCTTCCTTCCAGGAGAGGTAGGCCAGCACCCCCAGGAGCAGGAGGATGTGAATCGCAAACGAGATCCCTGGCGCTTTGCTCCAATACAGGATATCAAAAGCCCAACCCACAAGCAGGGCACCACACCAGAGAGTGGATCTGTTCTTAATCATTTCCAGCTCCTTACTAGCTATTTTTTTATCTTGTTCTGGAAGACAGATGATTTTCTAGAAAACCGTGGCAACCAGGGATGCGATCATGGAGAGCACGATCAATAATCCGATGATGCCCATGACAATCCTCTGGGTGCGCAATTGGCGTTTTTTTGACATAAGTTCCTTACCTGCAAAGATGTAGATCAGATTTCTCGCTCATTGTAGCACGTCAGGCGATTATGCCAAGTGCTTTTTTATCGATTGAGCGATTTTGAGAGTTATTTTTGGTGTTTGAGAGAGCTCCTCCAGGGAAGCCTCCCGGATGTTCTGGATGGTCTTGAACTTCTTAAGCAGTTCACCCCGCCGGGCGGGGCCAATGCCGGGGATTTTCTCCAGGCTGGACTCCAGTCCCTGGCGCGAGCGCTGCTTGCGGTGGGCGGTGATCGCGAAACGGTGGGCTTCGTCCCGGGCCCGCTGCAGCAGGTGCAGCCCCGGGGAGTCTTTCTCAAAGCTGACCGGGTGAGGATCCCCGGGCAGGAAGACCTCCTCATACTGTTTGGCCAGGCCGGCAATGGGGATGGTGTCCAGTAAATCGAAATCTTCCAGCACTTTGGCAGCCCGGTTGAGCTGGCCTTTGCCGCCGTCGATCAAAACCAGGTCGGGCAGGGCGCTGAAGGAAGGGTCTGCCTTGCCACCGGGTTTGGTTTTTTCCTCCCCCGCAACCACCAGGCGCTGAAACCGGCGCCGGAGCACCTCGTCCATACTGGCGTAATCATCCGGCCCCTGGACAGTGCGGATGTTAAATTGCCGGTAGTGGGCATTGGCAGGCCGGCCTTCCAGGAATACCACCATGCTGCCGACCAGGGCGGTGGCCTGGGTGTTGGAGATGTCGTAACACTCGATGCGCATGGGAGGCGCGCCCAGATTCAGCCGGTTTTGCAGGTCTGTCAGGGCGCCTTCGGCCCGGTCCTGTTCGGATTTTTCCTGGGTCTTCAGGGCACTCAGCATCGAAGCGGCGTTCTCCGCGGCCATGGCAACCAGCTTTTTCTTTTCCCCGCGGCGGGGAACCACCAGCTCGACTTTTTTCCCTCCCCGCTGGCTTCTCAACCATTGGTGGATGATCCGGGCTTCTTCGATCTCCCGCGGCAGGAGGATCACGGGCGGTACCTCAGGGGTCTGGTCATAGAACTGCTTGATCACCTCTGAGAGCAGGTCCTTGTCGGCTGTTTTGTCGGTGTTTTCCACCAGGAAATATTCCCGGCCGGTTAATTTGCCGCCCCGGATGAAAAAGACCTGGATGCAGGCGTTGTTGTCCAGGTCGGCCATCGCGATCACGTCGGAATCCGTGAATTTGGTGGAAATGATGCGCTGCTTGGCGACAATGCGCTGGATGGCGTCCAGCTGGTCGCGGATCTGGGCAGCCCGCTCATAATTCATCTGCGAGGAGGCCTGTTTCATCTCCTCCTCGAGCCTGGAGACGATGTTTTCCGTTCGTCCCTTGAGGAATGCTCCCAGCTCATCGATCATTTCCCGGTACTCTTCCTTACTGATGCGGCCAATGCAGGGCGCGGTGCAGAGCTGGATGTCAAAGTACAGGCAGGCACGCTGGTCCTCCCCGGTGATGGTGCGGCTGCAAGTCAGGTAAGGGAAGATCTTCCGCAGCAGGTCCAGGGTCTGATTCACAGCCCAGACGTTGATATAGGGGCCGTAATAGCGCGAGCCGTCCTTTTCGACCTTGCGGGTGACGGTGACTTTGGGAAAATCATCCCCCCAGTGGATCTTGATGTAGGGATAGCGTTTATCATCCTTGAGCTGGACGTTGAAAAAGGGCTGGTATTCCTTGATCAAGTTCATTTCCAGGATTAGGGCTTCCAGCTCGGACCCAACAATGATCCATTCGATGTCGCGGATATTGGCCACTAACTGGCAGGTGCGGGGATGTTTCTGAGCGCCGGCATGGAAATAGGACCGCACCCGGTGGCGCAAGTTGACAGCTTTCCCGATATAGATGACCCGGCCGTCCTGATCTTTCATCAGGTAGCAGCCTGGCTGTTCGGGGACGGAATTGAGAATGTCCTTGATGTGGTCCGAGGTCTCCATGGCAAAAAAATTGTATCACAGGGGGCAGGGCGTGATTTTAATTTCCCCCCACGGTGGAGCTTGTTGAGCGCATCCTGCCAGGCAGGATGAAAATCCCCTTAGGGGGATGCCATCCGGAACTTGCCTGGCGGCGGGCTTGCCAGTATACTGACACTATGTTTCCCACTTCAGATTTGTCTCGATCCTGGTCTGTCAGCGAAGTCAATGCCTACCTGAAGGGTTTGATGGAGGCGGATGCCAATTTGCAGAACTTGTGGGTGGAGGGGGAGATCTCCAACCTTTCCCGGCCGGCATCCGGCCACCTGTATTTCACGCTCAAGGATTCTTCCTCGTCCATCCGTTGTGTGATGTGGAAAAACCGGGCTCAGACAGTCAGTTTTGTGCTCCAGGATGGGGTGGCAGTTACAGCTCACGGGGGATTGAGCGTCTACGAGCAGCGAGGTCAGTACCAGCTTTATGTGGATGCCCTCCGGCCCAAGGGCGAGGGCGCGCTGTTCCAGGAGTTCCAGCGCTTGAAGACCCAGCTGGAGGAGGAAGGGCTCTTCGACCCGGAACGGAAGCGGCCCATCCCCTCCTGGCCGAAGCGGGTGGGAGTGGTGACCTCAGCCAGTGGAGCCGCCTACCAGGACATGGAAAAAACCCTCTACCGCAGATATCCCCTGGTGGAAATCCTCCTCGAGCCAACCTCCGTGCAGGGAGAAAACGCCCCGGGCGAGATCGTCCAGGCGCTGCGGCGCCTGTATGAGATCAAGCCGGACCTGATCCTGATCGGCAGGGGAGGGGGCTCGATCGAGGACCTGTGGGCATTCAACGATGAAGGCGTGGCCCGGACCCTGGCGGAATCCCCTGTGCCGGTGATCAGCGGGGTGGGGCATGAAACGGATTTTACGATCACGGACTTCGTGGCGGATCTGCGGGCGCCGACTCCCACTGCGGCAGCGGAGCTAGCGGTACCTGACCAGATTGAATTGCGCCTGGCCATCGGAGAACTGGAAAAACGCCTGGCGCGGGCTGCGAGTGGGATGATAGCCGAGCAGCGCCTTAAATCAGAAAACCTAGCCCTGCAGATTGAGCGATTGTCCCCCCTGGGAGACATCAACAACGGCCGGCAGCGGGTAGATGAGCTCTTCGGCCGGACCGGACGCGGGATCGAGGGCTATCTTAAAATCGCCCGCGAAAGCTGCCTGGCATTTCAATCTCGCCTGGCATCCCTTAACCCGGAAGCCATCCTGCAACGGGGTTATGCGATTCTCACCGGAGAAGACGGCTCAACCATTTATCAAGTGGGACAGACCAACTCAGGGGATAAACTCCAGGTGCGGGTGAGTGATGGGTTGTTTGAGGTGATCGTTAGTTGAACAGGGACTTTGCCCCTCTGTATTTTCTTTCATATCCTCCTTTTATATATCTCTTATTCATCTCATAGATTGCGACTCTATAATGATCGGTGAAATCAACCCCGCGAGCGGGTTGCGCTGCCCGATGGGGGAAAATGGAGGTAGAGATGGATTTAGAGAAATATACAACTAAATCACAGCAAGCTGTGCTCCGTGCCCAGAAGCTGGCTGAGGACCACAATCACCAGGAAATTGAACCGGCCCACTTACTGTACGCTTTGCTTGAGGAAAACGAAGGCACAGTTGCGGCGGTTGTGACCCGGATTGCCGGCAGCACGGAGGGAATCCGGCAGGAGATCTGGCAGGAACTATCTCAGCGGCCGAAAGTCTATGGAGGAAACCTCCGGGTTGGCATTGGCAGGAATACAGCCGATGCGCTCTCGGCAGCTGAACGGCATGCCAAAGGCATGGGGGATGAATATGTCTCCACCGAACACCTTTTGCTGGGCTTGATCGAGAGCCCCGAGGGGAACCGGCTGAAATCCTACGGCCTGACCAAGGATGCGGTGCTCTCGGCCTTGAAGGAAGTCCGCGGTTCCCAGCGTGTTACCAGTCAGACCCCTGAAGGAACCTATCAGGCTCTGGAAAAATATGGACGGGATCTAACGGATCTGGCTCGGCGCGGCAAACTGGATCCTGTGATCGGCAGGGATGAAGAGACCCGCCGGCTGGTGCAGATCCTTTCCCGGCGCACAAAAAACAATCCTGCCCTGATCGGAGAGCCGGGGACCGGCAAGACGGCAATTGTGGAAGGGTTGGCCCAGCGGATTATCAACGGCGATGTCCCGGAAGGGTTGAAAAGAAAGAGGTTGATTCAGCTGGACATGGGCGCCTTGGTAGCAGGAGCTAAGTACCGGGGTGAATTCGAGGAGCGCCTGAAAGCGGTCCTGAAGGAAATCACCTCTGCTTCCGGCGAGGTGCTGCTTTTTGTGGATGAGATGCATACAGTGGTCGGTGCTGGCGCTGCTGAAGGGGCAATGGATGCTGGCAACATGCTCAAACCCATGCTGGCCCGGGGCGAGCTGCATATGATCGGTGCCACAACGTTGGACGAATACCGCAAGTACATTGAGTCCGATGCTGCCCTGGAACGTCGTTTTCAGCCCCTGCTGGTGGAAGAGCCCAGTGTGGAAGCGACCATCAGCATCTTGAGGGGCTTGAAGGAACGCTATGAGATCCATCACGGTGTGCGCATCACCGATCCGGCCACAATCGCTGCGGCCACACTCTCCCACCGTTATATCGCTGATCGCCAGCTACCGGACAAAGCCATTGACTTAATTGATGAGGCGGCAGCCAGGCTGAGAACAGAAATAGACTCCAAGCCCCGCGCGCTGGACGAGGTTGACAGGCAGATCATGCAGCTGGAAATTGAACAGGAAGCGCTAAAAAAGGAAAAGGATAAATCCTCCCAGAAGAGGTTGGAGGTCTTACGGGAAGAGCTGGCAAACATCAAGGAAGAAGCCAAGCAGCTTCACAGCCGCTGGATCACTGAGAAAGAAGTCATCGGTGAGGTCCGTGAGGTAAAAAAGGAAATTGACCAGACCCGGCTGCAGATTGAAAAAGCCGAGCGAGAAGCGGATTTAGAGAAGGTTGCCCGCTTGCAGTACGGCACGCTTCGGGATTTGGAGAATGAACTCAAGGAAAAGGAAAGCCGCCTGAAAGAGATCCAGGCGGAGGGGGCATTACTTAAGGAAGAAGTCGATGAAGAGGAGATTGCGGGTGTGATTTCCCGCTGGACCGGAATTCCCGTGTCCAGGTTGCTGGAAAGCGAGACGCAAAAGCTGATCCATATGGAAGAGCGGCTGCATGAACGGGTCGTTGGCCAGGATGAGGCCATTAAGGCAGTTTCTAATGCTGTTCGCAGGTCCAGGGCAGGCATCCAGGACCCCAACCGCCCGATTGGTTCCTTCATTTTCCTGGGTCCGACCGGGGTGGGAAAGACCGAACTGGCCCGTGCTCTGGCCGAGTTTCTGTTTGACGATCAAGATGCCATGGTGCGGATTGACATGAGCGAATATCAGGAAAAACATACTGTTTCGCGTCTGATAGGATCTCCTCCGGGGTATGTGGGTTATGGGGAAGGCGGACAGCTTACTGAAGCAGTCAGGCGCCGTCCCTACAGTGTGGTGCTTTTTGATGAAATTGAGAAAGCCCATCAGGAGGTATTCAATACCCTGCTTCAGCTTCTGGATGACGGCCGGCTGACTGATGGACAGGGCAGGACGGTAGATTTCCGGAATACGGTGGTAATTATGACCAGCAATGTGGGGAGTCAGGCCTGGTCTGGCATGGGCGAGGAGGATGATCAAAAGGCGGCCTTGAAGTTCAGCAGAGAAGCGCTTAAAGCTACCTTCCGTCCCGAATTCCTGAACCGGGTAGATGAGATTGTCGACTTTCACCCCCTAACCCGGGAACAAATCCGGGAGATTGTGGGCATCCAGCTCAACCATGTGGAAAATCTGGTGCGAGCCCGGGGGTATTCGCTGGAGGTGAGTGAAGAAGCCCAGGATTATTTAGCCGAGCAGGGGTTTGACCCTGATTATGGTGCGCGTCCCCTGAAGCGGACCATTCAAAAGCAGCTTCAAGATCCCTTGGCTTTGGCAATGCTGTCCGGCAAGTTTAAGGTGGGAGACACTATCCGAGTAGAGGCAGGGAAGGACAGACTGGAGTTTTCGGATATTCTCACAGGTGAAGTGGTGGCATGAAAAACAGGGGCTGTCCCAAAAGTAATTGGCACAGCCCCTAATTTTTTAAAATAATGGGGGGTATGAAAGAACAACAATTCAAACCCTACACACCCAAACAAGCCATGCTTCTTGTAATGGATGTGGAAATGAGCCAAGATCAGGATAAAAAGCACCAGGTATCTTTGCATAGATTACATCCCAATACAAGTAAGCAAGGATTTGCCACCAATAATCATTTTCAGACCAAATTCCAACAGCCCCAAACTTTTTATAGTGCTCTAGGGCAAGTTGCTCAACCGTTCCTTGCCCTGATGAATCCAGAAGATATTTTGCTTTTCCTCTTTGTTTTGTGTTTAATCTCTTACCGCGGATGAAATCTTCGGCTGGATTGAATCCCTGCGAGGAGACATTAAATGGAGTTGTGGTCATATCCTGCTCCTTTTTCAGCAAGAGCTCTTTTTACCCTGGTACATAACAGGAATGGCAGAGATGTAAATTGGACATGAAGGAAGTGTAATTGATGAACTTATTTCCACAATTTATTTGAGAATAATGATTGACATAATTTGAGATTCCGCTTGGATTGTATTTA
>DRBO01000104.1 GCA_011039385.1 Chloroflexota bacterium | reverse complement strand
TTGCAGCCGGCCATGCAGATAGGTGAGGAAGCTCCCACCCCGGCCCCGGAAGTCTATTCAGCCAGAGAGATTGTGGTCTACAAAAAGAATGGCGTGACCGAATTCACGCGCCTGGAGATCGGCGCGACAGGCTGGTATCAGGGGAAACTGCCGGTGGGCAGCTATGTGATCGATATCAACCGGATCGGGATCGATACGGCGGACAATCTGCCAAGAAAGATCGAGATCAGGGCTGAAGTCACAACCAGGCTCGATATTGAAATCGATACCGGGATCAGGTAGCCCAGGCAGGTACTGGGATAGACTGCCTTCATTCAATTCCCGAATTATCATCTCTTGACTTTTCAATAACCTCAGAATCATTTTGATCCCCTGTTGGATGGGGTCGGTCCAGGCCGGTATCATTCCAGGAGGCAGGATCCTCCAACGATTCCAAATGGGTATCAACAGTGATATTCGGCAGAGCCTGGCGCAGATCCTTTTCAATCTGTTCCACCAGGTCATGGCCGCGCTGGATGGTCCATTCCCCGGGCACCAGCACGTGAAATGACGCAAAAGCGCGGATTCCTGCCTGGCGGGTCCGCAGGGCGTGAAACTTAATCCCGGGCTGCTGGTATTTTTCCAGGATAGACTTGATCAAGTTCTGGTCCTCAGGCGGTAGACCGGTATCCATCAAACCCAGAACTGATTTACGAACAATTTTTATCCCGGACCAAATGATATTTAAAGCCACAAGGATGGCCACGATCGGGTCAAGCCTGTTCCAGCCGGTGAGTGCCACCGCGCCAACCCCAACCACAACACCTACTGAAGTCCAAACATCCGTCAGCAGGTGCTGGGCGTTGGCCTCCAGCGTAACCGAGTTCGACCGTTTGCCAGCCCGCAGCAGGATCAGGCCGACAATGAGATTAACTGCAGCGGCAGCAGCCGAAACAGCCAGACCCAGGCCGACCTGCTCGATAGGTTTGGGGCTGATCAGGCGCTGAATCGCTGTATAGGCAATGCTCAGGGCAGCAATCAGGATCAGGGTCCCTTCGATACCACTCGAGAAATATTCTGCCTTGCTGTGGCCGTAGTTATGCTCCTCATCAGGCGGCCGTGAAGCAATGGTTAACATGGTTAAGGCGACCACCGCTCCCACCAGGTTGACGATCGATTCCACCGCATCGGATAACAATCCCACCGACCCTGTGAAAAAGTAGGCTGCAAATTTTAAGCTAATCGTCAAGACCGCTGCACCGATCGAAAGCCAGGCAAATCGGGTTAAGGAGGTTTTTTGGGGAGTGGATGTTTTCATTGTGTATTCCGATTTAATTACAGATTGGGAGGGCTGACCCAACCTGGTTTCAGGGCAAACTAATCTTTTAATCTCGCCCTTTGTTATAAACCAATATTTAACCCCAATTATATCTGGTAGACGGCTGATCTTCTGATGATTCCGGCAGTAGATATCTGTTAATCTGACATAAAGGAGAGATTATCATCCTGCTCAGCAGGTTGCAGGGTTGGAAGGTGCTTAACCCGGCTGGTTGTAGTTGGCGCAGCGGATGAGTGCGCTGCGGAAGGAGTAAAATTTGCTGAGATTCAAGTTCAAGCACATGGGCGGTATAATCATAGGATGAAAAATCAAAAGTTATCCCATCTGGATTCCGCCGGCAGAGCCAAAATGATTAATGTTGGGGATAAACCCGTTACAGAACGTTCAGCCCTGGCCGCTGGAGAAGTTCATATGAAAAAAGAAACCCTGGAGCTGATCAGGGCAGGAGAGATGGTCAAAGGAGACGTTCTGACAGTGGCACAGATCGCGGGCATCAGCGCCGCAAAAAAGACTTCCGAGTTGATCCCACTCTGCCATCCCCTTCAGCTGGACTCTATCAATCTCAACCTGGAACTCGATCCTGATCTACCAGGTGTGGTCATCACCGCCCAGATAAAATCTCGCGGAAGAACGGGAGTGGAAATGGAAGCTCTTACGGCTGTATCTGTCGCTGCCCTGACCATCTATGACATGGCAAAGTCGGCCGAAAAAACCCTCCAGATCCAGAATATTCGATTGCTGGAAAAGAAGGGCGGGAAATCCGGAGATTTCAGCAACCGTGAAGGTGAAAATAAATGAACGACCAACCAACCGTTTTTTTGATCTCGAAAGAGGTGATCGATGTAAATCAGGTCATTGAACAGATCACCCTGCCAACCACCGGAGCGGTGGTTGTCTTTTCAGGCCTGGTACGGGCAGAAACAGCCCGGATTGGACGCCAGACGGATTACCTGGAATACGAGGCCTATGAAGCCATGGCCCTTGGTAAGATCAAGCAGGTGGCTGAGGAACTCCGCCAAAAATGGCCCACCGTAGCCGGGGTTGCCATTGTTCACCGGGTTGGAAGAATGTACCCCGGAACGCCAACCGTATTGATCGCCTGCTCAGCCCCCCACCGGGACACAGGCGTTTTTGAAGCAGCCCACTACGGCATCGATCGCCTGAAGCAAATCGTGCCGATCTGGAAAAAGGAAGTAGGGCCAGATGGGGAAGAGTGGATCGAAGGGGACTATAAACCTGAAATAGGCGAATAAGGGCAAGGTTCAGAATATATGCAGGGCAGAGGCTTTGAACTCGGCAAAGATATCCTGACCAAGATCCAGGGCAAGTTCATCGCCTGACCTGCGGGTGATCAAAACAATCAGGTTAAGGTCCTTGCCATCCTGTTCCAGGGAAGGGATCCGAACAGTGATGTAACTGAATGAACCGCGATCAGATATCTCGACTACTCTGCCCTTAAAATTATTCCTGGCGCTGGATCTCAGGGGTTCCCGGGAAAGCAGGATATCTTCCGGCCGGATCGAGGCTCTGACAATGCCTTTCAGCCCGCTAATCGACGCAAATTTAAACCCATCCAGCTGCAGAATCCCTCCTCCGTCTTCTTCCACGAAATGGCGGCCGCGGAAGATATTCCGGACACCAACAAACTGAGCCACCTTTTCATTGTCGGGCTGCCTGAAGATTTCCCGGGGCGTTCCCAGCTGAACAATTTTACCGTCCATGATCACACCGATCCTGTCAGCCAGGGCAGCCGCAACCTCAAAATTGTGGGTGATATGCAGGGTAGTTGTGCCAAGTTCCTGGTGGATCCGCCTGAGCTCACGCTGGATCCCCTCCCTGGTTTCCGGATCAAGGGAGCTGAGAGGCTCATCCAGCAGTAAAATCTGCGGGGTGGTAATCAAAGCCCTGGCCATGGCCACCCGCTGCTTTTCACCACCGCTTAAGCTGTTTGGGCTGCGCTCCAGCAGGTGCCTAATCTTAAACAAGGAGCTGATCTGCTCGACTTTGGCCTTGATAGCCTGCTGATGTGATTTTCCTTTCAGGATCAGCCGCATACATGGTAGGGGAAATATTTTTTTCCTGGCTGAATCCCCGGTGTAATCAGCCATCCGCCAGCTGTTCTGTAAACCAAAGGATATATTCCCTGCCACTGTCAAATGGGGGAAAAGGGCGAAATCCTGGTACACAAAACCCACCCGGCGCAGCTCGGGAGGATAGACGGTAATATCTGTCCCTTCCAGCAAAATCGAGCCGGACTGGAGCGGAATGATGCCTGCGAGAGCTTCCAGCAGGACAGTCTTTCCTGCCCCGGTAGGACCTAACAGGACAAAATACTCCCCCTGGCGAACCTCCAGGTCCAAATTCTTCAGAGAAAAATCCTCCAGGGAAATGTTAAGTTTTCTGAGACTGAGATGAGAGGACTGGGTCATTTATCCTCCCGATTTGAGTTAAGGGCACGCAGGATCAGGAAAACCAGCATGCTAATCAAGATCACAATGCCTGCTACCGGCAGTGCATAATCAAGTCCGAAGGATTGAAAACGTTCATACAGCAGGACGGGGGCAATCATGGGGTGATAGGTCAGGATCACAACAGCGCCAAATTCACTGATTCCGCGGGCCCACATCATGATCAATCCCGAGATGATGCTCCTCCATGCCATCGGAAAAGATACCCTCCAGAAAACATTCCAGGCGGATGATCCCAGGGTGCGGGCGACGTATTCCAGGCGGGGATCCACAGCTTCAAATCCTTCCCGGGCAGAGTCCACCAGGAAGGGCACGCTTACAAAGAGCATGGCAGCTACTACTCCGGGGGCTGCCGATACAAAACGCAACCCCAGCGCTTCAAAACCCCGACCCAGGGCTGACCCCCTGCCCAGCGCCAGCAGCAAAGCAATCCCGGCTGCCGAGTGGGGAATCACAATCGGCAGATCGATCAAACTTTCGATGAATTGTTTTCCCGGAAAATTCTTCCTCGCCAGCAGGTACGCCAGCGGGATGCCTGTCAGGAGCCCGACCCCGGTGGCAATCAGCGAACTAAAAAAGGTAAACAGAATTGATTCCTGAACCTGCTCATCAAGAACAGCCTGCCAGAACACCCGGGGAGGAGAACCGGTCAGGGTTAAAAAGATCGGGACACCAATGAACAGGACCAGGAAAAAAGCCAGCAGAATAAATACCGCGTTAAATGAACGATTCCGGCGCATTTCAGTTCGAACCCAGCAGGTCTACCAGCTCCCGGATGTTTTCCGGAAGCAGTTCTGTTTGAGATGATAAGGGCGGCAGCAGTGGGATCTGGCCCTGGTCTTCCAGAATTTCCTGGCCCCTGGAGCTGAACAAGAATTTTAAAAAAAGGGCTGCCAGGTCAGGCCTTGGGGCGGATGAGGGGATGGTAACTCCATAGATGATCGGATCGCCCTCGCGGAGGATGGTTTCTCCAGGTTCTGGGCCATCCAGCTGGACTGCGGCGGCCTGATAAAAAACTTGATAAACAGGATTGCTCAAATTGATCTGATCGGGAAGATTGATAAATTCCAGGTTGTGCTGAAGTGCAACCGAAAGGTAGTTGAAGGCATAATCCAGATCACCTGTTTGCAGAAGGGGAATCAGGTCGGTTTCCTTGGGCCGGATATTCTGCGGGGGAGAGGCTTTTTCAAGCTGAGCAGCCAGGCCGGGAATATCATAGTAAATCTCAGCCAGCTGCCAGACCATCAAGGTCCGGTAGCCGTTAGGATCAGCCTGGGGATTGGAGCGGCCCACATCGGTGTCATCCCTCAGCAGGATTTGATACCAATTCTCGGCCGAGATCTCATCAGCATAAGCGGCTTCAGCGCTGTAGGTGATTACCATGGAATTCCTGGCAAAGAGCACATTCCAGGAGGCAAATTCCGGGATCAGCAGGGAGTCGATCACCTGGTAATCCGCAGACATCACCAGGTCAGCCTCCCGATCCAACTCGCTGACTTTGCGGACCGTTGTCCGGCTTCCGGCAGCCTCGGTCTGGATCTCGACCGCAGGATAAAGCTCTTGAAACTCGGCAGATAATTGGGCCACCGGATTGGCCAGGCTCCCGGCATGGAATATGATCAATTCACCATTGGGAAGAAGGCCATCCGGGCCTTCAGTAACACTCTGACAGCCTGCAAAAAAAAGGCTGAGGAATATAACCAGGAATCGAAACCAGGTAAGAGATCTGGAAGAACTGGATAACATCATCCTCCAATATAGGACATCTCAACTTTATCTCCCGGCTGGGAGTCTTCCCGGGAGCGGGTCTGGGAATAATTATCGCTCCGTCCGGACCACAGGGAAGCAACAAAATTTGCCAGTTCGCGGTCCGGGGCACCGCCCCTGAGCAGGGCTTTGATGTCATGTCCCTTGTTTGAGAAGAGGCAGGTGAACAACTCTCCCGGGGCCGAGAGGCGCAGCCGGGTGCAGTCCCCGCAAAACGGATCGGTCACAGAAGCGATCATACCGATCACTCCCCGGCCATCCTGATATTTCCAGCGTTTGGCTACGTCACTGGGCTGATCAGGTTCGACTGGTTCCAGGGGATAGACAGCATGGATCAGTTTTAGGATCTCCCGGGCCGGCACAACATCTGCCATATTCCAGCCGTTAGTGGACCCAACGTCCATATATTCAATGAACCTCAGAATGTGGCCTCGCTCCCGGAAGTATTCCGCCATGGGCAGGATGCTCTTTTCGTTTACCCCTCGTTTAACCACCATATTGATCTTGATGGGAAGAAGGTCATTTTCTTCGGCAGCCCGGATCCCATCCAAGACCTTTGACACCGGGAATTGGGCATCATTCAGGGCCATAAAGACCTCATCTTCCAGGGAATCAAGCGAGACAGTCACCCGATTCACCCCTTTTTCTTTCAGCTTTTGGGCTTTCTGAGGCAGCAGGGAACCGTTTGTAGTCAGGGCGATCTCCAGATCGGGATGGGCACTTCGCAGCATCCCAACCAGGTCCTCAACGTTTTTTCTGACCAGGGGTTCTCCACCCGTGATGCGCACTTTGCGGAGCCCCAGGGGGGCAATAGCATTCACAAAACGGGTGATTTCCTCAAATGTTAACAGTTGATCATGGGGCAGAAAGCTGTAATCTGAGCCAAAGATATCCTTGGGCATGCAGTACTGGCAGCGAAAATTGCAGCGGTCGGTAACCGAGATCCTGAGATCAGAGAATGGTCGTTTAAGTTTATCAAGTAAATGTGAAGTCATAAGATTAACCAATAAATTATCAGTAAATATCCAGGTTGTTACTATACCAGACGACCTGATATTCTGCCAGTCTTACCATATTGGCGGTCAGACCGGACCGCCGCGACCAGGATCAAAGTCTATTTGATGCCGCGCGATAAATTTTCCACCTTTCCGAATCCATTCCCACTCACTTAGGATAAAATACCTAAAACACTTACTGGGACACAATCTATGCGGACATATGAATTAACCCTGGCCCTACTAACCTTACTTTCCGGTTTGCTCTTAGGACTACCCGGTATTTCAACACGCCTGAAAAAAACCATTCTGCCCATCATTCTGGGGCTGGCTGCCCTGGCCCAGATCCTTTGGGAGGGATTCCGCTGGCAGCTCTGGCCGCTGCTGATCGCGGTGATTGCTCTGATCGTTTTCTCTCAGATTAAAAACCAGTTCCGGGGCAGAAACCTGTTCCTGGGGCTTTCGATTAGTTTTGTTTTCATCTCCCTGCTGGGAGGGACCGTATTCCCCGTTCCCGATCCTTTTCCGATCACAGGCCCCTATCAAGTTGGAACCAGGGAGATCCATCTGGTCGATCCCAACAGAAATGAGCTCTATGGATCCGATCCGGCTGCCCCACGCGAATTCATGGCCCAGATCTGGTACCCGGCCGAGCCTGGCCCCAATGATCAACAGGCCCAGTGGATGCCGGCTATTCAATTTGCTGGACCCGCCATCGCCGCCAAGCTGGATCTGCCCGCCTTCACCCTGGGCCATCTCAAGTATGTCCTGGCCAACGCCTTCCTGGAGGCCGATCCGGTCCAGGATGGGAAGACCTTCCCGGTCTTGATCTTTTCACACGGTTGGGAAGGATTTAAGGAGCAGAATATCTACCAGGTGGAAGAGCTGGCCTCTCACGGCTACGTGGTGATTGGCATCAGCCACACCTACGGATCTGTACTGACTGTCTTCCCAGACGGCCGCCAGGTACCGACCAACCAAAATGCCCTTCCTGATGGTGTCAGCGATGAAGCCTACGACCAGGCCTCGAATCTGGTGGTCCAGCAGTGGGCTGGTGATATCTCCTGGACCCTTGATGAGCTGGAGAGCATGGATCAGGAATCCGGGGATTGGTTCCTTTCCGGGAAGGTTGATTTGGAGCGGGTGGGTGTGTTTGGCCATTCCACGGGAGGCGGCGTGGCAGTTGAATTCTGCCTGGTTGATAAACGCTGCCAGGTCATTCTCGGTATGGATGTCTGGGCCGAACCAGCCCAGCCTGAGATCCTGGCCCTGCACCTGACCCAGCCCGCTCTGATCATGCACAGCGAAGATTGGTACAGCCCGAATGAACCTGACAGGAACTATGAGCTGATCGGAACCCTGGCTGAAAGGGCTGAAAGCGATGTGGACGAGATCGTTCTGAGCGGGACCAGGCATTATGATTTCACCAGCCTGCCCCTGCTGACCCCCCTGGCTGCCCAGCTGGGCTTAAAAGGGCCGATCCCGGGAACCCTGGGTCTGGAGATTATCAACGCCGAAACAGTGGCTTTCTTTGATAAGTACCTTAAGGGGGCTAAAAACATCAACCTGGAAGAGATTTCCAGCCAGTACCCGGAAGCTATATGGATTGTAAGGCCCTGATATCCACCAACTTAAGCTACAATCATTAATAGGTGAAACCTATGCAAAAGAAATCGAATCCTATCTCCATGATCGTAATGATGGCCGTGATCGGCATTATAATTTCGTTCTTAGGGACGGATTTTGAGATCGGCAGTTATTTTGAAGGCCTGGACGTGAGCAATGTAGAAGTCCTGTTGGAGTATCTCAATCTCGGTTTGGGATTCCTGGCGTTGGCAGGAGTTTTCATATTTTGGATCTGGCGTGCTACTCGAGATGATAAGGAATTTTACTGGGAATTTGACAAAGAACAGGAACAAGAGGATGAAAAGAAGTAAGTCGTAAATCGATTAAAAGCCAGTGATCAGTATTCAGTAAGCGGTAATCAGTTTG
>DRBO01000170.1 GCA_011039385.1 Chloroflexota bacterium | reverse complement strand
GGCAGCTATCTCGTCATAGTTATCCCCCTGCATCTTCTTTAGAAAATTTATTGAGATAGGGTCCTGGGAATTTTCCAACAGCGTAACGATCCGGTTAGCCCGGAAGCCAAGATTCCATTGTTCTGTGATCAGGTAGGGGTAATTCTCGTCTACCACAGCGTTGTTGGCGGTTACGATATATCCCTGAGAGGGGTTATAGGTGTGGGGCAGGTCCTCAAAGGGGATATAACCCTGCCATTCATATTCCCCATTCCAGCCTGGTACGGGGAGCATGCCATCATGGCCTTCCACGCGGATGGGGATGCTGCCGGGCATCTGGTAGGCAATATTCCCATCGATATCCGCATAAAGCAGATTCTGGGCTGGCACCGCAAAATCCTGGGCTGCTTCCCGGAATTCTTCCCAGTTATTCGCTAAATTCATTTCCCAGATGGAGCAAAATATACAGCTGGGTTCCAGGGCAGTCCACTGTAGCGCCAGAGCGTAGTCGTCGGGAATGGCCAATCCGCTTTCCTCGTTAAAATTTTCCAGGCCATAAACGGAATCGATCACAGGACCGTGCTGGGTGAGATAAACCTGGAGCTCGACTGGTTCTTCCCCGGCGACCTGGATGATTTCCAGGACGCTTTCCATCTCCACCCAGCCATCTGGTGTGAGGTACTGGGTCGGGTTTTCTGGATTGATCTTTTCTATATAGAGATCCATCACGTCCGGACCCACGTTTGTCAAACCCCAGGCAATGCGATCGTTGTGGCCGATGATAATGCCAGGAGTCCCTGCAAATGAGAATCCAGCCACATTCAACTGGCAATCTTCAGTGATTTCCAGGCAGTGCAAGCCAACTTCATACCAGATCGAGGGCATCTGGGATCCCAGGTGGGGGTCGTTTAACAGATAGGGTTTGCCGGTATCTGTCAGCTTCCCGCTGACTGCCCAGCTGTTGGACCCCAGGGATTCGGCTCCTCCCCTGGTGATCTGGTCCAGGTCTGAAATGCTGGCTTGCAGGTGTGAATAGAGAGGTGTAAGCAGGGAGTTGATAGTACCAGCGGGTTCAATCTGGATTGAGGTCGTTCTATCCGGGTCGGCCAGGGGAAAATCAGGCACTATGACTGGATGATCCTCTGGGTAAGATGGATAAATGAATTCCAGCTGATTTCTGGGTAGCGATGCCAGCATCAGGGCCCGGTCGATTTCAGAATCGAGGTTGGATCTGAGATCCCAGGCCATGGCCTTCGCCCAGGTGAGGCTGTTGACTGGCGTCCAGGGAGCGGGTTGATAATCCTTATTCAGCAAGCCCAGGAAGTAATATTCCAGGCTCAGCGATGAGCCGCTGACCTGGTCCAAATAAGCGTTCACCCCTGCGGCGTAGGCATCCAGGATAGCGATTTCATTCTCCCCCAGCATATCCAGCTCTTGTTTTACGATCCGCTCCCATCCCAGGGTGCGCAGAAACCGATCCGTTTCCAGCATTGGTTTCCCGACCAGTTCAGCCAGCCTGCCGCTTCCCAGGTGCCGCCAGAAGTCCATTTGCCAGAAGCGATCCTGGGCGTGGACGTAACCCTGAGCCAAAAACAGGTCATGATGGGTGGAGGCATAGATCTGGGGGACTCCGTAGGCATCCCGGAAAATCTCCACTTTTCCCTCCAGGCCGGGGATCTGGACTTCGCCCTCGACAATCGGGAAGGATTTTTGGGCTTTATTACGAATATAAGGGGGACCAAAAAGAGCTGCTGCGCCTGCCAGAATACCTAAAATGAGGAATACGTAGAACACCATGCGCCCAATTTTCTTTGCCATCAGGAGCCTCCTTTAACATTAGAGTTGAAGCCAGGAAAACCCTGACTTCATCATCCTTGCTAACAGAATGCATCTAATAAAACCCCTGCAGGTTGTTTCGTTACGAAGCTTTATCGCCCAGGGTAAATCTCAGGTAGCTCTCAATAAAGGGATCGAGTTCACCGTCCAGGACTGCTTCGGTATTGCCCATTTCGAAATCTGTCCGATGGTCTTTTACCATGTGGTAGGGATGCAGAACATAAGATCGTATCTGGCTGCCCCATTCCGCTTTTTGATATTCCCCTCTCAGTTCCTCGATTTTCTCTTTCCGCTCCTGCTGCTTTAATGCCAACAGGCGACCCTTGAGGACTTTCAGGGCCATTTCCCTGTTCTGGGTTTGGGAGCGCTCATTCTGACAGCTGGCCACAATGCCGGTAGGAATGTGTGTGATGCGGACAGCGGTGTCATTTTTTTGCACGCTCTGTCCTCCGGCCCCAGCTGAACGGAACGTGTCGATCCGCAGGTCGTTGGGGTTGATCTTGATGGACTCATCGTCATCGACCTGGGGGAGGATTTCAACCAGGACAAAGGAAGTATGTCTGCGGTTGGAGGAATCAAATGGGGAGATACGAACCAGGCGGTGGACGCCTTTTTCCGATCGCAAATATCCGTAGGCGTACAAACCGCTAATGGATATAGTGGTGCTTTTAATGCCAGCTTCCTCTCCCGGTGTCAGGTCCAGGGTTTCAGTTTCGAAGCCTCTTTTTTCTGCCCAGCGAAGGTACATCCGTTGGACCATTTCTGCCCAATCCTGAGCGTCATTTCCCCCGGCGCCGGCATGAATGGCCAGCAGGGCATCTCCCCGGTCATACTCGCCTGCGAGCATGGCATCGAATTCCCTCTTTTCGATCTCTTGCTGTATGGCATGGATTTCTTTGGTCAGATCCTCTTCGAGGTTGGAATCGCCCATTTCCACTAATTCCCGGGCATCAGCGAGCCGATTTTCAAGCTTCGCCCAACCTTCCAACTCCTTCTCCAGGGAGGAAAGTGTTTTCATCACTTTCCTGGCGCGTGTCTGGTTGTCCCACAGGTCTGTAGCCTGGGATTCTTTCCTGAGTTTTTCAAGGAGGTTTTTCTTTTCAGCTACGTCAAAGACGCTCCAGTAAGTTCTGGATTTTTTGCTGGCTTTCTGTCAGGATACTGGCTAAGGCTTCCATTTCATTCTCCATCTGCTTCGGGGTTCAGTTCTCTATTCCCGCTGGTCTTGGATCCATCCCTGGTAAAGCGTTATGCCCACTGCGAGGGCCAGATTTAAAGAATCCACTTCCTTCGCTTGAGGGATTCTCAGGCTGGTTCCATACTGATGATATTCTTGTCCCAGTCCGCTGCCTTCATCCCCGAATACCAGGGCATACGGTTTTTCCAGGATTGCTTCTGGAAGGGGTATTTTACCATCAGTCATCAAGGGGTACAGTTTATGATTGGCCTGGGATCCCCAATAATCAGTAAATGACCGGAAGTTCTGTAAGCGGACCTGGAAAAATGCACCCATAGAGGCCCGGATTACCTTGGGGTGGAATGCGTCGGCTGCAGGGTCAATAATTGCCAGGTCTTGGTATCCGAACCCCAACATGGTCCGCATAATTGTGCCAAGATTTCCCATGCTGGATGGATTTACCAAAACCAGATGATTCTCCTGGGGGTTGGTTCGCATTGCATACTTTTGGAAAACGCCGATGGCATAAGTATTCCCCCGCTGTGATAATTTCTCTACCTGGTGGTCATTTTCTTGGATTTCGATCTGTAGATTACCGGCCAGGCGGCGGATCTTTTCAACCCCCTGGTTTTTCGAACCCTTGCTGTGCAGCAGAACTGCCAGTACTGCCTGGGGTTGATAGGTTATTAATTCCAGTGTTGGGTAGACACCCAGGCAGTAGGAATACTCAAAATCACTCTGGTATCTTTTCAGTTTAGGAACCATGTTATTCTTGATCCTGGCTCAGTATGCTTTCCACAAACTCTTCCGGGTTAAACGGCATCAGATCTGCTGGGTCTTCACCAAGCCCTGCGTAAAGGATTGGAAGTCCGAGCTGTTCCTGGATTGCGAAGACCAGGCCTCCTTTGGCAGAGGAATCCAGTTTGGCGAGCACAATCCCATCGAGGGGGATGGCCTTTTGGAAAGAGAGCGCCTGCTGCAGCGCATTTTGCCCGGTTGTGGCGTCCATGACCAGCCAGCAAGCATGGGGGGCTCCTGGCAGGGCTTTGCCTGCCACCCGGTGGACCTTTTTTAACTCTTCCATCAGGTTATACCGCGTGTGCAGGCGTCCAGCAGTATCGATTAAAACGGGATCATATTTCCTGGCCAGGGCGGCTTGAATCCCGTCAAAAACCACCGCTCCGGGATCCCCGTTCTGCTGCCCCGAGATCACCGGGATATTCAACGTTTCCCCCCAGATCTGGAGCTGTTCTGTTGCGGCAGCGCGGTAAGTATCCGCGGCAACAAAGAGGGGTTTCAAGCCTTCCTCCAGATAGCGTTTACCAAGCTTGGCGAGCGTGGTTGTTTTCCCGGAGCCGTTGACGCCGGCGATCATTATAACGCTGGGGTGTTCATTCCACTCCTGCGCTGGAGGCGTATTCAACCGGCTGAGAAGCTCGTTCTTTACCAATCCCAGCAGCTCATCGGTCCGCAGGATCCCTTCCTGCTGGGATTGCCTTTTTACCTGTTCGATAACATCCAGACTGGTTTGAACGCCGATGTCAGATTGAATGAAAAGAGATTCTAGTTCTTCCCAGGTAGCAGCGGAGATTTCACTGGCGCCAAGGAAGGAGGCGATTTTTCCAAAGGTTGATTTTCGGGTCCGGGCCAGTCCGCGCAGCCATTTTTTGCGGTTGTTTTCCATCGCCTGCATTATATCACGGGGGGTTTGGAGTGATACATATTGGAGCGCGTTGCAGCCAAAGAAGGGCTGGCCCGGGGAGATTGGTTGGGGGACTGGGGAGAGATGAGGTAAGGTATAATTGCAAGCAGGGCCATTTCAGAAAGGTGTTAGTGGTGTTGGATGATCCAGGTACGAGTGCATTTTTTTTCAACGATTCGGGCTCGGGTAGGAAAGAAGACCATCCAGGTTGAACTCCCTGCCGGAGCGCGTGTTGAGGATTTAAAAAGGGAAATTGCCCGTTTATACCCTGAGGCGGCAGCGGCCATCGCAAGTATGCTGACATCGGTAAACCAGGTGTTTTCAGAGGACAGCACCGAGATTCCTGACCAGGCCGAGGTGGCGTTTTTCCCGCATGTTTCTGGAGGGTGAAGTTGGGCAAGGAAACTGATTGCGTATAGGCACTATCCACTCAAACGAATGCTATGATCTGCTGCAGAAATTGTGGTCAACCCTTCCCTCTCTCTCAATTTCCTTTTCGCTGTCCAACCTGTGACGGCTTATTTGGATTCGATGAGGGACTGGAATTTAATTTAGGGGATATCAATCCAGAACTTCAGGGTATCTGGCGCTACCGGGCTGGTTTTTCACTTCCAGAAGGAGCGCCACTTGTGACCCTGGGGGAGGGGAACACTCCCTTGGTCTGGTCTGAAGCGTTCGGAAAACGGGTTGCTTTTAAACTGGAAAGCCTCAATCCAACTGGATCTTTCAAGGATCGTGGCACAGCAGTATTGGTCAGCTGGATGCTGGCGGCGGGAGTCAGGGAAGCAGTTGAAGATTCATCCGGGAATGCTGGCGCATCTTTTGCGGCCTATGCTTCCCGAGCTGGTATCCAGGGTAAGGTTTTTATTCCCGCCTATGCCTCTGGACCAAAAAGAGCTCAGATTGAAGCTTATGGAACAGAAGTCATCCCTGTGCCTGGTCCCAGGTCCAAGGCGGCCGAGGCCGTCCTCAAAGAGGTCGATCAAGGATTGATTTATGCCAGTCATGCCTACCTGCCTCAAGGCACAGCCGGCATCGCTACTATCGCCTATGAATTGGTGGAGGCATTGGGCGAGCCGCCCGGAACGGTACTGATTCCTGTGGGGCACGGTAGTCTACTTTTGGGAATTTGGCTGGGGTTCCAGGCACTGTTAAAATGTGGAATGATCTCCCACCAACCACGGTTGATAGGTCTGCAAGCACAAGCCTGTGATCCATTGTATAGGGCTTTTCAGGCCGGCCAGGAGCACCCCCTCAGGATTCCGGAAGGGAAGACCCTGGCAGAGGGTGTCGCCATCGCTGATCCCTATCATGGTGAGATTGTCCTGGCTGCCGTACGGGAAAGTGAGGGATTGTTCCTTCATGTGGATGAGAACAGGATTGAAGCTGGGCAGAAGATGTTGGCGAGATTGGGAATTTATGCGGAACTGACCTCTGCCTTAGTTTGGGATGGCTTGCGGCAATTACCTGCCGGTTTACCTGAACCGATTGTCTGTATTATCACCGGCCATGGATTAAAAAGTGCCTGAACCGTTGCCTCTTTTATACCATTAGGTATAATAAAACCTTATTGGAGCAATGCAGGAAAGACAGCGAACTGATGGACAGCGAAATTCTTTCGAAATCACGAAGGGTTTGGCTGACCCTGAGTTCCCCGGAGCCAGGTCATGAAGCGGTCAGTCGATCAAGAAAGGTTGGAATCTCCCCAAGAATTTAATGCGCGAATGGGACTGGGCTTTAAGAACCTTATGTTGTTAACCCGGGCTCTGACCCACCGTTCATATATTAATGAAAATCCCCATGCCCTGGAGGATAATGAACGGCTGGAATTCCTCGGGGATGCTGTCCTGGATTTTGTGGTTGGTGCCTGGCTTTACCACCATTATCCTGAAATGAGTGAGGGAGATCTTACACTGCTGAGAACGGCCCTGGTTAGGACAGAGCAGCTGGCAGAATTTGCCCGGCAGATCGACCTGGGCAGTGCCATTCGCCTGGGGCAGGGTGAAATCGTCTCCGGCGGACGCAGGCGGAACACACTCTTGTGCGCTGGATTTGAGGCCTTGATCGGCGGCTTATACCTCGATCAGGGCATTGAAGCGGTAGAGTTGTTCTTTGAACCCTATATTTCCCGTGCTGTGGAAAGAATCCTGGCCGGAGGATACCCCCGCGACCCCAAAAGCATCCTTCAGGAATGGACCCAAGCCCGGGGGATGAACCCGCCAGTGTATCAGACCATCAAGGAATCTGGACCGGATCATGAGAAGGTATTTACAGTGACGGTATCAATTGAGGATCTAGTCAGGGGCGTGGGAGATGGGTACAGTAAGCGGGAAGCTTCCAAGCGAGCCGCGAAAGAAGCGCTTGAAAAATTGTCCAAGCTGAATAATTTCAATAAGGAAGATAACTGAGGTTTCATGCGCTTAAAATCTATCGAACTAAATGGGTTCAAAACCTTCGCAACCAAAACAAATTTTGAATTTGCGGAAGAAACCACGGTAATTGTTGGTCCAAATGGTTCTGGCAAATCCAATATTGCCGATGCTGTGCGCTGGGTGCTTGGGGAGCAATCCTACAAATTGCTCCGCGGTAAAAGAACCCTGGACATGATCTTCTCAGGATCCGATCAGCGGCCCAGGGCAGGCATGGCATCAGTTACGATCGTATTTGATAACAGTGATGGCTGGCTGCCGATCGATTTTTCCGAAGTGACAATCACCCGCCGGGCTTACCGGGATGGGAAGAATGAATACCTGATCAACGGGCAGCAGGTCCTTTTACGGGATGTGTATGAGCTTCTTGGCCAATCAGGATTGGCCGAGCGGACCTATACGATTATCGGTCAGGGATTGGTTGATGCAGCTTTGTCCCTTAAGGCGGAAGAACGCCGCATGTTATTTGAGGAAGCTGCCGGGATCGGGCTTTACCGATCACGGAAAGCCGAGGCAGAAAGACGGCTGGAGAAAACCCACCGGAATTTAGACCGTGTAGAAGATATCCTTTCTGAGCTGCGCCCCCGGTTGAGGAGTTTGCAGAAGCAGGCTGTTCGCGCTGAGCAGTATCACCAGGTCAAAGCTGACCTCAGGGTCATGCTCCAGGAGTGGTATGGTTATCATTGGGCCCGTGTTCAGGAGAATTTGAACACAGCCCGGGAACTGGAAGCGAAACACAAGGCCGAGTTGGAACAGGCCAGGGAAACACAGGCCAGGTTTGACCGGGATCTCTCGGAAAATCAGGCCAAAGTCCAGAGCCAACGCTCGCGTTTGAATACCTGGCATCGTGAATTAGCTGAACACCATAACCAGAAAGAAAATATCAGCAGGGAAAAGGCTGTGGCAGAGGAAAGGATTCGCTCCCTGGAAAAAAGGATCCAGGATCTTCAAACGGACCAACTCCGTCTGGAAGAGCAGGAGCAGCTAACCCGGGCTAGATATGAACAATCCCGGCTGGACTTGGAAACAGCCCAGGCTAACCTGGAAGAGTACCAGCACAAGGTAGAGGGCGCGCGCGAGATGTTGGCTGAAAAACGCAGCCGCATGTCGGCGCTGGAGGATGAAGCCGCAGCCGCGAAAGAAGAGCATGTCTTGGCTTCCAATCAACAGATCAGACTGCGTTCACAGTTAAATGACCGCGTGGAGCAGATCGAAAGAAAACAGGCCAGGTTGAACTCTGCTGATAGTTTGATTGAGTCGGCCAGGTCCAATTATGACCAGATACATACGCAGTACCTGACCCTTAAAAAGGAATTTGACCAGGCCTCTGAGGCCGTGAGGAAAGTGGAAGCTGAACTGGCAGAAGTGCAGGAAGATCGGGTGGATGGCGAGAAAGTCCGCCAAGATCTTTATAATGAACTGTCCCAGACCAAGACTCAATACAGCCAGTGGGTAGCAGAGTTGAATGTCCTGG
>DRBO01000148.1 GCA_011039385.1 Chloroflexota bacterium | reverse complement strand
ATTGGTGATGGCCGGCGCTCTTTCCATGCTGCTGGGCTTCATCGGCAAACTGGAAGCGGTAGTTGCCACAGTCCCCCTGGCAGTTAGCGGCGGCCTGGCGATCTACCTCTTTGGTGTGATTGGCATGCAGGGCATCGCGCTGATGGTTGAGAATAATGTCAGCCTCTTCAGCTCCCGTAACCTGGCAGTAGGCGCAGTGATCATGATCGTTGGCATCGGAGGACATATCGGGTATGCGGGTGGATTCCTGCCCATCCCCATCCTGGAGAACATTTTCCCCAGCGGTTTGCCTGCGATCGCGACTGCGGCCGTGCTCGGTATTCTGATCAATGCGATTTTCCTGATCTTCAAGCCACCACAAGCTGCTGAATTGTAATCCTGTATTTCAGGCCCAGTTGAAAAGGCATCCACCTGAGATGGATGCCTTTTCTCATTAAATTCACGCCTGCCAGAACAGGAAAATTGTTACCTATGAAGAGAGGTACAGCGGTGTATAATCAAAAAATCCCCCTGGTTTTGAAAGGCATATTCTTCAGGAAAGGGTTGATCATTGGTTCTCAGCTGGCAAATGGTGAGTTTTGAAGATAAGGGAAATAGTCGACATTCTAGGATCATAGCTTAAATGGCAGGAGGTTTTATGTTGGCACGTCCCGGATTGCCCGATTTTGAGTATCTGAAAGCAGAATCCCCCCAGGAAGTATTCAACCTACTAAAAGACAAGGGTCCGGATCTCAAACTTATGATGGGCGGGACAGATCTTTTTGTCCAGATGCGGGACCGAGACAGCGGCCCCGGCACGCTGCTGGATATCAAGGGGCTTCCCGGCATGCAGGAGATCGAATTCGGGAAGACAGTTGGCCTTACGCTGGGCGCTGCTGTCACCTTGAACCAGATTTCCGCACACAAAGACATTCGAAAATATTATCCGGTCCTCTGCCAGGCAGCGGACACGGTGGGTAACTATCAGCTCCGCAACCGGGCAACACTGGGAGGAAATATCTGCAACGCCTCTCCCAGCGCGGATATGGCCCCTGCGCTGCTGATCTATGATGCTGAGCTGATCCTGGAGAGCCCGGGTGGAGAAAGGCAGCTCCCGGTGGCGGAATTCTGGGTCGGGCCGGGTAAAATCGCCCTGAAAGAGGATGAATATCTGAAAGCCATTCACTTTCCTCCCCCCCCGGAGGGCGCGGTTGGCCAATATTACAAGCTGGGCCGGTCAAAAATGGGAGACCTGGCTATCGTGGGTGTGGGAATGCTGGGTTATCCCGATCCGGAGACCCCGGCAGGACTGCGGTTTAAAATTGGCATCAATTCCACGGCTCCTACTCCCTATAGAGTACCTGCTGTGGAAGACTATTTGGCTCAGCATTCGCTTTCAGATGACGTTTTGTCTCAGGCCGCTGAGGATGCCATGGATATTTCCGCACCTATTGAGGATATCCGGGCAACTGCTCTCTACCAGAAGAAAATGGTCCGCAACCTGACCAAAAAAGGGCTGAAAGAAATTTGGGGGAGCCTGAAATAACCAAACGCAATGTCTCAAACGAGGGTTTTTTATGGAAAATCACGCGATCACACTGATTGTGAATGGACAGGAAGAAGCGCTGTTGGTTCCATCCAACATGACCTTGCTGCATGCCTTGCGGGATGGACTGGGACTAACTGGCACAAAAAACGGCTGTGAGGCCGGGGAGTGCGGTGCCTGCACGGTGTTGGTAGACGGTGAACCGGTCAACTCCTGCCTGGTGCTGGCGGTTGAACTGGACGGGAGGGAAATAACCACCATCGAGGGTTTGTCCAGCAATGGAAAACTCACACCCCTGCAGCAAGCTTTTGCTGATTTAAACGCGGTGCAGTGCGGCTACTGCACGCCGGGCATGTTAATGGCAGGAACTGCCCTGCTCAGACGCAATCCGAATCCAACTGTAGAGGACATACAAAAAGCCCTGGTTGGCAACCTGTGCCGCTGCACTGGATACCAGCGCATTATTGATGCCATTATGGAAGCTTCCCGCAATGGAGGTACTCGATGACGATCACTGAATCCGGACTGATCGGAAAGAGCGTCCAACGCACTGATGTAATGGACAAAGTCACAGGATGTGCGGTTTTTGTGGATGACATTCAATTTGGACCAAAATTGCTCCACAGTCGATTGGTGCGCAGCCCATATCCGCATGCCCTGATCAAGAAGATCGATACCTCAAAGGCCGAAGCGCTGCCAGGTGTCAGGGCAGTGGTAACTGGAAAGGACTTAACCGCCCGCCTGGGTTTATATCTGATCGACAGGCCGATCTTTGCCTATGACAGGGTCCGCGTTTATGGGGAACCCGTTGCCGGTGTGGTCGCAACAAGTGAGGATATTGCTGTTGAAGCTGTGAAATTGGTTGAGGTAGAGTATGAAGTGCTGCCGGCCATTTATGACCCGGTGGAGTCAGCCCAGCCGGACGCACCCTTGATCCACCCCGATCTCGGAAGCTATTCTGTAGTCAACTTTATTTTCCCTGAACCGGGAACGAATATTTCAGAACATTTTAAGATCCGCAAAGGTGATGCTGAATCCGCATTTGCTGAGTGTGCAGCAGTAGCAGAAGGACGCTTCCGCCTGCCCCCGATCGAACACGTGCCGATAGAGACCCATACTTCAGTCGCTTTGTGCGAAAAGACAGGCCAGGTTACCCTTTGGGCCAGCTCCCAATCCCCCTTTGCCATGCGCGATATGATCGCCCAGGGTTTGGACATCCCCCATAACAAGCTGCGTGTGATCGCTCCCCTGGTGGGAGGAGGGTTTGGCGGCAAGGCCGGTGTCACCATGGAAGCCTGCGCGGTGGTTTTAGCCCAGGCGGTGGAAGGGCATCCGGTAAAGCTCCGTTTGACCCGGGAAGAGGAATTTGTGGGCACCTCCACACGCCAATCCCTGATTTCTGACATCAAGGTTGGCTGTGACAAGGACGGTAACTTGCAGGCCATGGAGCTGACTTATTATTTTGGCGGCGGGGCCTATAATGACTACGGTGTGAATATCGCCCGGGCAGCGGGTTATTCCTGCACCGGCCCTTACGATGTGCCCAACGTAAAAGCTGATTCTTTGTGTGTCTATACCAATACTCCTGTTGGCAGCGCTATGAGAGGATTTGGCATGCCAGAGATCCACTGGGGGCTGGAGCAGATCATGGACCATCTCGCTGAAGAGGTGGGAATGGATCCAGTACTATTCCGGCGGATCAATTGCGTCCGCACCGATGACGAGATCGTTTCCGGGATGAAAATGACGCCGATTGACCTGGAAGCCTGCATCGATAAAGCCGCCAAAGCCATTCAGTGGGAGAAGAAAGAAGAACCCACGGGGCCCAACAAAAAAAGAGGGAAAGGCATCGCTATCATGTGGAAAGCGCCCGCCATGCCGCCCAATCCAGGCAGTGCCGCGGTCGTGCGTTTTAATGAGGATGCCACCCTCCAGGTGGAAGTCGGCGGACAGGAGATTGGCCAGGGTGCCTTTACTGTTGCGGCCCAGATCGCGGCCGATGTGCTGGGAATTCCTTATGAAAATGTAACAGTCTCAACTCCGTTGGATACCAAGTACAGCCCTTACGAATGGCAGACGGTTGCCAGCCGCTTGACCTGGTCCATGGGAAATGCAGTCAAGGCAGCCGCTGAGGACGCCCGCTGCCAGATCCTGGAGACGGTGGCAGATGCCTGGGATGAGGATATCGAAGATCTGACCATTAAAGATGGTGTGGTGATCTCATTTAAATCTGAACGGGAACAACCCCTTGATAAAATGGTTATTTATGGAATGCCCAACGACGACTTTGAAGGCTGGAAGGGAGGTCCTGTGGTAGGACGGGGCCATTTTATGCCCACCTATGTCACCAACCTGGATCCTGAAACCGGCCAGGGAACCCGGGCGGTGGTCCATTACACTGTGGGCGCCCAGGCTGTGGACCTGGAGGTGGATCTGGAGACGGGGCAGCTGGAAGTGCTCAATATCGCCAGCGTGTATGACGTTGGACGGGCTATCAACCCGGACCTGATCATGACCCAGATTGAGGGCGGCGCTGTCCACGGCATGAGCTCCGCTTACGAGGCCATGAAATTCAATGAGGATGGGGTGGTGATCAACCCCAGTTTTGTGGATTACCGGATTGCTACTATTGCTGATATCCCCCGCAAGATCCACGGAGATTACGTGGAAACGCCGATAGATGATGGTCCCTGGGGCGCAAGAGGCGTAGGAGAACATGTCATGGTGCAGACCGCACCAGCCATTGCCAATGCCTTATATGACGCTGTAGGAATCCGTTTTTCGGATCTGCCATTATCAGCAGATAAGATTTATATGGCTTTGGAAGAAAAAGAATTGACTCAGAAAGATTAAGATTAAATATATTCAGAAGGCAGGGCACGATGGATGCTAAAGCTAAAAAACAAACAGGGAAGGACCAGATCCCGGAACTAAAGGAAATCCGCCAACAGGCTGCTCTGGGAGGCGGGGAACAGCGGATCAAGGCCCAGCATGATAAGGGCAAAATGACTGCCAGAGAACGCATCCTGGCCCTGCTGGATAAAGGTTCCTTCCAGGAAGTTGACGCTTTAATGACCCACCGCCACCAGGAGTTTGGGTTGGATGAAAAATTGATTCCTGGGGACAGTGTGGTGGTGGGTTTTGGTAAAGTGGATGGCCGGATGGTGGCGGTCTTCTCACAGGATTTCACGGTGATGGGGGGATCCTTCTCGGAAGTGGCGGGTCAGAAAGTCGCCAAAATACTTGATCTGGCCCTGGATGCCGGGGTGCCGGTCATCGGGTTGATGGATTCTGTTGGGGCCCGTATTCAGGAAGGGGTTTACAGCCTGGCGGCCTATTCCGAGCTGTTCTGGCGGAATACGCAGGCCAGCGGTGTGATTCCCCAGATCAGCGTCATGCTGGGTCCCTGCGCGGGAGGGTCGGTGTATTCCCCTGGCCTGACAGATTTCGTGATCATGACCCGGGCCACCAGCCATATGTTCATCACCGGCCCCAAGGTGATCAAATCCGTCACTCACGAGGAAGTTGACTTTGAATCCCTGGGTGGAGCGGATGTGCACAGCACGAAGAGCGGGGTGGCCCATTTCGCGGCAGATTCCGAGGAGGACGCCCTGCGCATCACCCGGGATCTGCTCAGCTACCTGCCCAGCAACAACGCAGAACCGCCGCCTTACCAGGCGCCTGAGGACGATCCCTATCGGCAGGACCGGGCTTTAAATAGCCTGGTTCCCGCTGACCCGAACCAAGCCTACGACATGAGCCAGGTCATTGATAAGATTGTCGATCAAGGAAGTTTTTTCCAGGTGCACAAGAATTTCGCGCCCAATGCCCTGGCAGGATTTGCCAGGCTGCATGGACAGGCGGTGGGGGTCATCGCCAACCAGCCCAATTCCCTGGCGGGGGTGCTGGATATCAACTCCTCGGATAAAATTTCCCGATTTATCCGCTTCTGTGATGCCTATAATTACCCCCTGGTGACCTTTGTGGACACGCCGGGTTTTCTTCCTGGGGTGCAGCAGGAACACGGTGGGATCATCCGCCACGGCGCCAAGATCGTTTATGCTTACTCGGAAGCCACCGTGCCCAAAATTGCTGTGATTGTGCGCAAGGCCTATGGGGGAGCCTATATCGTGCTCAGCTCCAAGTATATCCGGACAGATCTGGTTTACGCCTGGCCTAGCGCGGAAATCGCTGTGATGGGCGCTGATGGCGCGGTGGATGTGCTGTATGGGAAGGAGCTCAAAGCCGCGGAAGATCCTGAAAAGGCCCGCCGGGAATATGTGGCTGCTTATCGGGATAAATTCTCCAAGCCCTACCGGACTGCGGCCAGCGGCCATGTAGATGAGATCATTCTGCCGTCTGAAACCCGTCCGCGGCTGATTGCTAGCCTGGAACTGCTGAAAAATAAACAAGGGATGACCCGGCCCAAGAAACACGGCAACATGCCGGTCTAGTGGGAGGGATATTTTGAGCGAATTAGGACAGGGGTTAACACTGAGCGGGGTTGGGATTCTGATCACGTTTTCCGCCCTGGCACTATTAATTGGCCTGATCGTGCTGTTGAAAGCCCTTTTTCCTCCCCGGGAAGAGCATCCCTTGGGCGAAAAAACTGTCATTAATGGTGCTTTGCCTCCGTCTCAAGAGCGGGAAAAAATACTTAAGCAGGCCGCTGCGGTGGGCGTGAGTGTACTGGTTAAAAAAATGAGCGGATCTACGCAGGGAAATCTTGGCAAGCTGCTGGAAGACCCGGTTGGGGGCTGGTGGCGAAAAGGTGTAGATCGAGTTCAGGGGAAGGAGTGGGTATGAGTGAAAGCGCTCAAGATATTTGGGTAACTGTGAATGGAGAAAGAATTCTGGTCCAGGTGGAAGACCTGCACCAGCGTCCGGTTGTTGCCTTTGTGGAAGGCAGCCGATTCGAAGTTGAAATTGAAGAGGGTACTGCGGGATCCAGTGAGGTTGAGAGCCAGGACCTGGAAGAGTCCGCTCAAGCTTCGATCTCCGCAAGTACGAGCTGCGAAGTCACTGCACCCATGCCCGGTGATGTCGTCCAGATCCATGTCAAAGCCGGACAGGTAGTGAAAGCAGGTGACCCTTTATGTGTTCTGGACGCAATGAAAATGAAAAATACCATCCATGCCCCTCAGGATGGCGTAATATCTGAAGTCTCTATCAATGAAGGGCAATCTGTCGAGTATGGTATGTCCTTATTCAGGCTGGGATGAAGCTTTATGGAGATCGCTGATTTAACTTCCCTCTTGGGAGCCCTGCAGGTGTTTTCGATCAAGAATCTGATCATGATCCTGGCCGGGGGCGTGCTGATTTACCTGGCGATCAAAAAGGATTTCGAGCCGGTGCTGCTGCTGCCGATCGGCTTTGGAGCGATCCTGGCGAACCTGCCCCTGACCGGGATCACCGATCCAGTTGAGGGCGGCTTTCTGGGAGTCCTCTACCAGGCGGGTGTCCAAACCGAGCTTTTCCCGCTGCTGATCTTTATAGGCATCGGTGCCATGACAGATTTTGGCCCGCTGCTGGAGAACCCCAAAATGGCGCTGCTGGGGGCCGCCGGTCAGGTGGGTATTTTTGGCACCTTGCTCCTGGCTTTGAACTTTGGTTTTAACCTGAATGAAGCGGCTTCGATAGGCATCATTGGGGCGATTGACGGCCCAACTGCCATCTATGTTTCCGCCCGGCTGGCGCCCCATCTCCTGGGACCGATCGCGGTCACCGCCTACAGCTATATGTCCCTGGTGCCGATTATCCAGCCCCCGGTGATGCGTTTGTTAACCACGCAAAAAGAGCGCACGGTGCGGATGCCCTATACCGAAAAACCAGTCTCCAAGACGGTCAAGATCCTCTTCCCGATCCTGGTGACGATCGTGATCTCTCTGCTCTCGCCCAAGGCTTCTCCGCTCATCGCCACCCTGATGTTCGGAAACCTGATGCGCGAATCGGGCGTGGTGGAACGCTTGACTAAATCCGCCCAGAACGAGATAGCCAACGTGACCACGATTTTCCTGGGCTTGACAGTGGGCAGCACCATGTCGGGTGATACTTTTATTCAGAGCTCGACCGTATTGATCCTGGGCATGGGTTTGCTGGCATTTGTGCTGGACACCGTAGGCGGCCTGCTGGTTGGTAAATTGATGTATATCCTTTCGGGAAAGAAATTTAACCCCCTGATCGGAGCAGCTGGGATCAGCGCCTTCCCGATGTCTGCCCGGATCGTGCAGAAGATTGGCCAGGAATATGACCTGGAAAACTTCCTGCTGATGCACGCCATGGGTGCCAACACTGCCGGCCAGCTGGGCAGTGTGGTAGCTGGCGGCGTGGTGTTGATGCTGCTTTCCGGCGCGTTTTAACACAAAGAGACGAAGTCTTTTATGGATACCAGGTTTCTTAAGAGACTTGGTTCCTTAAAGAGGTTTATTTAAAGAAAAGGAGTTAAGGATGAAAGCGATTGACCTGACCATTCCTCTTGGCATAGGCACACCTCCCTGGCCGACCTATATCCCCTTGGAGGTGAAATACTTTAAGCGCTTGGCCCCCAGCGGCGCCAACGGACAGTTATTGACCCACTCCAACCATGTTGGCACACATCTGGATGGGGAGATCCACTTTTATACCCCCGGTAAAGATATAGCTGACTTGGAGCTGGATTTTTTAATGAATGAGGGCGTGATCGTGGACCTCAGCGATGCTGTGGGTGATTACCAGGTATATACCAGCAAAATGGTGGAGGACCGCGTGGAGGTCAAGGAAGGGGATATCCTGCTCATTCACACCGGCTATCATCACTTTGGTTGGGACCATCCTACCGCGGATGAGATCCGCTACATGGTCAAACACCCCGGTCCGGACAGGGAATTTGCGGAATGGGCCAAGAGTAAAAAATTGCGCTGGCTGGGCGTGGACTGCGGCAGCGCGGACCATCCCATGAATACCATCATCCGTGACTGGATGCCCCGCCAGGCCCGGGAGGCGGAAACTGTCTTCCAGGAAAAATATGGCAAAACACTGGCAGAATTCTATGATGACAGCAAATATCAACTGATGCATATTGAAATGTTCCCGCATGGGATCATCCACGCCGAATGCCTTGGGGGTGACAT
>DRBO01000153.1 GCA_011039385.1 Chloroflexota bacterium | reverse complement strand
CCTGGATTTCAGGGGCACACCCACAGGGATGGATTTGCGCAAGATCGTCGAAAAGAATATCACCCCGCGCATCAACACCGGGATTGCCCACAAGGAAGCTGGCATCGGCCAGGTAGGCGCCGGATTGGTTCGGCCGCCGATCAGCCTTTTCCAGGAAGCCCTGCTGGCCTTTGCGGAGCATTACCAGATTGGCTGAGAGATAACCCGGGCACTGCCCGGGGCCATCTCTTCATAACCGAAAAGGGAGGAAGATCATGGAGAGAGAGAAAGTCATCAAGCTGCTTAATGAAGCTCACAGGTATGATTTAACGCAGGCGTTGAGCATCTTCACGCCGCCTTTTCCCGGGGAGATGCCGCTCCAGGTGCATTTCTTCAAACGCCTGACCGGGTCCTTTGGGGGAGGCCAGGGGGCTAACGGCCAGCAGATCGAATGGAGCAATAATACCGGCACTCACCTGGTGGGACCCCGAGCGTTTCACTCCGGGGCGCGAGCTATTTCGGATATCCCCCTGACAGACTTAAGCGGTGAGGGCGTAGTGGCTGATATTTCGGGTGAGGTCTCAGATTACAGCCTTTACACGCCAGAGATGATCACCGCCAAAGTCGAAGTTAAAGAAGGCGATATCCTGATCATCAATACCGGCTATCACAAATATGGCTGGGACCTACCGGATGTTCCCAATCCCGGTGCCCAGGGGGGCATCGAAAACAAGGAGTTTGGTTATTACCTCCGCCATCCTGGCCCCTCGCCTGACTTTTTCCAGTGGGCCTTGGACTTAAAATTAAAAATGATCGCGGTGGATTGCGGCTGTGCAGAGCATCCCATGAACACCAACCTGCGCTATATGCATGCCAGGGAATTTGAAAAGGCAGAAGCCAAATTGAAGGAAACCCATGGTGTCAGCTGGGATGAGCTCTTCCCTCCGGAGGAATACCATAAGCTGACCCATATCACCATGCCGAAAGAAGGCTTGCTGTTGGCCGAATCACTGGGGGGGCAAATTGATGAATTGGCGAACCAACGGGCCTGGATCATGGTCTTCCCGATCCCTTTTATGGAGGTTGAGTCTTCTTGGAGTCGAGCGGTGGCATTCAAGCCTCCGGCAGGTATGGATGACAGTGAGTTCTTCGCTCAGATGCGGGGTATTCAGATGATGGATATGACCCTGCCGTTCAGCGTGCAAACCCCTCAGTGGGCGAACTACGTGCCGCTTTCGGTCAATTACACCAAGCGAGTGGGCGGCCAGTATTTTGGCCTGGGCCGCAACAATGCCCACTGCCGGGCCAGCTTCCATCTGGCGACCCACATGGACGGGGAAAAGCACTTTCACGCGGCTGGTAAGACTATTGGGCAAACGCCTTTTGAGAAATGGTTTGGCCCCGGCGTGATAGCGGATATCTCGGATCTTGTTTCCGACACCAGCGTGTACACGCCAGAAATGGTGCAGGACGTGGTGGATGTGCAAAAGGGTGACATCCTGGTGATCAAGACCGGGTATCATCAATATGGCTGGAACAGCCCGGATTCGGATGAGTTCCGCTATATGATCCGCCACCCAGGTCCCTCCCCCGATTTTGCGGATTGGTGCATCGATATGGATATCAAATGGTTGGCAGTGGACTGCGTGGCCATGGAGCATCCCATGAACACGATCCAGCGCATCTGGCACCCCAAGACCTTTGAGGAAGCCAATCAGAAATTGATCGAGCAGTATGGGGCGGGATGGGATGAGATCTACCCCCTGGATAAGTATTATCAGGATATGCACCTGAACCTGTTCCCCAAGGGCATCATTCATGCTGAAAACCTGGGCACCGACCTGGGTGAGATGGAAAGCGGACGCTACTATATTGGTTGCTTTGTGCAAAAAGGGATGGAACTTGCGTCTTGTTGGGCTCGATTCGTAGCCTTCAAGGAGGCTGGTTAAGTAAAGGGGAACCATGATTCTGGTAACTGGAGCAGCTGGGAAAACTGGTTTAGCCGTCATCCGTGCGTTGGCCGCTAAAGGGATCCCGGTCCGGGGACTCATCCATCAGGAGGACTACCGCGCCTCAGTGCTTGAGGCTGGGGCTGAACAGACCTTGCTGGGGGACTTGTTGAATGCCAATGATCTCCGCGCGGGAATGAAGGGGGTCCGGGCTGTCTACCATATCCCTCCTAATATCCACCCCCGTGAAGTGGATATTGGCGACAATGTCATCCTGGAAGCCATTCAGGCAGGAGTGGAGTATCTTGTCTACCATTCTGTCCTGCATCCGCAGCTTGAAGATATGCCTCATCACTGGCTGAAGCTGCGGGTGGAAGAGCGTTTAATTGCTTCCGGGCTGCCGTTTATCATTCTCCAACCAACTGCTTATATGCAGAACATCACCAATCAGCTTGAAAGAATAAGCCGGGAAGGCGTTTACCAGGTGCCCTATGATGTCAGGACCAGACTCTGCCTGGTGGATCTGGAAGATGTGGCAGAAGTTGCAGCGAGTGTCCTGGCGGATGGATCCCATACCGGGGCAATCTATCAACTGGTTGGTACCGGGTTGACATCCCAGGAGGAGATCGCTTCCCTCCTCAGCAGGTTATTGGACAGGGAAATCCGGGCAGTGCAGATCTCCCTGGAGGATTGGCAGGTGCAGATTGCCAGAACTGGCCTGGGCTCCTACCAGATTTCCACCCTGGTAAAGATGTTCCTCCATTATCAGAACCATGGTTTTTCTGGCAACCCGCGCATGCTGCATTGGCTGCTGGGAAGGCAGCCAACAACGCTGGAAGAATGCCTTCAGAGGGAGATCAACAAACTGCAAATTAACTAAATAAGGCATGATCTGATAGAAAATATCAGGGCTTGAATCGTATTGGAGAGGAAACATGAAACCTGCACCCTTTAAATATTACGCTCCGAGATCTGTGCCTGAGGCGCTATCGCTCCTCCATGAGCATGGCTATGATGCCAAAGTACTCGCTGGTGGTCAAAGCCTGGTGCCAATGATGAATTTCCGATTGGTCCAGCCAGCGGTCGTGGTGGATATCAACAATATCCCCGAACTGGCGACGATTCAGGGTGATAATAAAAGCTTGCGGCTGGGAGCGATGGTCCGCCATGCCGCGGCAGAAAAAGACTCCCTGGTAAAAGAAAGTGCTCCCCTGGTTCATGAAAGTATGCCCCGGATCGCTACTATGCAGATTCGCAACCGGGGCACGATTGGCGGAAGCCTCTCCCACGCGGATCCTTCTGCGGAGCTGGTGGTTGTGACAACTGCCCTGAAGGCAAACTTCAGAATCCAGAATCAATCTGGTGAGCGGGTCGTCCCTGCCAGCGAATTTTTTGTGGGGCTGTTGATGACCGCGATGGAGCCAGAAGACCTGCTGGTGGAAATCGAAATTCCTCCCCTGCCGCCCCGATCAGGATGGTCCCTGAAGGAAGTGGCCCGGCGGCCGCATGATTTTGCGCTTGTGGGTGTGGCAGCGGTATTAACCCTGGATCGCAAGGATCGCTGTGAAGACGCCCGCCTGGTTTATCTGAGTGCGGGTGATGGCCCGATCAGTGCCCCGGAAGCGGCCGCGCTGCTGCAGGGCGAAAAAATCACACCAGATCTGATCGCTGCCGCAGCGGATAAAGCTGCTGTGGATGAGATCGACCCTGGCAGCGACATTCATGCGACAGCCGAATTTCGCCGCCATCTTGCCAATGTGCTCACCCGCCGGGCGCTGGAAGAAGCCCATCAGCGTGCCCTGGGTGGGAAAGAGGAGATTTAACATGGAAAATCAATTTGATCTCTCCCTGACTGTGAACGGCGTGTCTTACCAGCGGGAAGTGGACCCCCGCAGGTTGCTAAGCGACTTTTTGAGGCATGATCTGGGGTTGACAGGCACCCATGTGGGCTGTGAACACGGGGTTTGTGGTGCCTGCACAGTGCTTCTGGATGGAGCACCAGTCCGGTCCTGCCTGATATTTGCTCCCCAGGCACATGAACATGAGATTACCACGGTAGAGGGGCTGGGAACGATTGATGATATGCATCCCCTTCAAGAAGCCTTTCGGGAAGCACACGCTCTCCAGTGCGGTTTTTGCACCCCGGGATTCCTGACCACCCTGCTGCCCTGGTTGGAAGAGCATCCCCAACCTTCCGAGGAAGAGATCCGGGAAGCAATTTCTGGGAACCTGTGCCGCTGTACAGGGTACCAGCATATTATCGACGCGGTAAAGTTGGCCGCTGAGAAAATGGCTGCCGGGTAAATATCCTTGATGCTCTCTAGGGAACCATCACACTAAATTAACCACGAGGTGCTGCTGTGAAACACAAAATCATTGGCAAACGAGTAAAACGGGTAGAAGATCCCCGTCTGCTGACCGGTGGAGCGCTATTTGTTGACGATGTGAATCTGCCGAATATGCTGCACGCGGCTTTTTTGCGAAGTGATTACGCCCATGCCCGGATTAAGAACATTGATACCAGCCAGGCAAAAACAATTCCCGGCGTAGTCGGTGTGTACACCGCGGAGGACATGGGGGATGCCTGGGAACCTGGACCTCCTCTGGTTTCTCCTCCTCCTACCCTGGAAAATGTGATCTTTAATTCCCGCCGCCAGGTGCCTTTAGTGAAAGACAAAGTCAAGCATGCTGGTGAGATCATTGCTGTGGTGGTGGCTGAGAACCGATATATTGCCGAGGATGCAGTTGAGGAGATCTCCCTCGAATATGAACCGCTTCCGGCGGTTGTGGACCTCGAAAAATGCCTCGAGCCGGACAGTCCCCTGGTTCATGAGGACCTGGATTCCAATTTGGCTGCCCATTTGATCCAGCAAAAAGGCGATTATCAAAAAGCCCTGGCAACGGCTGACCTGGTGATCAAAAAACGCTTCCATCTCGACAGGGGAGCTGCCGCGGCAATGGAAAACCGGGGCCTGGTAGTCGATTGGAACGAGAAGGATCAGCACCTGATGGTCTGGGATGCGACCCAGTCGCCCATCCCCATCCGCAACGGGATGGCCTCGCGGCTGGGTTTGAGGACCCACCAGGTCCGGGTTGTGGCTCCCTTTGTGGGGGGCGGATTCGGACCCAAGATCATGATGTTCTACGCTGAGGAAATGGTGCTGCCCTGGCTGACCAGGCAGCTGAAGCGTCCCGTGAAGTGGATCGAGGACCGCCGGGAGAACTTCTATGCCACCACCCAGGAGCGGGAACAGATCCATGAAGTGGAAATGGCCCTTTCTAGAGAGGGACGCATTCTGGGCATCAAACAAAAGATCATCCATGATACCGGCGCCTATGATCCCTATGGTCTGACCACACCTCTCAACACGCAATCTCATTCCATGGGCGCCTACGATGTCGAAAATTACTACAGCGAGCTGACCGTGGTTTTCACGAATAAGACCATCGTCACCCCCGTGCGCGGTGCTGGACGGCCGCAAGGGATTTTCATAGTTGAACGGATGCTGGATTTCGCGGCCAGGGAGCTGGATTTGGATCCCAGGGAGATCCGCCGCCTGAATTTCATTCCACCGGAAGCTTTCCCTTATAACCACGAGATCATCGACCAGGCTTTCACTGATTTGGTCTTTGATTCCGGGAATTACCTGCCAGCCTATAACAAAGCCCTGGAAAAGATCGGTTATGACAAGTTTATTCAGGAGGAGCAGCCCCGCCTGCGCGCTGAAGGCAAACATGTTGGCATTGGGGTTGTCCCGTTCATTGAAACCACCGGGGTGGGACCTTATGAAGGTGCCAGGGTGGCGATCGAGCCCAGCGGCAAGATCAGCGCTGCCACTGGAGTGGGAACACAGGGGCAGAGTCATATGACTTCGTTTGCCCAGATCATCGCCGAAGTCCTGGGTGTAGAAGTAGAGGACGTCAGCATGGTGACCGGAGATACGGCGGAAATCCATTGGGGAACTGGCACCTTTGCCAGCCGCGGCGCAGTGGTCGCTGGCAATGCTGTCAACGCTGCCGCCCTGGATGTGCGCCAAAAGGTTCTCGCTCTCGCCAGCAAAGTTTTAAAAACGCCGGAAGACGAGCTGGAATTGGAGGGGGGGCAGGTGCGAGCTGCAGACATTCCGGAGCAGTCCATCAGCCTGGGAGAACTGGCAATCCTTGCCAATCCCTTCCGCGGCGCGGTGGAACCCGGCACCGAGCCGGGACTGGAATCAACCAAATATTTCGGGCCGGCCTATGGAGCGACTGCTTTTGGGGTTCACGGCATGATCCTGGAAGTGGATCCGGAAACGATGATGATCAAGATCCACAAATATGTCACCGTGGAGGACTGCGGCACGATGTTAAATCCCCTGGTTGTCGAAGGGCAGATCCACGGCGGTGTGTCAATGGGCCTTGGCAATTGTTATTATGAAAAATTGCATTTTGATGAGAGCGGACAGCTGCTGAATGCCAGCCTGGCAGATTACCTGATTCCAAGTGCCTCGGAAATGCCCCACATCGAAGTGATCCATGAGAATACCCCCGCACCCAATAATGCCCTGGGAACCAAAGGGGTGGGTGAAGCTGGGGCCATCCCTGTACCGGCAGCGTTCATGCAGGCGCTTGAAAACGCGTTACCGGAATACAACCTGGAAATCACTGAAACGCCGCTCAGCCCGAACCGCTTATATGAGCTGCTTCAGAAGAAGGAGAGAAACAAATGAAAGTTCAAGGTGAACACCTCTTCAAAGGAACACCACAGCAGGTCTGGGACCTTTTCAGGGATACAGAAGTGATGTCTGCCGCACTCCCGGGAACAAAGAAGATGGAATTGATTGGAGAGAATATCTATGAAGCGGTAATGAATGTCCGCGTTGGACCGGTTGCCGGAGAATTTTCGGGCCAGCTGGTGATCTCCAACGAAAACTATCCTCACAGCTATACAATGACAGTTGAAGGAAGGGGAAAACCCGGTTTTATGAAAGGCGTCGGGGATGTCATCCTTAAGGATCAAGGTGGAAATCAGACCTCGATGGAGTATGTCGGGGAAGTGCAAATCGGGGGAAAGCTGGCCGCGGTGGGGCAGCGGCTGATCGATACTGTCGCAAAAAGCATCATCAACCAGGCTTTTGAGATCCTGGATAATGCCCTGACTGAGCGGGTGAGCGCTGACGCGGAAGGCAGGGAAGCGGATTATCGAAAAAGTTCGGAGAGAGATTATGCCGCAACCGTTGCCAAAGATTTGATCAAGAATGTCCTGAAGCGTACGGGAAGTGAGGATTCCTGATCAGCAATAAGGTTGATTTCCTCCTTACTGATCTGTTTAATGTGATTACACGCTTCTTAACTGCCATTTTCCCAAGTTCGATATTGACAAATGGTTAGGTTTAGTTAGAATGAAGTATGCAATGAAATACAAGAAGAAGAGAATACAGCTGACAAAATGCCCGGAAGCGATCACGCTCTCCGAGGCATTTTTCATTTATTAGAAGAGTCACATTGTGACTCTTTTTTTTTGCAACAATAAATCAGCTAGAAATCAAAGAAAAGTAAGCATTACTAATTATCAAAATCCGGGTTAATTGTACTAGGCGGGAAATATGGAAAAATACCTGGGGAAAGGAGGTGGCTGGATATCCTGCAACAATCTCTACCCGTATTCATCTTGATAATAGGGCCAATTCATTATCCAAAGGAGAGAACAAATGGCAACAGAAAATCGAAAAATACCAGGTTATCTTCCCAATGAGGTTCCTCCCATAGGGAGGATGATCATCTTAGGGTTTCAGCATGTGCTGACTATGTTCCCTGCCACGGCCTTTTGCGCCTTGCTGACAGGGTTCCATCTCTCAACCGTGCTGTTTGTGGCTGGTATGGCGACAATAGTAGCTTTGGTCCTTTCAAAATGGAGGATAGGCAAGTTCATCCCCCTCTTCTATGGATCGAGCTTTAGCTACTTGACAGCTTATCTGGCCATTACCAATGCTGAATGGGGTGTTCCCGCGAGCGATGACCTCATCAGCCTGATGCAAGCCGGCATCGTTGTAACGGGCGTCATCAATATTATTATCGGCTTCATCATCAAAGCAATAGGCAAAGAAGCGATTGACAAGATTCTGCCCCCTGTTGTCACTGGCTCTGTGGCCTGCATCATCGGTTTTGGCTTGGGCTTCGCCGCCCTGGACATGGCTGCCGCCAACTGGTTGGTAGCGATAGTTACTCTACTGGTCACAATTTTGGTGTCCGTTTACTTGCGCGGAAAGGGATTTATAGGCATGATCCCCATCCTGTTGGGTGCAATTATAGGGTATCTCGTGTCCTGGCCATTGGGCTTGATCGATTTCTCCGGCGTAGCAGCAGCACACTGGCTGGTAATTCCCCATTTCACCTTCCCAACCTTCACAGGCGCGATGGTAGTCACGTCAATCTTCAGCATCAGCATCATGGCTATAGCTACTATCCCAGAATCCACTGCCCACCTCTACCAGATCAGCCTCTATGTTGATCGTTATGCAGAACAAATCGGCGAAGAACCTTATGAGCTGGACAAGCACATCGGATTCAACCTGATCCTGGACGGCATTGGAGACTTCATCAACGGCCTGTTTGGTTCTACGGCCGGGACAAACTACGGCGAGAACAACTCGCTGATGGCCATTACCCTCAACTACTCTGGACCGGTATTGGTGATGGCCGGCGCTCTTTCCATGCTGCTGGGCTTCATCGGCAAACTGGAAGCGGTAGTTGCCACAGTCCCCCTGGCAGTTAGCGGCGGCCTGGCGATCTACCTCTTTGGTGTGATTGG
>DRBO01000092.1 GCA_011039385.1 Chloroflexota bacterium | reverse complement strand
GCGTAATCGTGGGGGTGGGGGTGGCAACACCCTGGGGGGTATAAATCCGGTTGATTACCTCACCGTATAACCCCATAACGCCCTGGTCCTGCTGATTATAAATGACCTCCACCCCGGCAGCATTGCCGGTCAACACCTCTATGCGCAGCTCCCCCCCAAATACTTTAACACTTCCGGGAACGAGACGGCCTTCAAAAGCCAGGGCATTATCAACTGTCACCCGCACCCAGGTCCGCTGCAAGATGATCAGCTGAAGCTGGATTCTCCCATTGCCGGTAAGAAATGGAGTGGATGTAGCTCCCTGTCCCTCTCCAGCGGTGCCTTCGCCTTCTGGTGTGGGTGTCACGGCAACCTCAATTTCGTCAGGTGTGTTTCCTGAAGATAAAAGAGTCGCTGAGGGCGTGAAGCTTGGCAGCAATACATCTGCCACTGCTGGAACAGTAGCTGTGTCTTCCAATGCGGATCCGTTCCCTCCGAGGATCATCAACCCCGCCCCAATCGAGACTGCCGTGATCAAGATCACCACAGCTGCCCAGAGCAGGGTGGGATTGGCAAAGAACCGTTTCAACCAGACCAGCTTTCCGGGCCCGGACTGGCCTTCCTGCGTTTCCGGCCGGGTCTGCTCAAGGCGGCTCTTTAAAACATCCGCATAGCTTAATAGAAGTGGCTCAGGGTCCAGGCCCAGGAATTCGGCATAATTCTTGACCATGCCTTTCCCCTGGACTGTGGATGGCAAATCTTCCAGATTTCCGTTTTCGATGGCTTTAAGATAGCGGGCAGGTATAAAAATCTGCTCTTCTACATTGGGGATAGTAAACCCGAGTCTTTCCCGCTGTTTTTTTAATACAGCCCCTATCTCCCCCATTAATTTGGGCTGTGAACTGTCTTGAGAGGAAGAGGGAGAGGGCTGAGGAAGCTGCTCCTCTTCCGGTTCGTCGAGTACTTCGCGAAGCTGTTTAAGAAGAGGCGCAGGATCCAGTTTCAGGAAGGCGGCATAGGAGCGGGTAAACCCCTTTTTCTGAACTGAGGAAGGCAATACCTCCCAGTTATCCGCCTCGATAGCCGCCAGATATTTACCCTTGATCCTGGTAACTAAAGAGATCTCTTCCAGAGATAATTCCTGTTCCTCTCTGGCCTTCCTTAATATCTCTCCGATTGATAAGTTTTCTTCAGCCATAGCGCCATACAAAGACCGGCCTGGCCAGCATTATGGCTGATCCCAGACCGGTTTTGATATCCTTCAGATTTGTGCTGTTTTAGGCTTCTTCGTCTTCTTCAGCTTCTTCCTCTTTTTCTTCCGGAAGAGCGCCCTCTTCGGTCTGTTCGCTGTCTGCGCCAGGTTCTTCAGCCTCAGCTTCCAGTTCTGCGGCCTCATCTTCAAGAATTTCCTCCAGCGCTTCCTCTGCCCTGAGGGCTTCTTTCTCTTCTTCCTCAAGTGCAGATTCAGGAGTTTCGCCTTCGCGGTAAACGATGATCTCAATCTCCGGAATCAAATCAACTGTCAGGCGGACAGCCACTTTATGCCTTCCGAGCATGCGCAAGGGCTGAGATTCAATTTGTTTAGCTTCCACAGGCACACCGATCTCCTCACTGACTGTCTCGGCGATCATCTGGGTGTTGATGGAACCATACAGCCTGCGAGTTTCACTGGCTTTGGCAGCAAAGGTAAAGCGCTTGCCTTCCAGCTGCTCAGCAACACCACCAAGCTCCTGATTTACTTTGGCTCGTTTGACCTCTCCCTGCTTCTTGATGCGGCCTGCCATTTTCATGGCACCGGGCGTGGCCAGCACTGCCAACCCCTGAGGCATCAAGTAGTTGCGGGCATAACCGGGAGCGACTTTTTTAACCTCTCCGGCTCGGCCTAATTTATAAACATCTTCCAGTAACAGTACTTTCATAGTATCTAGCCCTTTCTCCTTTTTGATAAATAGGTTCGTCCTTTGCGAAGGGTACAACGCCAAAGACGCCGAAAAATTTTACCAGATGGGCGCAGCGAGGTCAATGACCGCCGTCGGACAGGTCCAATAACAGAAGTCGAGTTGGGCGGGATTGGGGCTCTTTAGGTCCGCGATAAGATCACCCAGGCGGACAGGCCGATGAGGAAGAGAAGCTGGATGAGAAATACCTCGAGAGAGAGATCCTCCCCTCGTTGATCCGCAAAACGAAGCCCCGGGGGTACACCTTCCAGCTTTAATAGCGGTCCGGCGAACCAGGTGAACAGGGCGCCGCCTATCAAACCCCCGAAATGTCCCCAGTTGTCAATTCCAGGGGAGAGTCCGATCAGGAAATTGATTACCGCCACCTGGATGATCTGGCGCAGGGCTACCTGGAAGCGGTCGCCGAATAATTCCTTGTGTTGGTATATGAATACTCCTTCGGCAGCCAACAATCCGAAAATCGCGGTAGAGGATCCCAGAGATGGCGCTGGTGTGAAGAAGAAAGAGAACAGATTTCCTGTGATGCCAGCGACCAGGAACAGCAGCAAGAAGCGGAAAGAACCAAAAAAGCGCTCAATCCTTCTTCCCAGGATGTAAAGGGCATAGAGATTAAATCCCAGATGGAAAATCGAGCCGTGCAGAAACATGGGGGTGATCAGCCGCCAGTATTCACCGTCCAGGATAGCCCCGTTGATCTTCATGCCCAAGGCTGCTGGCAGGTCCTGGTAAAAGAGGAAACCAGTCGCCAGCTGCAGGACATAGACAAGGGCCATGATGGCCAGTAAACTGGTTGTAACCAGTGGTTTACCATCCGGAAGTGGTACCTGAACCCTGTGAGGAACCGCCTTCCCGGGTTCGGAAACCTCTTCATCCGCGGTATGAGCTCCATCTCTCCCCAATTCTGCCCGGGTTATCAGTCGCCGGAAATGGATCGGGCCGGCAGCGTTGGCGCTGATATACGGCAGATAGATCTCTGCTTCATGCTGATTGTGAAGGGTTCGCAGAGCATTTTCGACCGCTTCCCTGATGCGCTGGACTGCCACTGGGTCTTCAGCTAAATCCAGCCCATATTGATTTTTGAATTCATTGAGCAACCTGATAATCAGTTCTTCTGGGGATATTGGTGATATGTGTAAAACCGATAAAGGATTTTCAGTCATAAATTCACAACCCGTTGATGCACTCGATGCTGCTCCGCTTGGATGATAGCTTCAATCGTGTCGACTGTCTCATCCAGGCGGTCATCTCTATTGACCACGACATAGTCAAACAGTTCAATTTTCTTATATTCCTGGCGGGTGGTAGCAATGCGCAGTTTCAAGCTTTCGCTGGTTTCTGTATTGCGTTTTTTAAGGCGATTGATCAATTCCTCTTCATTCTGGGGTGTCAGGAAAATCAATAAAGCGTCCTCTACCAACTCTCTGACCGTTTCCGCTCCCTGAACATCAATCCGCATGATGACATTTTTCCCGCTGGCAAGCGCTTCCCTGACCTGAGATTTGGGGATCCCTTTGTAATCCTGATAGACCACAGCATATTCCAAGAGCTCCCCTTCATCGATCATCTTGGCAAATTCATCCTGGGAAAGGAAAAAATAATCCACACCGTCAACCTCGTCGGGGCGGGGTGCGCGGGTAGTAGCCGTGATCACAAAATGGAAGGGCAGCCCTCTGGCTTTCATCATCTCCAATACAGAGTCCTTCCCCACTCCTGAAGGCCCCGAAATCACAATCAGGAGAGGATTGCGGGGCTGTAATGACAATGTAGCGACTGCTGATTCTGTATCCATAATCATGATCCTTATCCAGTATAATTGGGCACGACTCTGAATTCTCGATTTGCTATAATACAGTATGCCAACTTACGAATATCGCTGTAAAGATTGTAACCATAAATTTGAAATCTTCCTTACCTACCAGGAATATGAAAACGCGCCTGTTTCCTGCCCGGTTTGCGGTGGGCTGAATCCAGAAAGGATTATCCGCCCGGTCAGGATCTCCCGCACTGAACAAGCTCGTTTGGATTCCCTGACAGACCCCAGGCTGCTGGACAGACTGGATGATGATCCCCAAACCCTGGGAAAAATGATGCGCGAGATGAGCAGGGAATTGGGAGAGGACATGGGTTCGGAATTTGATGAGGTGGTTAACCGTCTGGAAAAAGGGCAATCTCCAGAAGAAATCGAGCGCGACCTGCCTGATTTGGGCGCTGGTGAAGGAATACCAGACCCTGGTCTTAACGATTGAGTCCTTCCCATTCTGGCCCAACACCCTTCCCCGTTTAATAACCCCATTTATCCAAGTTTTCCTGAAGGATGGCCCTGAGATCCTGCTGGACCACGTTAAAGGTCCTGTCCGCATCCACCACTATCCAGCGACCCGGGTCTGCTTCGGCCAGCTTAAGGTAGCCATCCCTGACCCGATGATGGAAATTGATGTCATAAGCATCAAGCCGATTCAGACCTCCTGCGTCCAGGCGGCGCTGTAAACCCACCTCTGGAGCAAGGTCCAATAATATGGTCAAATCCGGGACCAATCCCCCCGTTGCATAATGGATAATGCCTTCCAGGGAGGTAACTGTGTTTTGATGCCCGTACCCCTGGTAAGCCAAGGTGGAATCCGCATAGCGGTCTGAGAGCACGATCCCACCTCTTGCCAGTTGAGGTTTGATCACCTCTTCTACCAGCTGAGCGCGGGCTGCCTGATAAAGCAGGGCTTCGGTCCGGTCGATCATGGCCGTATTTTTAAGATCCAGCAGCGTAGCGCGGATCTGATCGCTAATAGGGGTGCCGCCCGGTTCACGGGTTCTCAATATCGGATACCCTGCTTGAATAAACTCTTCAGCCAAGATATCAAGCTGGGCGGTTTTTCCACTGCCGTCCGGGCCTTCAAAAGTGATGAATCTACCCTGTCTTGAATTCATAAATCATGCTCTCTTTTTAGCCGGATCGATCAGCGCTGGCCTCAGGAATCCTCCCGAAAGATCCTCACCCGGCGGTTGGGTTCTTTGCCATAGGAATGGGAAACCAGGTTGGCCTGGGATACCATCTGATGCTGCAGGCGGCGGATGCTGGAGGAAGCCGGGGGTAATTCCACCCAGCGCTCTCCGTCGTGGATGGCCTGGATCGCGATTTGGGTTTGCTGCAAGGCCATTTCATCATTCTTGGAGAGGGTGCCGTTTTTCAGGTTGAAGATATCTTTAAGCAGATGCTCCATACGGCTGATGGTATTGGAGCGCAGCACATAAATCGGCAAACCCAGCTCTTCCGCTTTCATAATCGATTTGGGATTATCCCGGTAATGGTGTTTGAGAGTGACCGCAATTTTGGCATCGCTGACCTGTTTTTCAATCGTAACCGGCACATTGAGGTTTCGGGCGGCCTTTAACATCCGATCCCGGGCAACACCATAGGTGAAGATCGGTAGTGATTCCAGGTTTTCTCTGTCCAGTTCTAAAACAGGACTTCCCAGGCTGAACTCGTCCTCCGGGAGAGGATCAGAGCCAATGCTTTGCAGAATGGGCTTGGTAGCCTTTTTCTTAATCGTGATCTTTCCATCCTCTGAGCGTGATCTGATCTCAGGCCTCAGCGTTTCGCCGCGCAGGAGGGAATCCACTGCGCTGGCCACATCCTGATGGATCACCAGGATGTCCCGAGTTTGGATCTCTATCAATACGTGGAAAGTCGGATTAGAGCGCCGCTCCAGAACGGTTTTCTGGGTGCCGCGCCTTTTAGCTTCCTCGTCAGATAAGGTTACTGATTCAATTCCGCCTACCAGATCAGCCAAAGTCGGGTTGATTAGCAGATTATCCAGGGTATTGCCGTGGGCGGTTCCGATGAGCTGCACCCCACGCTCGGCAATCGTGCGGGCGGCCAAAGCCTCCAGGGTCCGACCTATTTCATCGATGACAATCACTTCCGGGTTATGGTTTTCTACAGCTTCGATCATGACTTCGTGCTGCTGGGAAGGTTCAGCCACCTGCATTCGGCGGGCTTTGCCGATTGCCGGGTGAGGAACATCGCCATCACCAGCAATTTCATTCGAGGTGTCAACAATCACAACCCGCTTGTTCTCAGCCAAGATGCGGGCGGCTTCCCGGAGCATGGTCGTTTTTCCAACACCTGGTCGTCCCAGGATCAGCAGGCTTCTGCCGCTCTCAATCAAATCTTTGACGATATCAGTCGTGCCGTAGACTGCTCTTCCCACCCGGCAGGTCAGGCCGACAATTTTACCCATCCGGTTTCGGATGGCCGCAATCCGATGCAAAGTGCGCGCCAGGCCAGCCCGATTGTCCCCATCAAATATTCCTATACGGTCGACCACATATTTTATTTCACTTTTGGTGACTTCGTCAGCAGAGAGTTCTTTTTCCCGATCTGAAAAACGAGCGGTAGGAACGCGCCCCAGATCAAGGATGATCTCGATCAGATCTGCATTATTCTCCTGCTCGTTAAGCGCCTGGCTGATCTCAGGAGGGAGAACTGCCAGCAAGGAATCTAAGTTATCCGTTATTCTTTGATTAGACATCATATCAATTCTTAATTTTCGTATGGGATATCGGAGTAGTGATATCCGGTTGCTTTTCAAAGCCCTGCACCACAAAGGTTTGCTGGGCATTATAGTGGACAGCCAATCTTTTCACCATAACTCGCTGCTGATCTCCAGGCAGGGCGCCCAACCTCTCCAGCGCAGAGGAGGTCACTTGCTGATAGTCGCGAACCCGCAGATATACTTCCCGTCTACTCGTATAAGGTAAATGGAATAACAGCGCTGACAAGTACTCATCCACAGAGCCCAGCGAGGGATCCAGCAGCAGGTCTAGCAGAATTCCTCTTGGACCAAATTGCGTTAAGGCAATCCCTACCACCCGGCCATCCTTCCAGCTCAACATCCCCTGGATTTTGGGAAAATCCGGCAGGGGCTCCAGGCGCTGGATCTGAGCGGGCACAACCCGTTGGTAGAGGACCTGCGCCAGGCCATTATCCCCCCGACTCGCCGGGACCCAGGATCTCTGTCCGGAGCCGGAGAGGATCTGACGGGGAAGTTTCCAGATCTGCTGCTCTGTATAGGAGCGGAATCCTGATTGATGCAGGATCTGCTCCTCCGGAGAACCAAGACCAACTTCCCCCATCATCTGCAGCGCTCCTCGTTCGCAGGCGGCTCTGGATAGGTGAGAAATCAGTCCGCTGTAATCCGGTTCCGCGCCCAGTGAACTCGGCGCCAGCATGGCAATCCGGGCAGTATGGTTATCCGCGACGAACAATATCTGGCCGATTAACAACGGGAATTGTTCCGATTCCAGGGGATCAGCCGCAGCGTAAAACTCGCTGGATGGCAGGGCAACTGAGAGCAACACGCTGGAGAACAAGCCGGGATTGAAGACAAACCGCAGGGAGTTATCCAGTACCATTCTCTGGTTCTGGTAACGGTGCAGTACAGTCAAATCCCGCCAGGCTAGCTTTCTTGCCATAGACTCCTGATTTTTTCAAGGACAAGGTGGATGAAATAGCGGTGAACCCGATCATCTTCCGTCAGTTCAGGATGGAAGGCTGTGGCCAGCAAATGACCTTGCTGGGCCGCGACCACTCTGCCATCTGGCAGCGCAGCCAGGATTTCAGCATCCTTCCCAACTGAACTTATCAAAGGAGCGCGGATAAAAATCCCGTTAAAAGGGGCAGTGCTGTCCGAAACGGTTTTCAGGACCGGGATATCCAGCTCGGTTTCAAAACTGGCGATCTGCCTGCCATAAGCATTCCGGTCAACAGTGATATCCATTAATTCTAACAGGGGTTGGGTGCGGTGGGCATCTCTGGAGAGCAGGATCGCGCCAGCACAGGTGCCCCAGATGGGTTTTTCCCCTCCAAAAGTCCGCAGCGGCTCCAGCAACCCGAATTCCACCGCCAGCTTCCCGATCGTGGTGGATTCCCCACCGGGGAGGATCAAGCCATCCAACCCTTCAAGCTGCCCGGGCAGCCGAATTTCAACCACATTCACTCCCAGGCCGTCCAGCATGTCCAGGTGTTCCTCGAAGGAGCCCTGCAAGGCCAGCACCCCCACTTTGAGATGGCTGGGGTCATAAGTCAGGCTGGTTTGTTCTTTTCTCATCAATTAATCAGCCCAGCAGGCCCGGCTTACCATCCACGATTTGCCAGTCTTTCATTTTCGGCCAGATCGACCACATTGCGGCCAACCATGGGCTCTCCCAGATTCCGGCTGATTTCAGCCAGGATTTCCGGGTTATCAAAGTGGGTCACTGCTTTAACGATCGCCGCGCCCCTTTTGGCCGGGTCGCCAGATTTAAAGATGCCGGATCCAACAAATACACCATCCACGCCCAGCTGCATCATCAAAGCCGCGTCTGCCGGAGTGGCAATCCCACCAGCCGCAAAATTGACAACCGGCAGTCTGCCTAACTCACGGGTCTCTTTGACCAATTCATAAGGCGCGCCAATTGTCTTGGCATAGGTCATCAGCTCTTCTTCCGGCATGTTGATCAGGCGTTTGACCTCACCCAGCACAGTCCGGGCATGGCGGACAGCTTCTATCACGTCGCCGGTGCCGGCTTCTCCTTTGGTGCGGATCATGGCTGCGCCTTCGCCAATCCTGCGCAGGGCTTCCCCTAGATTTCTGCATCCACAAACAAAAGGGGTTTTAAAGTCATGTTTATTGATGTGATAGGCTTCGTCTGCCGGTGTCAGCACTTCGGACTCATCAATGTAATCCACCTCAAGGGCTTCTAGAATTTGAGCCTCTACAAAGTGCCCAATGCGGGCTTTGGCCATCACGGGAATGGAAACGCTTTCCATGATCTGGATGATCAATTCTGGATCGCTCATCCGGGCCACGCCGCCATCCGC
>DRBO01000003.1 GCA_011039385.1 Chloroflexota bacterium | reverse complement strand
CGTGGCCCCAGCCTCCATCAGGGTTCTTATAAGGGAACAGAAAGGCATGGACTCTTTCCAGGATTCCGCCGGCAAACAAATAATCCCACAGGACTCGTTCCCACAGGTTTCCATGAGCGTGCACATAACAGCGTGCTTTATCAATGTCTGCCATGGTCATTCCTAAAACAACTCGATAAATAAAAAAAGGGACTCCCCGGTTGGAGTCCCTGAGCTGTACTTACTCCACGCTTTCTTCCGATCCCCCCTCCAGGGCTTGCAGAGCCAGATAATTTTGACCGAACCTTTCAATTTTCTTTACTTCATCATCATACTGTTCATAATGGCGCTCTTCGTCGGCGACCAAACCTTCAAACACCTGGCGAGATCCAGCGTCATTATTGGATGCGCATTCATTGGCCCAGATATTGTAGTCTTTGAAGCTCTCTTCTTCCATCTTCCGGGCCTGCTGGAGCATTTTCTTCACATCCTGCTCTTTTTTGACAGCTCCCGCCGCTACCATTTCGACGTCTCCACCCAGGAAGATGAGCCTTTCCGCACAGCGTTCGATGTGCCCCATCTCCTCTATCGCAGTTCTTAAGAATAAACCAGCCAATCTGCCGTAGCCCTGATCTTCGCAGTGGAAATGGAAGTACATATACTGATGGACTGCGTATAACTCATCAGCCACTGCTTTGTTAAACAGCTCAATGCTTTTTTCATACATGGTCGTCTCCTATTGATAAGATAATCAAATTATACAGCAGTAATCTGCCGCTCCTGGAAATCAGCGCTGATCCGGCTGGTCCAGCAGCCTTTGGAACTCTTGATAAAACAAACCCGCATGCAGGCCATCCATCAAAGCCTGGGGGAACTTGATGGAATCGCGGAGGAACTATTCCCCGTCAGGTTGTTTGGATTCTGCTGGCGTCTCGTTCCTAGAATTTCTTCTGATAAAAATGGCAGTATGGCTGCTGGTTCTTCTTGACGTAATAATCCTGGTGGTATTCTTCCGCTTTCCAGAAGGTCTCAGCCGGGATCAATTGAGTCACCACCTGGTCCCCTTTCCCCTCCAGCAAGGCAATTAGTTTTGCCGCGATCCCTTTTTCTTCCTCTGAAGAATAAAAGACAGCCGACAGATACTGAGCCCCGATATCCGGGCCCTGTCCTTTGGCCTGGGTGGGGTCGTGGATCTCGAAGAAGAATTTGGTCAATTCCTCATAGTTGATGATGGCCGGATCATAACTAATCTCCACAGCTTCCAGGTGGCCGGTCCGGCCGGTCAGCACATCCTGGTAGGTGGGGTTTTTCAGGTCTCCGCCCATGTAGCCGGAGACCGCATCCACCACGCCTTCTTTACTCTGGAAGAGGTGTTCCACCCCCCAGAAACATCCCCCCGCGTAATAGGCTTTTTTAACCTCCATGATCACTCCTCCGGTTTAAAGACCAGTGAGATGGAATTCACACAATGACGGGTGTTCTTGGGGGTGAGCTGCTCATCCAGGAAGACATGCCCCAGGTGGCCGCCGCAGTTGCGGCAGAGGATCTCCGTCCTGCGGCCATCCGCGTCCATCTGGCGGGTAACAGCGCCTTCCACTTCATCGTCAAAGCTGGGCCAGCCGCAGCCTGATTTGAATTTATCCGCCGAGTGGTACAGGAGGGCATCACACTGCCTGCAGTGGTAATTGCCCTTTTCGTAAAAGTCGTCATATTCGCCGGTAAAAGGTCTTTCCGTTCCCTTTTGAAGAATCACATATTTTTCTTCGGGGGTTAAATCCCTGTGTTTATCGCTCATGTTATTGGTTCTCCCATCTGACCAACCGTTAAAAGGTGAGACTCCATTATACTTGGGGAATTCCGGAAATACGCAATGAATTTCCTTGGAGTTTATTTGCGGGAAAAGCAGAGGATGATAGTTCCTGGATCCCTTAATCCTCCAGCAGGGGAAGCAGTTTGCCAGCCCGGTTGCTGACAGCCGGGCTGGCGGTATCCGCCAGTCGTTTAACTTCAACCCTGACTTTGCTGAAGAGGTCATCATCCTCCCAGGCCAGATCTACCAGGGCTTGCAGGGCATTAGTCTGAACGATCTTACTGGAGTCATCCAGAAAGGAGAATAATTTATCTGCCGCCCTGGATCGCTCCTCTGGCGATAATTCCAGACGGGGAACGATCTGGGCCAGATGCCAGCGCACCTCCTGCTGGTAAACCTCCATCATCTGGTCCAATAGAAACGACTTATGAGGTTGCAGGTATTCCGGCTTTGTCCTGGAGATCTTCTCCACAGCGTCCGAAGCCCTCATCCTGACCCCTGGATTGGGATGGGCCATAGCCTGGATAAGTTCGGAAAACAGATGTGGTTGGTCAGCAATCATGCTGAGGACTTCAGGAACCCTGCCAACAGATCGCAGGTCACCTTCTTCAAGCTTTGTGATGAGTTCGCTCATAACCATCCCCGGGGTTGATTGATTTAGTAATTAGACTGGATTTCCAGGCAAAAAGTTTCAGGCCAACTGGCTGGCAGCAAACAAGTTAAAGAGAATGGCCAGATAAAAGGGGGATTCCCGCAGACCAACGATTTTTGCATTTTTTCCAGGCACATTATCCCGAATAATTAAAACTCCAGGTAAACGTTCGCCAGCGAAAACAGCACAGCCAAGGACAGCCTGTTGAGCAGATAATCAAGAGAGAGCCCACGCAAATTCTGGATGGTATTAGGAAAAATGATCTTCAGGGACAGAAAACTATCGGCAAGAAGGGAAAGGGTTTAACATGGATTGCCGGCAACCAAACTCGTGGTCCTGTGGTCTTCAGCGAATCCAGGGGAGAAGCGCGCCTGTCCGGCTCTGGTAACACTCGTAGTCTTCTCCGAAGGCTTCCAGGAGCTGTTCTTCTTCTGCGGGGATGATCAGGAGCCGAAATGCCAGCAGCCCAACCAGAGAGATAAGAAAGATCGCCCAATCCTTAAAAGCCAGGCTTAAAGAGAAGATGAAAAGTAAAGCACCAGCATAAAGAGGATGCCGGATCCAGCGGTATGGCCCAATAGTAAGCAATGCTTGTGAACCCTCGTTTAGATCTGTCTCAGAAAAATTACTGCCGATGGTGTGGAACACCCACCAGAGCCACAGAACTGACACCAACATCAAACTTATGCCAACGATCCTGAGCCAGTTGGGCAGGTTGGTTTTTGACCATGCCATCCACTCCGGTACAAAGATGTCCAGGATGGTCAACAATAATAGCGGGGCCGCAGCGGCCAGCCGCAGGACTAAATCCAGCGAGCCTTCTTCCTGGTTTGTTATGAATTCTTTTTCCTCCCTGGTTCTTTTGCGGTATAACCCGGAAATTAGGAAAACACAGCCTAATAACAATAAAACCATCAACCTTAACATCAGCTCAAGATTCATATCCGGTCTCCCTTAGCTCGTTTTTATTCTACCAGTATCTCAATATTTGGCCTACTCTCTGTCGGAGGAGAGATTATGATCGGGACTCAGGATGGGCTATTGATGATCCCGGGGCCTGAGAAATAACATTTCCCAGGGCAATTCTATTTTGGACTGAGAAATAAAAATTCTGGTCCGGAACCGAGAGCACCAGCTCCTCACAGAGAAAGGAACCTGATTGACTTTCTTTTTGAAGCTTTTCTAATAATTCCCTGGTCACTTCCGGTCCGGATTGTCCTTCCGTGATCGTCATATGGGGGATGAAATCAGCAATGTACCCCTCTTCAAGATTAAAGAATCCGGTTTGGTGCAGTGCCTCCCGGATCGCGAGTACTCCTTCCGCGGGCTGTACGTCATACCAGATACAGGGATAAGGCAAAAATGATTTCAGAGGACCATAGTGGATTGCAAAAAGCCGCATATTTCCCAGTACCTGTTCAATGCTATCCCACTCAGATTCCGAAGGAGTTCTTATCAGAGGCTGAGTCACGGTGATGTGAGCGCCTATATAAGACTGGGAGAGCGGGTCACAGGCTTTTCGCTGGGCATTCACAACCGCACTGACATCCTCCGGTGGTTGGATAATGAACAAACCCGGCTGAAAACGTTTTCCCCAAGTTGGCCAGCGGTCCATCTGGTCCTCCCGGAATGGAACCTATCTGGAAAATAACGCTTCCAGGAGAGGGATGATCCGGTCCTGGAAGGTGTTTATAGGTTGTCTTTCCTGTTCTTCTCCGGATTCTTCTCTCTTTTCAGCAAAGGCTTTAGCCCTGGGCACGCCCCGATCCCTTCCCGGCGCACTGACCACTTTTTGGAGTTCTCCATAATCCAGCCAGATCATGTCGCAGGGGTGGCAGGTATCGATAACGATATTCCCAGGACCGTTATACTGGAAGGTCGCCATCATCTTTTGACAGACAGGGCAATATGTGACCCGGTCCAGTTCAGCCAGGTCAATAACGCTGAAGGGCTCCGGGGGTGTTTTATCCCGGGAGCGGTGAAAATCGATCGCCTCCCGGAAGGTGGTCCTGTTAAAAAGCAGCCCCAGGCACTTCGGGCACTGGTACCCCCGGAAAAAATCGTCATAGGTGATCAGGTTTAATAGATCGTGGCAACCAGGGCAGTGGATACCTTCCGGGTTTTCCCCCAGGACCCGAAGTCCCTCCTTATTGACCCTGGGAAAATGGTAGCTCCTGCAGTGTTGGCAGTAGTAATAATCGCGTTCCCGGAAGAGCGTCATGGGCGCGCCGCAGTGGGGACAGTTCATTATCAACTCATCCTATCTTCTGGATAAAGTATAACCTACCTCTCTGGGACGAATACAAAGAGAGAAAACCGGAAGGGGATTTAGCCACTATAAAAAAACCGGTCCGCGGAATGTGATGTCCGGTTAGTTCTCAATCAGGTGTCTGACAAACCAAAATTCGCGCTGAATGCGTTGTCTGCTGAGGCCCATCTTTCTCAGAGAGTACTTGTGTTTGCTTTGATAGGAGCGGGCGTTATCCGCCTCTACCTGGAGGATCCTGGCATATTCCGGGCTGAGGTCAAATCCAAGCCGGCGGTAGATCTCTTCGATTGTCCCTTTGGGATCGTTTACCAGGTCTTTGTAGCGCACCTGGATATACTGGTTTGCCGGCAGATTCTTGAGATACTGATGAGGATATAAATACCAGTGTTTGCTGTGCTCAATGACGGTTTCCTGGAGGTTGTATTCCACCTCCGGGTTACCATAGGTACGGCAGTGTTTCGAGAACAAACTGATCGAGGAGGGAATGACCTGGAGTGGGTTGCGGACGATATTGATGAATTTCGCGTCCGGAAACTGCTGGTGCAGGGTTTTCACTTTGGGAGAGTAGCTGGGGTTTTTGGAAATATAGCGCCGGCCGCCGTGGGCATAAACGTGTTTTTTTACGATCTCTGAATAGTAGCGCATGTCACGCTTTTTGATGTCATCTGGAATCTGATCGTCATAGTAGATATATTTTCTGACCAATTTCGGAAAAGGGAAGAAGGCGATCAGGTCAAAAGAGGACCAGATCTGGAACAGCGCTTGGCCGTCTTCTTCTGCCTCGGTAAGGCCAATCTTATGCATGTAGGCCTCTTTTTCAACAATGCGGTTGAAAATTCCAATCACCCATCTGGCCGGGTTCCCGATAGCTCTATTGACCTTCATCAGCCATTGATAGAACTGGCGGCCAACCACAGATGGGGCCAGGTAAAGCTCCCAGCTCGTCAAGCTGGTTGAGCTGTCATCCTTGGTTAACAAGCGGTGTAAAAAGGTAGTTCCAGAGCGGAAATTACCAACGATAAATACCGGCTCAGACACTTCCTGATTCTGGTATTCTGGAAAGAACAGGTTATCCACCAGATAGGAAAAGCGGATACCCAGCTGCCAAGCCGGCCAGAACAGGAAGATAAAGACATTTATTAAAAACCTTTTGGGGGACAGCCGGCCGGGTGTGCCTTCCGTTTTAAAAAAGGCATACTGGATAGTTTTAAAATAGAGATTCAGGTTAAATCGCATTTCTTATTCTGTGTAGTTGGATCGCTATTGTCAGCATAAGGAAAGGCAGCGCATAAAACCGTTAGAAGTATAGCACAATAATACAAGAGGAAGGCAAATCGTCCCCCAGGAAAGCTCATCTCGCGCCTTGCCATCCGTCCCCCTTCCTGTATAATGAGGGAGTAAGAATGCAGAGAAAGATGTGCGTGGAGACCAGTATCCAGTCCGGTCATTCAGAGAGTCCCCGCCAGGTGAAAGGGGATTGTCCGGGAGGGAGAAATCCCCTCCACTTCCATCCCCTGGCTATGCCCAAGGGAGGACATTACTTCCGCAGGGGCGCTTAAGCGCCGTAAGGGAGTCGGAGCAGCCGTTATCCTGCACATAAAGAGGCCGCCATTGGCGGTAAAAGCAGGTGGCACCACGAACACCCCTCGTCCTGCTGGCGAGGGGATGTTTTAATTAATGGAGTTCAGGAGCTCAGTTATGTTAGATATTCAAATATTCCGCGAAAACCCAGACCTTGTTCGCCAATCCCTCCAGCGGCGACGGCAGGATATCTCCCCGGTCGATCAGGTGATTGATCTGGATCAAAAAAGGCGGGCGCTTCTGCAGCGCGTGGAAGGCCTGCGGGCTGAGAAGAACCAGGCTTCCAAAGCCATTGGTCAATCCCAGGACCCGGGCGAGCGCCAGGAAAAGATTGCCGACATGAAAACCCTGGGAGTGGAATTAGAGGAACTGGAAACTGAGCTTAAGGATCTGGAACCCGAGCTGGAAGCTCTCCTGAGTACATTCCCTAACCTGGTGGACGATCGTGTTCCCGAGGGGGCCGACGAGAGTGAAAACCAGGTCATGAAGACTGTTGGCGAAAAACCCGAGTTTGATTTCCAGCCCCAACCTCATTGGGACCTGGGTCCCGCCCTGGGCATCCTGGACTTTGAGCGCGGTGTAAAACTCTCCGGAACCCGTTTCTATATCCTCAATGGGATTGGCGCCAGGCTGCAACGCGCCCTGGTCAGTTTTATGCTTGATAGCCATACAGGGCATGGATATGAAGAGCGTTATACTCCCTTCATGGTCAAGGAAGAAGTAGTTTACGCTTCCGGGCAGCTCCCGAAATTCGCGGACAATCTCTATCATGACCATGAAGATGACTTCTGGTGGGTGCCAACTGCCGAAGTGCCCCTTACCAGCCTGCACAAAGATGAAATTCTAAACGAGGAAGATTTACCCATCTCCTACACCGCTTACACCCCCTGTTTCAGGCGAGAAAAGATGAGTGCTGGTCGCGAGGTCAGGGGCATTAAGCGGGGCCACCAATTTGACAAGGTAGAAATGTATATCTACTGCCGACCGGAAGATTCGGAAGCCCAATTCCTGCGCATGCAGGCAGACGCGGAACGGATCTGCCTGCTTCTCGATCTGCCCTACCGGGTCAACAACCTCTGCACCGGTGATCTGGGTTTCGCGGCCGCCTACACTTCTGACATTGAAGTTTGGGCCGCTGGCTGTGGTGAGTGGCTGGAGGTATCCTCCGTGTCCAACACCCGGGATTTCCAGGCCCGCCGGGCTGCTATCCGCTATCGACCGGACGGCGGCAAAAAGACTCATTTCGTCCACACCTTGAATGGGTCAGGACTGGCACTGCCCCGGGTGATGATCGCTGTGCTGGAAAACAACCAGCAGAAAGATGGCTCGGTGGTCATCCCTGAAGTCCTGCACCCCTGGATGGGTGGGGTCGAAGTGATCGAACCTTTGTAACAAGGAGACCTCCGAGGTCAAGACTATGCCTAACTGGTTAAATCTCTCCCTGAATATCCTAATCTACCTGATTATGGCCGTGGGGCTGCTAGGTATGATCGTGCCCATTTACCCCGGTGTGGTGATCATCTGGGCTGCCGTTCTGATCCACGGGCTGGCCACCGGGTTTGCTGTTCTGGAAATCTGGGTGCTGGTGGTAATCACCATTCTGATGATCGCCGGCACCCTGGTGGACAACTTCTTGATGGGCGGCAAAGCCCGCCAGGCAGGGGCGAGCTGGCTCTCGATCTGGGGCGCGCTGCTGGCCGGTCTGGTCGGGACCTTTGCTTTTCCCCCCCTGGGCGGGATTGTGGCGGCACCCACTTCATTATTCCTGCTCGAGTACGCCCGGCTGCGTAACAGCCAGGAAGCCTGGGCTGTTACCAAAGGATTGTTAACCGGCTGGGGGCTATCATTTATCGCCCGATTCTTTATCGGCCTGGTCATGATCATCGTCTGGGCAATCTGGGGCGTGCGCTGACCTCCCCACTTCTTTGACACTCCAAAATTGATGTATAATTAATAGTAAGGGGATTATCTATCCCCTGCATCGATCCATTCTTTGGGCCTGATACCAGCCTGCTCCTCGCCGCCAATTCCTCACCGATCAAAAATCTAAATTCTAATCTACTGGGAACGGATCGATTTTCATAATCCGCTGTTTCACATCTATATTATTGGGAGGAAAAGATGAAATACAAACCATTAAGCATTATCAAAGCTGTCGTCTGCCTGGCGTTTGGTCCTGCACTTCTACTAAATCCCGGATTTGTATTGGGAATGTTTGGTGTGGATTTTTGTGAGGCTGCGAGTCTGCCTGCAAAGGAATATGGGGCAGCATTGCTTGGCAACATGCTCCTGGCTTTCCTGTCGAGAAATGCAGAACCTTCCAAAGTCCGCAAGGCTATTATCTGGGACCTGTTCATCTATGACCTGGCCGCGCTCGTGGCAGTAACCATCCTCCAGCTCCAAGGTTCAATGAACTTCATGGGTTGGGGCGTGGTTTTCATCTATCTGTTCTTCAGTGTGTTTTATGGCATTCTCCTGCTGCCTAAGAAATCCGCTTCATGATCCTGGTGCCGTTCCCAGCTAGATCT
>DRBO01000133.1 GCA_011039385.1 Chloroflexota bacterium | reverse complement strand
CCGAAGTCTTTGATCTGGCGGGTATGAGCCCGGTCATAGATCATGCCGACCAGGAAAAACAGCCCGCCTGTGATGATACCGTGCGTAAAGAGCTGCAAAGAAGCACCGTTCAGACCGATGATAGCGCTGGTTGCGTCTCCTCCTGCGTGCAAGCTAGCAGCAGCAGCGCTGACACCCAAAGTGACGTAACCCATGTGGCTCACGGAAGAATAAGCGATCAGCCTCTTCAGGTCCCACTGGGCCATACAGACCAGGGCACCATAGACAATGCTGATAACTGCCAGAATGGGGATGATTGGCACTTCATACGAGAAATAGGCGAATTGCTCCGGGAAGAGCGGCAGAACGATACGAATTAAACCGTAAGCGCCCAGTTTAAGCAAAACGCCGGCAAGGATGACACTGCCCGTGGTGGGGGCTTCAGTGTGTGCATCCGGAAGCCAGGTATGGAAGGGGAAGATCGGGACCTTGATAGCAAAACCGATAAAGAAAGCCCAAAATGCCACTGCCGCCACAGTGAAATTGCCCGCAAAAGGCTGAGCGGCAGCAGCCTCAAGGATGTTGAAAGTCCCCGTGTTCAGATAGACAGCGATGATCGCCAGCAGCATGGCCATGCTTCCTGCCAGGGTGTAGAGGAAGAACTTGATGGATGCGTAAATCCGTCGTTCTCCTCCCCAAACACCGATCAAAAGATACATAGGGACCAGGCCGATTTCCCAGAAGACATAGAAGAAAATGAAATCCAGGGAAACAAAAACCCCGGTCATACCCACCTGAAGCAGCAGGAACAGGAAATAATATTCCTTCACCCGCTCCTTGATGGTATAGATCGAGTAATAAAGACACAGGGTGGATAATAACGCAGTAAGCACCAGCATTATGGCGCTGAGTCCATCGACTCCCATGCGGTAGAAAACATCGATGGCCGGGATCCAGGAGTACTCTTCCTTGAACTGCATCGTTGCCGGATCAGCCTTGACCACGAAGTAAACATAAATGGCCAGTCCCAGCGGGATCAGACTCAATATCGTGGAAACCCAGCGGATCAGGTTTTCTTTTGATTTCGGGATGATCAAAACGATCACTGAAATCAACAAGGGGACAAAAGTGATTGCGCTCAAAACTGGAAAATTCATCATATTCTCCTCGTAATTCGATTTGGCCTAATAGACCAGGTAAATGCCAATAATTGCCAGCATGGATATTAACATAATCAGCAGATAGTTCTGCAATTTGCCAGTCTGGATGGGTCGCAGTACATTTTCGCCAATCCATCCAGTGACATCAGCAATGCCGTTCACAATACCGTCTACTACCTTCAAGTCGGTGATGCCACCCAGATCTGACAATTTCACACTTGAGAGGCCTGTGATGTTGACCAGAGCATCAATAACCTTTTCGTCAAATTTATTAAAGATGTTGGAAATACCACGGGTGATTGTGCCAACCATGTTGACAATCGGGTTAATCACCCAGTTGTAATCAATGTTATAGAATAAATCCGCCAGCTTGATGGAACCTTTGATAAATACAGCCTGGTAGATCTCATCGAAGTAAAAACGTTTTTGCATGGCTTTGTACAGCCATCCCAAACGTATGTTTTCCATCCCTTTTTGCAGGGGGTCCAGCTGACCAGCTACAAGGGGTTTGCGCCCGTAAACCATCCAACCCAGCCCCAAGCCGCCAAGTGCCAATCCGGATGACAATAACATCACTGGAATGCTCAATGGTGTAGCGGCATACTCGTGACCTACAAAATTGTGGAAAAAGTTGTTGCCCTGTCCCACAATTTCTTCCGGGATACCCACCCACCCCAGGGTGATGGCAAAAAACGCCAGCAGGATTAAGGGGATGGTCATGGAATTAGGCGTTTCATGAGCATGTTCAGAGTGCTGGCTGCGCGGTTTCCCCAGGAAAGTCAGGGAAATCTGGCGGGCTGTGTAAAAAGCCGTCAGGAAGGCAGCGATGGTCAGCAAGAGCCAGACGAAAAATGGCCAGGAAGCCGTTCCATAATGGAGGAATTCATGCCAGGCATGGGCGAGGATCTCGTCCTTGCTCCAGAAGCCGGCTGTAATGATCGGGAAACCAGATAGCGCCAGGCCGCCAGCCAGGAAAGTCCAAAAGGTTCTGGGCATCTTTTTCCTTAACCCGCCCATCTCCATCATATCCTGTTCATGGTGGCAGCCGATGATCACCGAACCCGAGCCCATAAAGAGCAGGGCTTTGAAGAACGCATGCGTAATAAGATGGAAGGTTGCCGCCACATAAGCGCCAATACCCAGAGCCGCGATCATATAACCTAACTGACTGATGGTGGAAAACGCCAGCACCCCTTTAATGTCATTCTGGGCGAGGGCGACAATAGACGAGAAAATTGCCGTAAACGCACCAATAAAGGCGATCAAAGCCATGGTCGGGTTGTGATGGTCCAGCTCAACAACAATGTTCAAGAGCGGGAATATCCTGGCAACCAGGAAGACACCAGCGGAAACCATGGTTGCGGCATGGATCAGCGCGCTAACCGGCGTTGGGCCTTCCATCGCGTCCGGCAGCCAGACATGGAGTGGGAACTGAGCTGACTTCCCAACCGCGCCTCCGAAAATCAGGACTGCGATGGCAGAAGCGGCTGACCAGCCGCCGAATATGGGCAGAGCTGGGGTTTCAGCCAGGTGAGCCAGGAATTCATGGTTGAAAAGCGTATCGGCATAACTGAGTGTGCCGGCCTGGGAATACAGGTAAAGAATACCCAATACGAAGAACAGGTCTCCAATTTTGGTCACCAGGAAGGCCTTCAAACCAGCCTGGCGGGGAGTGATCTTATCAGGATCATCGTAATTCTTCTGGAACCAGAACCCAATCAGCAGATAGGAGCACAGCCCCATGATCTCCCAGGACATGAACAAGGTGAGCAGGTTCTCGGAGATCACCAAACCCAGCATGCCCGTTGCGAATAAGGCTATATAAGCAAAAAATCGGGAATAGTTAGGGTCAACTTCATCAGTGCCGTAACCCATATACCCCACTGAGTAGATGAAGATCATCAAACACACAAAGGGCACCATGAAGAGCGCAATCGCCATCAAGGGATCGATCCAGTAACCGATCTCAAATGTAGCTGTGCCGGTTTCAAACCAAGGGATCGATTTGTGAATGGGGTGTTCTCCCAGATGAGGTGTTGCAACAGCGCTGAAGACTACACCCCAACCCACCAACCAGGACAGGACCATCGAGCCAATGCTTAAGCTGTGGCTCAGTTTTCTATTCCCCTGAGTGAACAAGATTATGATCAAAAAAGCCAGGAAGGGAAAAACTGGAATGATCCAGGTTATGTTGAAGAAGAATTCTTTCATATATTTCCTCTTTTTATTCCTTCAATAAATCGATCTCTTCTACCACCACCGTATCGCGGTTGCGGTAGATCGCTATCACCAGAGCCAGACCAACAGCTACCTCAGCCGCTGCCACCGCAAATACAAACACGGCAAATACCTGCCCGGTAAGCCGGGCCGGATCGAGATAACGCCAGAAGGCGATCAAGTTGATGTTGACGGCATTGAGCATAAGCTCAATGCCCATCAAGATCCCAATTGCGTTGCGGCGTGACAGAACGCCATAGAGCCCGATGCAGAACAATCCAGCAGCAACAACCAGGAACCAGTTCAGAGGAATACTCATTCCGCACTCCTTGTCTCTCTTTCGCGGCCGATCAGGATTGCGCCCACAAGTGCTGCCAGCAGCAGCACAGAGGCGATCTCAAAAGGAACCAGGTACGTGGTCAGCAAATCCTGACCCAGCTGACTGATCGGTTCAGCAGGCATTGCGCCTTCCTGCGCAGGCCAGCCGGCCGTATATACGATCCAGCCCAGGACCACAAATAGTGTCAAAGAACCCAACGCTGAGGGGATCCATTGGGCATTTTTCTGATCCATGTCCTTACTCATCAGTCTGCGGGTGAGCATGATTGCGAATACGATCAGGATGGCAATAGCGCCAATATAGACCAGCACCTGGACCATAGCAATAAATGGGGCTTCCAGCATGACATAGATCGCGGCCACACCCACGAAAGCCAGGATCAGGTAAAAGGCGCTGTGAAGAATATTCTTATTGGTCACCACCGCGACAGCCGCACCGAGTGTGACCAAACTAGCAAATACAAAAACGAGTACGGATACTAGCATAAGACTGTCCTTTTAGAGCACTTATTAGCTTTCCGTGCCTGGCGGAACGGCAACAGGCCGGGGAGGGAATTTCTCCCGCTCAACAACTGGCTTGCTCTTCCCTGCCAGGAATAAGGATGCCAGCAGGATGAAAATATTGACAGCAAACATCACACCGACATACATCCAGGTAGCCAGATCCAGTTCCAGCATGACCCGGTCAGCAACAGCAACTGCCACCAAATTAACAAAAGAAACCGGAATCAAGAACTTCCAGTTCAAATCCAGCATTGCATCAATTCTGATACGGGGAAGGGACAGGCGGATCCAGGAGATCACCAGGTAAACCAGGAATGATTTTCCATAGAAATAGATCACACCCAGAATCGGCCAGCGCATGGCCAGGGGACCGCCCCAGCCGCCCAGGAAAAAGATCGTGATCAGGGCTCCAACTGTAAACTGGTGAAGAAATTCAGCCACATAGAACATGCCAAATTTCATGCCGGAATACTCGGTATGGTAGCCTGCAACCAGTTCAGATTCGGCTTCCAGCAGGTCAAAAGGCGCTTTGCCGATCTCTGCCATGGACGAGATCAGGTAGATCAGGGCTGCAGTAGGTGCAACCAGCAAGTACCACCAGGGCTGTTGAGCTTTAACAATAACTGACAATTTCATGGAGTGCGCCAGCAACACCGGCACCAGCAGGGACACTACCATGGGGATCTCATAGGAAATCAACATGGCAACCGATCGGGATGCGCCCAGCAGGGCATAGCGGTTATTGGATGACCAGCCAGCCATCAGGATGGCCAGGATACCAAATGCGCTCACTGCCACAATATAGAGCACACCAACATGTACGTCAGCCCCGATGACATTGATTGCAAAGGGAAAAACCGCCCAGATGGCCAGAACAGACGCCATTGCCAGCACCGGGGCAATATTAAATGCGCCCTTTTCGGCACCTTTCGGCGTGACGTATTCTTTGGTAAATATCTTGATAATGTCCGCAAAGGATTGGAAGATGCCGAAGGGACCTGCCCGGTTGGGACCAAAACGATCCTGGATCCTGCCTGCCAGCTTGCGCTCCACCCAAATCAGCGCGATCACGATTAGAAAACAAATGATGACTACCAACACGCTGCCCAGAGCCTGGAGAAGAAAGAGGGTTAACTCCTCCGATGCCCCCCATCCTAAGAGCAGATTTGTGATCCAGCCTTCAATAAGGTTAATCAAATCAGCCATGAATATCTCCTGCCTGCCAGTAGTGGGGATCTAATACCAGACCAACGCGCCTTTACGCACGGCATAGATCAGGCCACCAAATAAGATCGCAATGAATACCACACCTTCAATGACTGCAAAGAGGGGGAGTTCTCCAAGGGAAACCGCCCAGGGAAAAAGGAAAACTGTCTCGATATCAAACACCAGGAAGATCAGAGCATAAATATAATACTGGGATTTGAACTGGACCCGGATATTCCCGGTAGTTTCGATGCCGCATTCATAGACTTCTTCTTTTCTGCGGCTGGGTTTTTTGGGGGAAATCAGCGCCGGGAGGGCGACTGCTACAATAGGTACTGCGACGGCTACAACCAGGAAAATTCCAATATAAATCCAGTACGACTGCATGTGTTCTCCTTGCTCGAAAACTCAGCTTCTTTCCTTATTTAGAACCTTCACATCAAATGAGGATTTTACCATAATACTCATCAGGTAATATGATTCATATCAAGCAGCGTCAGTGCTTTTTCTTATCTCTCCAATCACGATTCATTATCAAAAATAAACGCCAGGCCTATCAATCCGCTTGCTCGGTTTAGATATCCCTAATATAGCGATCAGCGAACAGTCCCGGGGTCCCGCCCGTGTGCCAGAATAGGACTTTTTCCCCTTTTTCAAAGAATCCTCGGCGGATCAGGTCGACCAGCCCACCTGCTGCCCGGCCGGTATAGACAGGATCGAGCAGGATCCCTTCTGCTTCGGCAAACATCCGGATGGCTTCCCGGTCCCGTTCGTTCATGATCCCGTAACCTTCCCCGGTGTAGCTGGAGTCAACATGGATTTGCTCAGGATTGATCACCTGTTCCAGGCCGAGCAACCCGACCAGATCACCAGCAATCCTGGCAACGGTATCGCGCAAGCGCTTTTCCGGTTCATCCACGCTGATGCCCAGGACCTGAGGACCCTTGAAGACCTGGCTGGCCAGGAACAATCCTGCCTGCGTCCCACCGGAGGAGGATGCAAACACGATCCAATCAGGAAGTTCGTTATTGAGTTGTTCTAACATTTCCTGGTAAGCTTGATAATAGGCATAAGCCCCCAGGGCATTGGATCCACCATAGGGGATCAGATAGGGACTGGCTCCAGATTTTCCTGCCTCAAGAAAGGTCCTTTCCAGAGCAAGGTCCCGGCTCCTTTTTTCAGTCCAGATTATTTTCGCGCCCAGCAGCAGGTCCAGAAAATAATTGGCTGATGGCGCCTCAGGCTCGGGTCCCACCAAGACCAGGGTGCAATCCAGCCCACACCGCGCAGCTGCCGCAGCTGTCTGCCGGCAGTGGTTGGACTGGGCAGCGCCCGTGCTCAGCACCATATCAGCATTTTGCGAGATGGCATCTCCCAGCAGGTATTCCAATTTGCGAGTTTTATTCCCCCCCAAGGCAAGTCCTGTTTGGTCATCACGTTTGATCAGCAGCTCAGGACCACCTAGAGACCTGGACAGTCTGGGCAGGTGGTCTATAGCTGTTGGTAAATGAGCGAATTCTACTCGCGGCAGCATGTCTGCTCCTCCTTGGTCATTCTACCGATCTAGCAGCTTGACCTGTTCTCCGATTCCCAAACCAGCGCATGATCTGCAGTATCCTTGGCAGCCAGCGGTTGTAAGCGGCATACAACATTGGTCTGGCCGGGAAATCCCAGGCTCCTATAGTGAGCGAGACAACCCCACCAAAACCGCGCTTGAACCTGTAGACGCCCCAGAGGGAATCCGAATCATTGAATTGGTCCGGGGCGCCCCACATGTCATAAACCACACAGCCCTGGCGTTTCGCCCAGCGCATGGCCTCCCATTGAATGAGATGGGGCGCCATTTTTTCACTGTGTTCAGGCAGGGACATCCCATGCAGGTACCAGGATCGTTCTCCAAACTTGAATATCACCGCTCCAGCGACCATCTTTCCTTCATATTCGGCAATAATGGGCTGGGCTTGGGGGTCTTGTCCCATCCCCAGCCCATCTTTCATGAACGATCTCCACAGTGTAAGGTAGTACGACTCTCCGCGGATGGTAAATCCTGCCCTCCGGGACGTATCAGCATACATGCGGTAGAGGGAGGGCAAATCACCAATCTCTCCCAGGCGAATTTGGATGCCCTTTCTTCCAGACAGCCTGATATTATAGCGGGTTTTGGATTTCATTCTGGCCAAGATCTGCTCTTCATCTTCCTGAAGATCCACCAGCACCGTGTTGCGGAATTGAATCTGCTCCCGGGAAAATATCCAGCCCTTGCGTCGCAGCAAATTCTGAAATTCTTCTCCAACTCCAAATGATTGAAAGTCATCCTCCCCGGGAATGCCGCTTCCCAACTCCAGGTCCGGATCCATTTTAATTTGCAGGGCTCCCTTCTCCCGGGCATACGCTGCCAGGTCATCCAGCACCTTCTCACCCAAAGCTTGATTTGACCAGTCAGCCAGCAGAGGTCCTTTAGGTAGATAGAGAACACGCAATCCCGGAAAGGCTTCCCGCTCCAGGAGCAATCCTGCAGCCGCAGGGAATTCCACCTGGATATCAGCTTCCTGGTACACACGCATCTGCCATCCATCCTGGCTCTCCTCCCAGACCAGGTAATTCGGAATCCAACCATAACGGGCTTTAAAGTCTGCCCAGTGGGAGGTCTGCAGCAAATGCGCCTTGGGGAGGCTCTTAATGAGCTCATTCCAGCGAGTTGTCTTAGGTGCGATTGTTTCTGGAACCATCAAGCTCCCCTTTGAATCCGGGCCCGTAACTTGTATAGGGCGTAGAGAGGCTGATTATAAATCCTGTCCCAGGGACCGCTGGCCCGCAGTAACTGGCCGCCAAAGCCACGCTTGAACCTGTAAACGCCCCACAATCCATCACTGCGTGAAGTAAATCCCTCTTCCAGAGTATTGAGATCTTCGTCAGGCACACCCCAGAGATCATAATTCAGGCAGCCCCGCTCTTTGGCCCAGCGCATTGCCTCCCACTGGATCAGGTATGTGGGCATCAGCTCACGGTGCTCATTAGATGAAGCCCCATAAAAATACCAGCTCCTCTCCCCATACTGAAACACCATAATGCTTGCCAGGGGTGTTCCCTGGAATTCAGCCAGGAAAATCGCACAGGCACCTAAGGGGTGGAAAATCTGAAAGGTCTCCTGGTAGTACGCACGGGTGTGGATGCCGAAGGCGGCCCGGTCCGAAGTCCCCTGCAATAAATCGTAAAAAGGATCCACAGAGGTAATTTCCCGAATGGTAACTCCTTTTTTGTCTGACAGGCGAATGTTGTAGCGGGTTTTGGATTTCATTCGGGCCAGGATCTGGTTTTCAGTGCCATCCAGGCTGACCACTATGGTCCTCGGAGGTTGGATGCTATGGGAGCTGCTTCTGAAGCCAGGAAAGGGCTGGTCGTTTCCTGGAAGATCCTCTTCCCAAATATCCGGCTCCATTCTCAGGAAAACCACCTTGTGCTCAAGGCAGTAGGCATCCAGTTCTT
>DRBO01000179.1 GCA_011039385.1 Chloroflexota bacterium | reverse complement strand
TAAATGCTATTTTTCCCCCTGCAAAATTGTGGTTTAATGTCAGCTCTTTGAGAAGAGAAGGTTGATTTATGAAGAAAATTGAAAACTATGGCCGGAGAAGGGTCTATCTGAGGGCCCTCATCATTCTGGGTATCCTGGGATTGCTGGTGATTGGGATCAGCTCCTGTAATTTCCCTCAGATCGGGAACTTCTTTCCTGGTAGTGAACCGACAGGGATCGCAATTGATGATCATCCCACGCCTACCAACCAGCCCAAAGCGACTCCAGAGATCCCTGTGGTTGAACCGCGCCATCTGACTCTCTGGCTGCCTCCGCATTTTAACCCCGAAGGTGATACCACTGCAGCTAACCTGCTGTTATCCAGGCTGGATGAATTTGCAGCCCGGCAGCCGGAAATAAAACTCGACCTTCGGGTCAAATCTCTCTCAGGAGAGTTCGGCCTGCTTGAGTCCCTGCAGATGACGGCGGCGGCAGCTCCGCTGCTTATGCCGGATCTGGTGGCTTTGCCCCGCGCACTGATGGAAGAAGCTTTCCGGAAAGGACTGGTAGTTCCCCTGGATGAATATACTGATATTGCTGCTGAGAAAGATTGGTACGACTATGCCCTCGACCTGGCCCTGGTAGATGGCCAAACTGCTGGAATCCCCTTTGCGGGTGATTTATTGGTGCTTGCTTATAAAGAGAATGCAGGCAATCCGCCTCCCAGCGATTGGGCCTCGACCCTGGGTGTCCAACGGTCACTGGCTTTCCCAGCCTCTGATCCCCGAGGGCTGGTCACATTAGCCTGGTATGAGAGCTTGGGGGGAGAGTTGAGTGGAGAGGAAGGCCAACCCGTCCTGAACGGGAACCTGATGTTTGAGGTATTAAACTTTTACTCGCAAGCCCAGAATGCCGCAGTCATGCCCTATTGGCTGACCCAATTTGAGACAGATGAACAAGCCTGGGCATCCTATCTGGAACGCCAGTCAACGCTGGCAATAACCTGGACATCTTACTTATTGGGGTCGGATTCACCTAACACGATCCTAGCAGCCATGCCAACGAAAGACGCCAGGGCTTTCACCTATGCGGACGGATGGGTCTGGTGTGTCGTGCCCTCGGATTCAGAAACAGAACAATTCGCCTTTGAATTGGCGGAGTTCCTAACCGAGAGTGGTTTTCTAAGCATCTGGACGCTTGAGGGAGGATATACGCCAGTTCGGCCATCCAGCCTGGAAAGCTGGTCTGAGACACCGTATTACCCCACCCTGGAAAAACTGCTCCCCGCAGCCGTTTTGGTGCCGGATGGGGATCTGGCGGCTAATCTTGGGCCAGCAGTCCGGGATGCTGTTATTGCTGTGCTGAAAGACCAGGTTGACCCGGAGGAAGCGCTGGAGGACTTGCTGGGGAAGGTGCTGGAGTAGATAACACCATCTCCGGGAAAAAGTTGAGTGGAATTCACCCCAAAGCCTGTAATGTGGTTTGATCTCCAGTAACTTCCTGTAACTTCCTTCCCAAATCATTTCCTGCATGATATAATCACCAGCCGTGTTTGAAAACGAAAGCTGTAGTACTGGATTGTAGGCTGGATCCAGGAAGGAATATTCGTATGGATGAGCTGATCAAGGCGTTAGAGACGCCCAAGAACCCCAACGTCCCCGAGCTGCGAACCGGGGATACTGTCACTGTTTTCGTTCGCATTAAAGAAGGCGACAACGAACGCGTCCAGCAGTTCAAAGGGACCGTGATTCGTGTTCATGGATCTGGCAACAGTGAAAGTTTTACTGTCCGCCGGATAGCCAGCAACAGCATCGGCGTAGAGCGCACTTTCCTGACCCGCTCCCCGATTGTTGAAAAAGTCACCGTTCAGAGCCATGGGCATACCCGCCGCTCCCGCCTGTATTTCCTCCGCGAACGCAGCGGCAAGCGGGCTAAACTTCGCCAGAAGTTCACATCCTGAGCGAAAACACCCTGGAACATCCAAGGGCATAGAGATCTCCTCGATGCCCTTTTTGATTTTAAGCTGGAAAAACCCCTGGAAAACCTGAGTATAATGAAGGCCATGAGGTACAGGAATCCTCTCCTGCCCGGCTTGTATTTTTAACTTTGGCCGGGATCCAGTTGAACCAGAAGGTTATCTGGGCCGGACCCTTGCCCGGGCTGGAGACACACCGGCGGCATTGGCTGGAATACGGCCGGAAGCGAGAAGGACCAGGGAAGCTATGATGAAATTTCTAAACCTGTCCGGGTTTATGCGAAAATGGAGGAAGACCAGAACTGAGTTGGCTCGCTTTCCAGGAAGAGTCTAAAAAAAATCTGGAAGAGTTCCAGGAGCAAGCATGATGACTAGGCACAGCAAACATCACGGACCGATAGGGATATTCGACTCTGGCGTGGGGGGATTATCTGTCTTGCGAGAAGTCCACCGCCAGCTCCCCGCTGAGGATCTGGTATACATTGCCGACCAGGCTCATGTGCCCTACGGGAATCGGTCCCGGGAGGAGGTGTTTGGGTTTTCGGCTGGCATTGTCCGCTACCTGCTTAAAATGCAGGTCAAGCTGGTGACCATCGCCTGCAACACAGCTTCCGCAGTCGCGCTGACCGACCTGAGAGCGAAATACCCTTCCCTGCTGTTTGTGGGGATGGAACCTGCGGTTAAGCCGGCGGCGGAAGAAACCAGTACGGGCGTGGTGGGCGTGCTGGCAACCCCTGCCACATTTCAGGGGGATCTGTATGCGTCTACTGTAGAGCGATTTGCCAAGGGAGTGAAAATACTCCAGGATACCTGCCCCGGTCTGGTGAAGCAAATAGAGGCCGGGCAGATTTCCTCACAGGAAACCCGGGAAATCCTCCAGCGGGCGCTGACCCCCATGCTTGAGGAGGGCGTGGATGAAATCGTCATGGGCTGTAGCCATTATCCCTTTGTGATTCCCCTCATCAAAGAGATCGTTGGGGAAGGAGTCGAGGTGATTGACCCCGCGCCTGCCGTTGCCCGCCAGGTTGAAAGGTTGTTAAATGAATATGACCTGAGGAAGGGGAAACAGGAAAAGGCAGAAGTGTCTTTCTACACCACGGGGAAAACCGAGCGCCTGGATAACCTCTTGCAAACCCTGCTGGGCAGGGAATCCAAATCCATGGGTTTAAACTGGGTTGGGGAAAACTTACGGGAGAGATAACCCGGGATTGACCTTATTCCTGTCCTCTCAAACTAAAATACAGGGCTGCCGCCAGCGAACCACCAGATACAACAACTGCGGCGATCACGACCAGGGGTTTTTTTGCGCTGGTGCGAAAACGCGGTTCCACTTTGAGGGTCTCCGTGGGCTGCGGGGTTGCAGGAGAAAAAGACAGGCTTGTGCCCTGGGGAGTGCCTAAAGATGGCGTGTGAGAATATCTGGGTGGGGGTGTGGAGCTGGGTTTGCCGATGGGAGTGCTGGTGGGTGTGAAGGCGGGGGAAATGATCAGCTCATCGCCCGGAATAATCACAGCGTCTGGTTCCAGATCGTTGAGCTCGAGCAGGGTTTCCAGCGGAATATTGTAACCCTCGCAAATAGCCCATAGTGATTGCCCTCCAGCGACGATATGGATTACTGTCCCGTCAGAATGGGGGGTGGAGACTATCACCGGTGCAGCTGTTGGTTCTGGGGAAGAATCAGGTGTATTGGATGCCTGGACAACCAAACCGCGCTGCCCCGGGAGCTGGTCAATCGATTTGATTATCGCGATCGACCTGTCACCCTGCGCGGGGATGGAATTCACCCCACCCAACGTGAAAAGGCAGGCCAAGAAGATCGGGAGAAACCGGGCAGGCTTGATTTTCATAGTGGACTCCTTTTAGGTCGGGTTCCTTCCCTGCCGGAAGCCGATCTTGGAGGGTTAGAGCTCACGTTTCAAATTCTCTATCGAGGCCACGGGAGTTGGATCCATGTCGTAAGTCATTGCCAAATAATAGGCCGTGTAATCCCCGAATTGGATCAGGGTCCACATTTGAGCCAGGCGGCTTTCTCCCCGGGCTTGGATCAAGTCCGTGCTGATACCTTCCAGCATGAAATTCTTTTTGGTGAGCTCGATCCGGCGCCTATTGCGGGGATGGTTGTGGCCCGCCTCTAAAAACAGGGCCATGGTTTTCAGCAGCACAGCTTCGGGATTGACCACACCAGCCAAGGTATTGTGATTTGCTTCCGGCAGATCTTCATACTGTCCCCAGGCCTTGGCAATCTCGCTGATCTGGCCTTTCCAGCGCCTGGCAACCGGCGCAAGAAGGTCAGCGCCAAAAACACTCACCCAGCGGTCGATCAGTTGGCCTGCCAGGCGTTTGGCCGGGTTGTGGTGATCCGGAAGTTCAGGAGCGAGCAGTTCCCGCTGTTCTTTCATGGCTTGGACAGCGTCCTGGATCTCTGGCAGCGGATCTGGGATGAAGCCTAACCGGGTAAAAACGTTCAGCAGGAGGGCAAATGAATATCCCACGGCTGCCCGGGGCTGTCCTTGATGCTGAAATATCCACAGCCCTAGGCCGGTTTTACGGGCACGATCGGCGATTTTCCCTCCGGTCGAAATTGCCAGGATGCTGCAGCCGCGCTCGAGGGCAGCTTCCAGGGCAGATAGGGTTTCTTCTGTGTTGCCGGAGTGGGAAGAGACGATCACCAGGATTTCTGGCCCGTCTGCCCAGGCTGGAAGACCGTAATCCCGGTGCACTTCCAGGGAAACAGATGACAGCGGTGCAGTATAAGCCTTGACCAGATCTGCCCCAATGGCAGAGCCGCCCATTCCGGCGACAATGACCTGATTGACGCCACGATAGTCATCCAGGGGCAGGGCTTCAGCCTCCTGCCAGGCAGCTTCCAGCTGCTCTGGAAGCCCATTCATCTCCCCCAGCATATTTTGAGTATCTAATTTTGAGAAATCTTGATGGTCATTGAGGTTCATGGGATTTTCCTGCCTTGAAAGTTGTGGATTCCTGTCCCGAAGCGGCTTGACCAGGAATGATAATAACTGCCTGGATGTTTTATAATTCCTGCATTAAATCATAAATCCTGCTGCGAGGCCAGCCTGAACGGACTGATAGACTTTTTGCCAGCTGGCTGGGACTGAGCTTCTCATTCAGCAGCTCTCTCTTGAGTTCTTCCACCAGCCGGGTTTCTGGCCAGATTTCATCAGGGTCTTTCCCGGAGATTACCAGGGTGATTTCCCCTCTGGGGGCGTTTGCCTGAAAATGCTCCCTGGCGCGAGAGATTGACCCCCGGATGAATTCCTCGTGAAGTTTTGTCAGTTCCCGGGCCACAGTGATCTCCCGGTTCCCGAGCACAGCTTCACAATCTTCCAGGGAATCCACAAGCCTGTGCGGCGTTTCCAGGCAGACCAATGTCCAGGGAAGGTCCTTGATCTGCTCAAGCAGCTCCAAACGGGCGGCAGATTTCCGGGGCAGGTACCCCAGGTAGATAAATCTGTCGGTAGGGAGGCCTGATGCAGACAGGGCTGCTACAGGAGCGCTGGGGCCAGGAATCGGTATTACCTGATGGCCTGCGCGCAGGGCTGCCTGGACCAGCACGAAGCCCGGATCGTTAACAGCGGGTGTGCCAGCATCGGATATCAATGCCAGGTCATTCCTGTTCAGATGATCCACCAAAGTGCTGGTCTTGTTCTTTTTATTGTGGTCGTGGTAGGGGGTTAGCGGGGTTTCGATATCGTAATGTTTCAGAAGTACCCCGGAGGTGCGGGTGTCCTCCGCGGCGATTAACGGCACCTCTTTTAAAATTCGGACTGCACGGAAAGAAAGATCCTCTAAATTCCCGATTGGGGTAGCAACGAGGAAAAGTTTACCCATTGTCCCGCTCCTGCTGGGAGAGATTGGTCTTTATATTGTGGGCCAATTTCCGGCGGGGCAGCATGATCTGGCGGCCGCATCCCAGACATTCAATTTTAATGTCCGCACCCAGCCGGATCACCTTCCAGCGGTCCTCACCGCAGGGGTGAATCTTGCGCAGTTTGAGAATATCATCCAGTTGTAAATCTGGCAGCATGGGGGCATTATATCATTTCTGGAAGGTGACCTGGGCGCCTGCCAAAAATGAAAACTGATTTATACTAAATATGTTGGATCAATTGGCAGGTAAAAGATCTCAGGACTTACCAGCTAAAAAACGAGGAGAAATGATGACTGATAAACGGATAGCTAATCTGGCCAAGACCCTGGTGAATTATTGTGTCAGTGTTAGAGAAAAAGATCGGGTAGGGATCATAGCCCAGCCCCCCGCGACGCCACTGCTCCAGGAAGTGCTCCGCGAAGTGCTCCGCAGTGGAGGCTACCCCTATTTGCTTCCCTATTCTGTGCCCCTGCCAACCCCGGCTTATGAAGGATTGGCCCAGATATTCCACGAGGAAGCCAATCCTGACCAGCTGATGCATGAGGATGTCTTCTGGAAGACGCTCAATGAGGATTTTGAGGTGAGGATCTTTATTCAGAGTGAATATAATACACAAAGTCTCAGCGACATTCCCCCGGAAAAGCTGAAAATCCGCCGCCAGGCCTACAAGAATATTAATGATACTTATTTTAAGCGCATGTCCACCGGTGACTTGCGCAGGGTCAGTACCCTTTTTCCCACCCAGGCTTACGCAGATGATGCCGGAATGACCTTGACTGAATTTGAGGATTATGTCTACAGCACGACTTTCAGTGATTGTGATGACCCGGTTAGTGAGTGGAACCGGATCAGGGATGAGCAGCAGTCCCTGGTGGATTGGCTGAATGGGAAAAAAGAAGTCCGGGTTGTGGGTCCAAATGTGGATATGACCTTGTCAATCGACGGCAGGATATTTATTAACTCTGATGGGAAACAGAATATGCCCAGCGGGGAAATCTTTACCGGCCCGGTGGAAGATTCCGCTCAGGGTTGGGTCCGGTTCACTCACCCGGCAATCCTCTCCGGGCGGGAGGTTGAGGGGGTTGAGCTCCATTTTGAAAACGGCCGGGTTACGAAAGCCTCAGCAAAGAAAAATGAGGAATACCTGTTCACTATGCTGGACCTGGATGAGGGATCCCGCCACCTGGGTGAATTTGCCATAGGAACAAACAAGAAGATTAACCGCTTCATCAAGAAGATCCTCTTTGATGAGAAGATTGGCGGCACAATTCATATGGCGCTGGGAAAAGGGTATCCCATCACTGGCAGCCAGAATCAAAGCGCCATCCACTGGGATATGATCTGTGATATGCGAGAGGGTGGGCAAATCCTTGTAGATGGGGAGTTGTTTTACGATTCCGGCCAGTTTATGGTCTGAAGGGGAACAATAACCAGGACGGGTTTCTCTACCGACTCTTCCTCGAGCAACCCGGACAAGTCAAGTGGCTGGCGTATTTGGCTTAAAAACCTGAATGGTATAATCCCCCCAGGAGAAAATCTATGTTTAACATCAACCTCGCGACGATTATCTCGCGAATCATAATCCTGGTCATCGCTTTTACCATCCATGAGTTTGCTCATGCCTGGACTGCGAACTCATTTGGCGACAGCACTCCCCGCATCAACGGAAGGCTGACACTGAATCCCCTGGCGCATCTGGACCCTCTTGGCTCCATCATGCTGCTGTTTGTGGGTTTTGGGTGGGCAAAGCCTGTCCCGGTCAATCCCCATACCCTGCGCCAACGTTCGCCATCGGCGATGATGTGGGTTGCCCTGGCGGGACCACTTTCCAATTTTTTATTGGCTATCCTTGCTGCCTTCCCATTCCAGATGAACTGGCTTACCTTGAATGATCTCTATGCCTCATTTGCGGCTCCAGGATCTGCCATCCTGCCCACACCGGCGGGTTTTTTATTTGATTTCATCACCATCAACCTGGTATTGGGATTGTTCAATCTGATACCCCTGCCGCCGCTGGATGGGGATAAGATCGCCGAGTTTATTATGCCGGAGAAATGGAATAGGTCCCTGGATAGAATTCGCCCCTATGGCTCGGTGATCCTGGTGGCCCTGTTCATGGTCGGTCCCTATCTGGGGCTGGATTTTCTGGGCTGGATAATCCGTAAACCGTTGGGATTCCTAATCAATTTATTAATCGGGTAATGAAATCCAAAATTGGCTACCGGGTCTGGCAGTTCTGGCAGTCCTTTAAAAAATCTCCTGGGCTGGAAGAATGGGAAAAAGTCGAAGCTATTCTCACTCCTTCCGAGTTGGCGTTGTTTAAGCAGCTTCCCGCCCCGGATCAAAATCATTCCCTGCGCGTGCTGAAGGCCCTGGAAGTTGGCGGGGAAACGGATCTGGATCTGCTGCAGGCTGCCCTACTGCATGATATCGGGAAAACCCGCTATCCTTTTCACCGCTGGGAACGCATCTTCGCTGTGTTGCTGGAGGGCGCCTTCTCCACCATTGCTGCGGATTGGGGCGAAAAGGATCCCAGGGGAATCTACCGGCCGCTGGTTGTCAATCACCAGCATCCGGCCTGGGGAGCCGATCTGGCAGAAAAGGCTGGCAGCAGCCGGGGAGTCATCTGGTTGATCCGCCACCACGAAGAAGAGGATTTGACTGGATTATTGGACCAAGGGGGCGTAGAATTATTGCAGAAACTTCAAAAAGCAGATAATTTAAACTAGGAAGCGTGTTATGACTGTTCAGTTGACAATTCTGGGATTGGGACAGGTCGGAACTTCAGTTGGTATGGCCTTGAGTGAGCACAAGGATGCTATTCTCCGGGTGGGCCACGATAAATCTCGCAAGGCTGTTAGTTTTGCCAAGGAAAATGATGCCGTGGATAGAACAGCCCTGACTCTTTCTGGGGCGGTGAAAGATGCGGATATTGTCCTGTTGGCTCTGCCATTTCAAGAGATCTATCCTGTTCTGGAATTTATTGCCGAGGATTTGAAAGAAGATGTCGTGGTGATGGACACAGCTCCCGTAAAGAATCCTGTTATCGGCTGGGTGAAAGAACTCCTGCCTGAAGGAACACACTACATTGGTCTGCTGCCGGTGATCAAAGCTGATTACTTTGAAGAATTTGGGCACGGACCGGAAACAGCTCATGAAGATCTATTTGAGGGGAATCTTATGGCTGTGGTCACCGGTCATACTGCCAATGAAAAAGCCATCAAATTGGCTGCCGATTTTGTCCAGCTTCTG
>DRBO01000102.1 GCA_011039385.1 Chloroflexota bacterium | reverse complement strand
CAGAACAGCTTTTTTTACCAGAAGCTCGATAGTATTCTGTAGTTTCTTTTCATCGAGGATGGAGACGACATCGCCCTCGTATTTAACGGAGCCGTCCAATAACTTGATCAGATCGGCAATTTCACCCTGAAACATTTTTCCTCCTCTGACGTATATTAATCATACCGAGTACATTATAAACCGTCGCATTCCCAGGGCAAGGGATAGCGGCCAGGGGGAACGTTGCTGAAAATCCGGGGCTCTATCAGGACGCTGTAAGTTCGAGGGCCGTGGTGAATAGCAGAAATGAATTTCAGGTATAATATCAAAAGAGTTACCTTTTTCCCCAAAGGAGGAAAAATGACCGATTTTCAAGGCCAGATTGAAGAAGGACGGGGCAAATTGAAGGAACTGCTCCTCAAGATTCCTGGTTTTAAGGGATATATCGCGCTGGAGGACCGCCGTACGGCAGATAAAATGGTCCGGGACGTGGCGGCAGACCGCTACCAGGAGCAGCTCGATCGCCTGACTGGGATCATGACTGAGTTTGTGGACCGGGGTGACCTGGTTTATCTGGATAAGCTAGAAGGTGTCGCCGTCAAGATTCGCACCTTTATTGACAAGATCCGTCACGCGGTTTATGGATACAGCGGTTTTTTTGACGCCATTAAAGTAGACGAAGCCAAGCTGGAGAAGCTTTATGGGTACGACCAGTCTCTGCTGGATGGGATCGACAGCATCTCAGAGACCTTGAACAGCCTGGCATCCGCTGTGGAATCAGACCAGATCAAATCTCTGATTGCCAGCTTGACGCAGCAGGCTGCGGACATGGTCACCAAGGCAGATCAGCGTGTGGAAGAGATCACCAGGGAAGAGGACCTTCCCGACGCTCAATAATTACGAGATTCAGGAGGAGAGAACTCAATGGCTAGAGTATTTGATGTAATTGAATATCCCAATGAAATGGAGGATGAGTTAATCCACCGCTTCCCTGAGGGAGAATCCGGAGATTTCAGGATTGGTTCCCAGGTGATTGTCCGGGAATCCCAGACGGCGGTGTTTTTCCGGGATGGCAAAGCGCTGGATGTCTTTGGTCCAGGCCGCCATACGATCACGACAGCCAATATCCCGCTGCTTATTGATCTGGTTAAAAAGGCCTTTGATGATAAGACTCCTTTCCCGGCTGAAGTTTATTTCGTTTCCCGGCGGGAATTCCCGGATGAAAAATGGGGTACTCCCCAGCCGATTATTGTTAAAAATCCAGGTATGGGGCTGGGCGTCGCCCTGCTGAAAGGGTTTGGGACCTACGGCTACCAGATTGGAGACCCGCAGCAGTTTGTCACCCAGCTGGTAGGCGCGCAGGGGATGTTCCGGACAGCTGATATTGAAACCCGCCTGCGTCATATCCTGCTGACCACCCTCTCGGATTTGCTGGGAGAAACAGCCAGGGAAAACGACATCACCAACCTGGTTGGCTTGCAGAGTGAGCTGAGTGCGGGTGTACGGGCCAAAGCCAGCGACCAATTCAAAGCTTTGGGCCTGGAATTAAAGACATTCTTGATCGCCAACTTGCGCCCATCAGAGCAGTCGGTCCAGGAACTGCGGGATATGGGTGTGCTGGATATGGAAACCTACACCCGCCTGCAGGCAGCCGATGCGCTGCTGGAAGCGGCCCGGAACCCCAGCGGGGGCGCTGGCCTGACCGCGGGCATCGGTGCTGGAATGGGGGTGGGGAACATCCTCAACCAGTCTCTCCAGGGGATGACTGGAGGAGGTGCTCCGGCCGCAGGCGCGGGGGGCATGCCTGAAGTGATGAGCCCTGCCGAGGCAGCGATTTTACTGAAGGTATCCGAGGAGGACGTGGTGGCAGCCCTGGAAGCCGGGGATCTGAAAGGCAAGAAGCTCGGCAGTGCCTACCGGATCAGCAAGGAAGCCCTGATGAATTTCCTGAATAGCTGATCCCCGACATAACAATGAAAACAGCCTGATGGGAACATCAGGCTGTTTTTATTAGGTCAACAGGGATCAGGTGATGGATTCCAGGCCCAGATAGTCCTGGACCGTTTTTACAACGGGCGTGGGGAGATTAGCTTCCCCCTTGGCTTCCTTGCGGATGAGCTTTTTCAGCTGGCGGGCATGCAGGGTGGGCACGGGTGCGTTCTCCGCTTCAACGACAGCTTTTTCGTCTGAGAAGACCAAGGCAGATCTTATTTCCGGAACCTCAAATTCAGGGATCTTCTCCAGTGCCTTTTTCAGCCTTTGCTGGCTGCGTTCGATTTCCTGGTCGGGCCTGCCAATGCTGTCCTGGGCGAAAAACTGCAGATACAAGTTCCCGCCGATCTTCTTCCAGCGCCCCTTGTTCTCGTTGTAGACAATTTTTCCTTTTTGAGGGAAGGGGTACAGCACCCAGAGGCCTGCCGGGCCGACCAATAGATGGGTGACCGGGCTCTGGTAGTGATACAGCGCATATTGGTCATCCAGGCCTTTTAAGGCAGCATCCAGTTCTTCATCTGGCCTGGGAGATCTGGCAAAGCGGTTGCTGTAAAAAATGCCCACCTGGGAAAGGGTAAAACCGACCACCAGGGCTGCCAGGGCATAGCTGAACTGGTCCTGGAATTTAAAGCTGACATACATCCCAGCCCCGAGAACGATGATGGAGATGATCCCGCTGTAGTTGCCGATCTTCTTGTTGCGCTTGATCAAGCGCTCATTGCGAACGATAATCATCTAGGCTTCCTCCTCCTGGACGGGGTTGGACAGTTGAGATTGGATGGCTTCTTTCAGGCCAGCGAGCAGCCCGGCGTCCACCGCCTGTTTGGCCCGCTGGAGTGAATTGACCAGCGCCAGGGCGTCAGATCGTCCGTGGCCCACAAAAACCAGGCCGTCGATCCCCAGCAGTGGGGCAGCCCCGATCATTCGGGGATCCATCAGCTTTCTCAGATTCTTAAACGCCGGCATGGCCAGCCCCGCGCCAATTTTGGTGCGCAGGCTGCCGGTGAGTTCTTCTTTCATGACATCCAGCAGCAGCCTGGAGACCGCTTCACTGGATTTAATAAGCACGTTGCCAGTAAAACCGTCGTGCACAATTACATCCACTTCCCCGCCAAAGAGCTCCTTGGGTTCGGCATTGCCGATGAAGTTCAAGCTGCTCTCCGCGAAGAGGGGAAAGGTGTCCTTGACCAGGGTGTTTCCCTTGCCTTCTTCTTCGCCATTGGAGAGCAGGGCCACCCGGGGATTTTTTATACCCAGTACTTTTTCCGCATAGATGGAACCCATGATCCCAAATTGGAGCAGGTAGAGGGGCTTGCAGTCCGCATTGGCTCCAATATCGACTGCGATGGCATATCCCTGCCTGGTGGGCAGCACGGTTGTCAGGGCAGGGCGTTTCACCCCGGGAATGCGGCCCAGCCGGAAGAGCCCGTTGGCCATTGCCCCGCCGGTATTACCGGCGGTCACAAAAGCCTCGGCTTTCCCTTCCTTGACAAGATCCATGCCCACTGCCATGGAATTGTCAGCTTTGCGGCGGGCGCTGCGGGCAGGTTTATCTCCCATCTCGAGGATTTCTGGGGCATGGATCAGCTCCACCCGGAGGTCCGGGGCGTGATCCGCCAACAGGGGCTGAATTCTTTCTTCTTGTCCCACCAGGAGGATCTTCGTATCTAACAGGGCGGCAGCCTGAAAAGCGGCTTCCACTTCCGGAAGCGGGAAATTATCGCTTCCCATCGCGTCCAGGACAATCGGCATGGCGTGGCTCCTTTCAAAATTTCAGTTGACTTGACAATGTTCTCTGGAAGATTATAATACCACTGCCATCCTGAGGAGTGAAGGAAAGGCTGGCAGCAATAAAAGCGCTGGTGCTGGAACTGGCAGACAGGTATGGTTGAGGGCCATATGCCCCTAGGGCGTGCGGGTTCGATTCCCGCCCAGCGCACAAAAAAACCGCCCGAAGGCGGTTTTGGTTTAAAGGACCGAGACGGGATTCATTTCAATAAAAATTCATGTACAATAAAAAAATAATAATAAGGGCATCTGTTAGATTTTCCACCTATTCCTGCTGGCTTGATTTATCACGGGTTAACTGATAGCCCGGTTAAAGGAGGACTATGTTTCCCCATCTGCCCGGTATCTACAACCCGACCAATCCAGAATACCTTGAGGCTAATCGGAGGGGTGAGATCAACCCTGAGCAGGCAGCCCTGCTGGGCCCGGACGGGAGCAAATTCTTCAAAAAATTTCAGCGCGGTTCCAAACTCAACGGGATCATAATCCTTATTATTCTGGCTTTTTTCCTGGGGATCCAGGCTGTGGGGATCGAGCTCTCCACACCTATGGTGCTGGGCGCTTTTGGCTTGCTGCTGGTCGTTTTGGCTGTTCAGGCTGGGAGGCGCTGGGCCAGCTCCCACAAGAGGGCATCCAGGCTGGAGAAAGATCTACGTCGAGGTGTGGTCCATGACGCGGTGGGAATCCTGCATTTTGGAAAGGATACCTACACGGTTGTCGTGTCCGGCCGGCCGTTGCGGTTGCCGCAGGGGAGCAAAGAGGGATTATCCCCGGGTGTCTCGTACCGCTTCTATTACCTGCCTGAATCCGGGGTGGTTCTCTCTGCGGAAGCGTTGGATGATGAGCCGGCAGAGAGGGCAGTGGAGGGTATGACGGCCACTCTGGCGGAAGCCAATGGTTTCCACCTGGCCTCGTTGAGTGCCAACCAGCGGGGGGAATTGAGCCGGGAGCAGTATCCCCTCCTCTACCGTGGGCTGATCAGCCCGCTGATTTTCATACTTGTCCCGGGAGGTTTTCTGGTCTATCAATTGAGTCGGGCCGGGATCTTCAACGGCATCTCCCTGGCCGGGAACTTTACTAATCTGAAAGGGATGAGCACCTCCTTGCTGGTCATAGGAGGGATTCTGGCAGCGCTTATGATCTGGGGCCTGGTCCTGCTGGTCCAGGCCGTGATGGATATCGCGGGAGGGCAGGTGGCTTCCGTAGAGGACATCGGGTATCGGCAGGTGAAGACTTCCACTGATGATGATGGATCAAAGACCACTCAGCTGTATTACCAGGTGGGGGGGATTAAATTCCGGGTCCAGAAGCGGGGGTTCAACGCCTTTGAGGATGGGAGAAACTACCGGGCTTATTACACGCCGCGGCGGAAGGTCCTGGTGAATATTGAAGCGGTGGGTTGAGAATTGAAGATTGAAAATTAGTGATTGGAAAAAGCAGGGGCGATCTTCCCTCGTCTAGCTCGGGATAGGGCCGGGTCGCCCTTTTCATTAAAGGTAGATCAGGAGATTGCTGCGGTCGCTGCGCTCCCTCTCAGTGACAGAAGGCGCGAGGAGCCGAGAAAAAAAGGATGCGGGATCCTTAGCTAAGATCAGGCGCCCAAACCTGGTTGAAAAAGGCACTGTGCCGGGCCATTTCGGGGTAGCTGGGGGTGTTGGAGATGCAGGCCGGGCACCAGTGCCCTCCCTTGAGAATTAAATTCAGGCTGGCGGCGAACTCATGGCCGTCATGGCAGCGCCACTTCAAAGGCGAGCGCCAATCGCCGGGGGTGATCTTTTTGGTCAGCAGGCTCCCGCCCCGGAATCTAGCGGCCTCGTTCATTTCTGATCGCGTTAATTCTTCGGGGGGAATGGTTTCGTCATATCCGTGGTCGAGCAAGAGGGGCTCTGCCGGGGGGCGGTCAGTGGGGATGCTCTCCCAGCCGCCGATATTCTTCCAGAGATTTAAGGATCCAAAATAAGCCTTGATGTGCGATACATCCCCCTGGGCCAGCCAGGATAAAGTGCCCCGCGGGCCGCGGGCCACCTCTTCAAATTTCCTTCGGACCAGGCGGGGAAGGGCGCTGCCCAGCCGGATGTACCAGGGTACTTTTGCGGACTGCTCCTGGAGGTAATCGTCCAGGGTCTGGTGCCGGAAAGGCACCAGCTCTTCCAGCCTGTCGGAGTCGCTGTACCACTGGCCGTGAAAATTCTTCAATGCAAACCAGCGGGGATCGAGTACTTCCCGGTAGTTCCCCACGCCGGTAGCGCCCAGCATTTTCTCGAACAGCTCCAGGTTGGTGAGGCGATTGGGTTCCCCGCCGCCGATGTTATAGATATTTCCCCAGAGCTCATCCGGTACGTTTTCCTCGCAGACATTCGCCAGCAGACGACCGGAATCCAGGGGCGTAATCCATTCCAGCACCCCGGCCAGGGTGGTGTGGAAGGTGATGGGATCCAGCGGCTCAGCGGCTGCCATGCGGGCGATGCCGGTCTGACGCAGGGAAAGCCAATTTTTCAAGCCGGACTCGATGACTATCCTTTCGGCGATGGTTTTGCTGAGGGCGTAGGTATCAAAAGTGCTGAGTTTGATTGGGTCGCCCACCCGGCCCCAGTGAATGGGCACCGGCCGGTTGCCGTACTGGGCTACGGTGCCGATATAGACCAGCTTGACCCGGTCTGGATCGGGTTGGGATTGGATGGCACGGACGATATTCTGGGCGGCACCGACATTGACCTTCATGGTCAGCTCCGGACGGGTGTCGGCATAGGGGGAGACCAGTCCGCCCACGTGCAGGATAATATCCGCCCCTGTGACCGCCTTAAGTACATCCTGGTAGCAGGTCAGGTCTCCCCAGATCACGGACAGCCCCTGTTTCTGGTAAGGAGCCAAGATTCGGCGGTCATTGGGAGTGTCCAGAGCCAGGGCCCGGATCTGGGAGCGGTCCTGGCGCTGGAAAAGCTCGGCCAGGGTGGCCTGTCCCATATTGCCGGAGGCGCCGGTGAGAAGGATGGTTTTTCGGGAAGTTGACATAGTTGTGCCGCGCAGAAGCGGTTATCGGGCAGCAGGGTTTCGTTTGGGCTTGTTTTTATTATCGAACGAGGAGGGGAAAAGGGCAATTGAGGAAGGCCTGGAGGTGACAGAAATGATGACAGCTGTCATATCCAGGGGAAGGGTTTTGTGATTGGATTAATAGCAATTGAAGATTAGATAGATATTGATCAGGTATCAGTGTTCAGATAAATGAACAGCGAGCCCCGCAAAGCGGGGCTTCTCTGGATGATACTGCGCAGTTTACCGATGGAACTATACTTGGTCTGACCTCAATTAATTAACAGCCCCCGGTTAAAACCGGGGGTGATTTAGCGAGGGGTCCTCCCCAGGGAAAATATATGCCGCCGCGAGGTTATCCCGGCATGGAAACATGACTAACTCCGGGATGGAATGAGGTATGTCCCCCGGAGTGCTAAGCAGACAGCAGGAAGCGGGCGATTTCGTCTAGCATGGGCCGGGATTCCGGGAAGGGGAAAATGGGCCAGTCATGGATCAGGCCTTCCCCGACTTTCCAGTTCATCTCGGTCCCCGCGGTACCCTGGATCTTGTCGACCAGCGCCAGGCAGTCGGGATAGAAGATTTCCTCTGACCCGAAGACCAGCTTGACCTCCCCCAGGTCGTGAAGATCTCCGAAAAGCGGGGAAAGCAGGGGGTGACGGGGATCCTCTCCCCCGGCGTACAGCCCGGCGGCATATTGCAGCCCGGCCAGGGACAGGACCTGATCCCTCTCTCTGTAGCCTGGGGTTTCTGGATGGCTCAGGGTGAGATCCAGCCAGGGAGAGAGCAGGACGGTCTTACCCGGCCGAGGAGTGATATTTTGGTCCCGTAAAACCTGCAGGAAAGCCAGGGCCAGTCCGCCCCCGGCGGAATCCCCCAGCAGGCAGAATTCCTGATCAGGGTATCTTTCCCGGAGCTGGAGGTAGGTTTTCAGGAGGACGTCATGGGTGGTCCGATAGGTATGCTCCGGGCTTTTGGGGTAGTCGACCAGGGAGACCGACAGCCCGTAGGTTCCGGCCAGCTTTGCGGCCAGCTGACGGTGGAAAGGGGTGGCTTCTAAAATGTAGGCCCCGCCGGGTAGGAAAATAACGTGTTTCCAGGCGGGGTTGTCCCCCAGAAGGGTGATAATCCGAAAGCTGTCCACGGTCCAGGCTTCGGGCTGGAGGGATTTCTTAAAATTTTTCAGGTCCAGTGATCCGGTGCCCCGGGACGGATTTTTGAAGGAGCGGTAGACCAGCTCTCTGGCCCGGACCAGTTTTAAGATAGTCAGGGTAATCCTGGCTGCACGGCTCATGTGGGTTCCTCTCTGCGCTACTGAGTATAGTACAGATTCCGGGGAAAGGCAGGAGTGAGCAGTAAGCAGCGATCTGAGGTTGGAAGGAATTCCTGCGCTCTGGCTGGTGCCATCCGGCCACCTTCGTGGACCTCAAATGGATGTTTAAAAATAAGATGGCTGAATAAGATCTAGGGAGTCTCGTTGAGTCAATCTATTTATCCTGGGGTATGGTGGGAATGTATGACAAAACCATAAGCCCCGCATATCGGGGCTTGATGATTGCTGGGATTTGTTATTTCCAAAAGGCGCGATCTGGAACCGATCAAAAATGTCAGCCCTCAGATTTATCTGTCGGGCGGTGAAGGCATGTACCACTCCTTCTGTTTGTCCGACAGTCTGAAATTGGGTGATAGGAACCATATTGGTTTTTGGCTGGAACCTAAGCGCTCTGCGCCGGTTCGGGTTAATCAGATTGGATCAACCCGCTTTTCTCGATTAATTTCATAAAGACCTCTACGACCTGGGGATCGAAATGCGTCCCGCTCTGCTGGCGGATGTAGTCGAGGGCCTTCTCTTTCGACCAGGCTCCCCGGTAAGGGCGGTTGCTGGTCAGGGCGTCGTAGACATCCACAATCGCGAAGATGCGCGCCGCCAGCGGGATCTGTTCGCCTCTCAGGCCGCGGGGGTAGCCTGTGCCGTCCCATTTTTCATGATGGTAATAAGGGATATCCAGGGCAGGACGCAAATGGGCGATTTCTTTCAACAAATCATACGCATATTGAGGGTGTTCGCGCATGATGGCCCATTCATCCTCATCCAGTTTGCCAGGTTTGTGGAGAATGCTATCGGGCACGCCTATCTTGCCGATATCGTGCAGCAGCGCGCCGCGGCGGATATGGTCAAGCTCTTCACCAGTGATGCCCATGGATTTGGCCAGTTTTAAGGTGAGATCCGTGACCCGTTGGGAATGTCCCTCGGTTTCCATGTCGCGGTATTCCAGGGCTCTCACCAGGCCCTCGATGGTGGCGTCATAGGCTATCTGCAGATCGAGGTGGGCGCGTTG
>DRBO01000142.1 GCA_011039385.1 Chloroflexota bacterium | reverse complement strand
GTCAAAAAGTGATTTTCCGGGAATTATCCTTTTTGTTAGGTACCATTGCTGGACGGATGGATTAAAAGCGAAACGAGTATAATGAATGAGACCGAAGAACCTAAGGGAAAGAAATCGTCCAGGCCTGCCTATCTGGATTCTGAAACAGCAATTCGATGATTCGCCTGGTCTTTCGGTCATGTTAGAATACAGGCATAAATAGGGATTGGAGCCGATCCTGGTGAGTAACCCAATCAGGACAGGTGTTTTCATCTCAGAACAACTATCTCACAGGATGAGGAGCAGGCAAATTTGGTTCAGTATTCGATCTTGATTGCGGATGGAGATCCGGAATATATCCAGTACCTCTCCGGGACCTTAAGGGCCAACGGCTTTCGCACCACCGGCACGTCTTCAGGCGCGAATGCTCTCTCTATGTACCGGGCCGAAGCCCCCGATCTCGTTGTGGCGGACCTGAACCTGGCGGAAGTTGGTGGTTTGGAACTGCTGGAGGAATTGCGGGCCTTTGATCCTAAGGCCAAAGTGATTCTGACAACCTTCTCGGCAAATAAGGAGCTGATTGTCCGGGCCTTTCGGATGGGAGCCCTGGATATCCTTGAGAAACCCCTGGATTTTGAGTTTCTGACCAATAAGATCCGGGAATTGGTCAGCCGGGAGGATCGGGCCCTGGAAGGCAATTTGGAAATGATGAGCCTGGCCAGTATTGTGCAGATCAACTGTGAGGAACGCAATCAAGCCCAGCTCGTCCTTAACCATCAGGGGCGGTCCGGGGCAATCTATTTCAAAGCTGGCGAGATGATCCATGCAGAAGTTGGCGGAAAAACAGGAGAGGAAGCGGTCTATGAACTCCTGGAGTGGGAAAATGGTTCTTTTCATTTAAAAATGGGCGCAGAACCTGGCCTCCGGACGATCGATACACCCTGGTCTGGCGTTCTCCTGGAAGGCATGCGGCGGATTGATGAATCCACCGCTGGTTGGAGTCCAGAATGGGAGGAGGAAATTGACCCGGGACCGACTGAACTGGGAGATATTGTTGAGAAACGGATAGTCAAAGCGATTGGCGGAATACCTGGTGTTGAAAGCGCGCTGATGCTGACAGCAGACGGCACACTTATTGCTGAGGACAAATCTCTGGAACCGGAGCGTGAGATCAAATGGGGGGTATTCCTTCGTGAGAAAGGGGAGATCATTGGTGGCTATCTGGATGCCGACCATCTGGAGTGGGTCGTTTTAACCGCTGGCGATGGCAGAATTTATCTGCAGCAGAAGGGTGATAAGATGCTGCTGTTGAACCTTCCCCGGCGATCGTCCGCGGAAACTATTTTCGAGTCGGTAGAGATGATATTCAAACGCTATCAGTGAGCTTCTGCAAGGACGGCTAAGATGATATTTCCAAAACGTGATGCAGTCTATCAGAATCTGAACACCTCATTTACGAACTTTGGGGAATTGCTGGTGGATCTCAAAGAAAACGGTTTTACCGGGGTCGTTCAGGTAAGCTTCTGGGAATACGATGGCGTTCTCTTACTTGATAATGGGAGTGTCGTCAATGCGAGCCAGGAAGCCGGTAGGTATACCCTCTCCGGCCAGGATGCAGTCAAAGCAGTTACCGAGAAAGCCAAAGAAAAAGATGGGTCAATCAGCGTTTTTGTTCAGTCGGGTGAGATGATCACCATGCTGGCAAGCATGGTGATCAGCAAAGCAATTTATGAAAATTTGAGCACTGACTTCACCAGCCTTGAAGCCCTGATCGAGAAATTGGAAGACCAAAATCACACCGGATATATCGTGGTCAGAATTGATGGCAACCGGCAAACAGGGTACATTTTCATGTTGGAAGGACGCGTAATTGATGCGCTGCTGAGCGCTGGTGCCGATGAGGTTTCCGGGGCAAAGGTCCTGAGTCGGATCCTGGACATTATCTCTTCTACTGGCGCGACTTTCAGCGTCTTCGAGTCCGCAGTGGAAGAAGCCCTGTCTGAATCCGAAGTCATCAGGATCAGCTACAACCTGCCCCAGCTCCTGGAGGCCTGGGGAGTGGTCATCCAGGCGGTGGAAAATTCCACTGATGAGCATTTAGGCGCAGGAGAGTTCCTGAACACATTCAAGGACACCTTGATCGCCAATGCGGATGAGTTTCCTTTTCTGGATCCCTTTGCCGCCAAGTTCCAATACCAAAATGGACAGGTGACTTACAGCGGTGAGGTGAAAAAGGATTTCAGTCATGGGATAGGAAAATGCCTCTGGGAGACGGTGGAAATTCTGGCAGAGCAGGCGGCAATGAACGGGCAGGACCTGTTTGGCCCGATTCGGTCCTCTCTCAGAAAGCTGTCGTCCCAATACAACGAGCAGCTGAACAAGTTTAATTTTCCGGGCATTTTGCCCGATCTTTTCAGCTAGGTAGCAGTCACCATGAAAAACGGATTAATGGAAATCAACGAAACAATGGGTGTGTGGGGCAGCCTGATTTGTGACAATCAGGGAGCACTCCTGGAGGATCTTACTCCTCCAGCATTAAACAAAGCAACCCTGGAAAATGTCTCCCGCCATGTTTTGGACATAATTGGTACGATCGGCGAGGATCTTGCAGGATTGCATGAGGTTGTGCTGCATTACAAGCAGAGGAAGGTATTTGCGGTTGACATCCAACAGGCCATATTGATTGTGATCTGCACGCCCAGCGTGGATATTCCCTTACTGAGGATGAGCGTTAATGTGGTCCTGGCCCGCTGGCAAAGTGACCCGAAAATTCAGAAGCAATTTGAGAAGGCATTTGTTGAGAGAGTGTAGGAATTCGCAAGGCAAACTGGATGATTTTGGTTGAGGAGATTGGTTATGGTTGAAGTATTAAGAGGGAACCTGGCCCAGCTTTCATTGCTGGACATCCTGAGAATGCTCAGTTCTGGAAGGCGAACTGGCAGGCTCGATGTCCGTCAGGGAATGAAAACCGGAGAGATCTACCTGCATGGCGGTGTCATCCTCCATGCTGCGGCAGGAACCCAGATAGGGGAAAGCTGTATCTATGCGCTGATGGGTTGGCTTGAGGGTGAGTTCAGCTTCACCCCCGATATCCCGGCGCCCGAAAGATCCATTCAAACCCCCACCGAACAGCTCTTCCTGGTGGCAGCCCGTCAGGCCGAACAATGGGCGGATATTAAGGAGGTGCTTTCTTCCACGGAGGCGGTTTTCAACATCTCCCCATCTGGTTCTACCAGCACGATCAGTTTAAAACCGATCGAGTGGCAGGTGCTAGCCCAGGTTAACGGCGAACGTTCCATTCAGGATATTGCCAATCTCCTGGAACTGGGAGAGTTTGATGTGGCAAAGATCTTTTACAGCCTGATATCTGCCGGATTGCTCTATGAAGTCACAGGAGCGAAGAGAACATTCCGGGAAATTGCCCCGGAATCCTTTTTTGAGCACTTGACTGAGAATTTTAATGAAGTGATAGGCCCAATCGGGCCGGTGATCATTGAAGACGAGATCAAATTGATGGGCGAGAACAGGGAAGCTTTCCCCCATGCCAGAGCAGCTGAACTTGTAGAGAGGGTCAGCCTTGAAATCACCGACAGTGCAAAAAGGACTGTTTTCCAGAAGAAGATGGTGCAGGTACTAAAAGGAAATTAAAAATCACTCCCTGGCCCGGGTGAATCCAGCGGGAATAAGCACAGGAGGTATGCGATGCAACTATCAAGAATTAGAAGATTTATTGTTATTCAGGGTGTGATCGTGTTGTTGCTGGTGATCACCGCATTTTTTACGGCGACAAATTTGAATAGGTCCCTAGCGCTTACAATCGAGCTGACGGATCTTCAGGAAGGTGTGCAGGCAGTTGAAAATATATTCAATGCCCTGGAAGATGAGCGGATTGCCATCGGGCAGTACCCTCTGACCGGCAACGAGGATAGACTCACCGACATCACAGATGCCCAGGCGATCTATGATGAAAACTGGACGGTAGTCCAGAGAGTTTTTGGCGCGGACCAAGCCCAGCTTCTGGCTGATATTAAAACCAATCGGGAATTATATGTTGGCAAGTTGGAAGGTATTGTCGAGGAGTATCAATCTAGCCCTGAGAATAATAATGCTGCCAAATTATTAAGTGAGGCGATCAATTTCTCTGTCCAGAACATTGATCCCAAATTGTCTGTTCTTTCCAAACCGGCGCTGGAAAAGCTTGTTACACAAGTTGAGTTGGAACGTGCGCGAGCGAAATATCTGTCGATATTCTCCCAGCTCGCTCTGGGGTTGAGCATTATAGTTGGTGTCGTGGTGATCGTTCTGGTAGTGGTAGTGATGATTTTCAGCCGCCAGGTAATACGGTCCATCCAAAATATCGTTGATGCCGCGAATGCTATTAGCCGCGGTGATATGGATGTGCCGATAGATGTAGAGCAGGGCGGCGATATCGGAGAGCTGGCTCAGGCGATCGAGAGGATGCGCACCAGCCTTAAGGCAGCTATCGAGCGGCTCAGGCGCTGAGTCGGGAACCTAGTAGAATAGCTTACCTCCGTAAGAATTGAACTCATCCCAATGGGCCAAACGATTTACGGAGACAGAGGAACGAGATGATGAAACAAGGACTGCACATACCTGAAGAGATGCTGGATAGGATTGATTACATTCTGGCTCATCTGGCTGAAAAAGCCCATACAGACAGCATCGTGCTGGCAGATATCAGCGGACAGGTAATTTCTCTTCAGGGCATTATGGATCAAGGGACACCGGCGGTTGTGGCTGCCCTGGCGGCAGGTGATGTGGCTGCTATGGCGGAGCTATCCAGCCGGATTGGTGAACAAGATCCTCATGGCTCATTTTTCCATGAAGGGGAAACCAAAAGCATTTATCTGCACAACATCGCCGGCAGTTTTATCCTGATAGTGATTTTCAGGTCGGAGACACCGATCGGGTTGGTTCGTTTATTTGCCAAACGTGCTGTCGAACAGCTGCTGCCGATCACAGAAGAGTTTGAAGAGATTATGGGCCCCCCTGCGGATTATTCGCCAGATGATTTCAGAAAAGGCATCACGCAGGAATTAGATGACACTTTTATGGATTAAAGGTTTACCTGACGTATGTTTATTAATTGGAAATTAAGAGAAATCAACCTGAAAATTGTTTATTATGGTCCTTCCTTGAGCGGGAAGACCTCGTCGCTGCAGTACATTCACTCCCGGACCCGTCCCGATCGCCGGGGTGAGCTGATCTCCCTGAAGACCAGGGAAGATCGCACCTTGTATTTTGATTATATGCAGTTCGAGATGGGAGAGATCAGCGGCTTAAAACCCCGCTTTAATATCTACACAGTCCCGGGACAGGTGTATTACCGGGGGACAAGAAAGCTGGTCCTGAAAGGTGTTGACGGGATCGTTTTTGTGGCTGATTCCCAGACCAAACGCCTGCAGGATAATGTGCAGGCTGTCAAGGATCTCTATGAGGATCTAGAAGAGCTTGGATTTGACCCCTGGGATGTTCCCCTGATTCTGCAGTGCAACAAACGGGATTTGCCGAATATCATGCCTGTCCACTCTATCAAAGAATCCATGGGATTAAATGGCGTGCCGGCTTATGAAAGCGTGGCGGTTGATGGGGCAGGCGTGCTGGACAGCCTAAAAAATATTATCAACGAAGTTGTTGCCAAAGCCAGGGGAAAAATTTACCCCAGTCCAGCTTAGGAGAGTTGTTGTGATAGAAGATAAGCACTCGGGTGGGGAAAACTTATCTCCTTTTTCCGAAATACTTGAAGAAATGAACCAGGAAGGCGGATTTGACAGGTCTGTTCTGGCAACATCAGAAGGCCTGCCGATTGCCTCGTCACCCCTGCAGCTTGATCAGGAGCTGACCAGCGCCATGATTGCCATGCTCCAGCAGGTAGGTGCAGAAACCCAGGACCATCTCAATCTGGCCGCGGTTGATGAGGTGACGATCCGGACGGAAGACCGGATGCACCTGGTTTGCCGGAGGATACAATCCGGAAGTGACTGGATCTGTCTCTGCGCGCTGGTGCCTGCGGGCTGTTATTACCGCCGGGCCACCAATCGGGCTGTTCGAAGGATCAATCAGATAATTGAAGAATGAAGATTAGCAACTGTCCGGGAAATAACAAAGGCTGCGCGACTGCGCAGCCTTTTCATTTTCGTGCCCCTGGTCTTGTACGATCAGGGCAGGATCAGGTCAAATGTGGCCATAATCCGCTCCAGGGCATCAAGGTCAGCGTCCGTGATCACCTGGACCTGGACCAGCACCAGGTAGGCTGTGGGGTCCGCGATGGGCCGGACGCCCAGAACGACGAGCCCTGCATCCCCGCCGCAGTCCCAGTAATCGTAGGCACCTTCATAGACCGGGTCCTCATATTTCTCCCGCGAATCATAGGTGCAGCTGTCCTCGTACCAGTGTTTCACGCCATCCAGGAGCATGATGTATCCCCCGATATTGCCCCAATCTTCTGAGGCGGAGAAGCTGAAGCCCGGGGCTGTATAGGAAGAATAATAAGCGTCCAGATCGGGCGCTGCAGTAACGTCCACAGCCTCAAGATAAAGGCCATCCCAATCAGCAGACCAGGAGGATCCGTCAATCTGGTTCCAGCTGGTAGGCACTTCCACATAGAGGGAGTAGGAGTCATCAGTGATGGCCATATAGCCATCATCTAAAACCTCAATGATGTTTTCGGAAAGGAAATCCCCTGCGACCTCGGTGTTTCCGCCGCTGGAGTCCGTCCCGGCCGTTGCATCTCCCGAGCTGAGAATGGGTCCGGTCACAGAGAGCCCGCGGCCGTTGAACTGGCCTTCCAGGGTTTCGTTAGTGCCGAAACGGAGCACGTCCATGCTCAGGGTATTGTCATCCCCCTGGGTGCGAATGATGTCGCAGTAGGTTGCCATGCTGCCATCGGCCGCCAGACCCAAGCCTTCCAGGGCAGTGATCAGGTCGCCTGGTTCCACACCGGCCTCGTCTGCGGCCGATCCGGACTTAACTGAGGAAACCCAGATCCCGCTCAGGCTGCCGTCATCGGCAACCACAGCCATGCCGTTAATGCCCAGGGAATCCACATCGTCGCCAGCTTTGAACTGGTTGATGATCTGCAGGGTGGTATCCCGGCCGATGGCGAAGTACTGACCGGCTGCGGCGTAGGAAGCATAATTTATACCGACGATCTGGCCGTCTTCGGTCACCAGCGGTCCGCCAGAGTTGCCAGGATTGATGGTGGCATCATGTTCGATAACCTGGTTGACAGAAGCCCAGGAGGATTCTCCGTTGGCCTGCTCCTTGGATACGATGCCTTTGGTAAGGGTGAATTCTGGGTCGCCCAGCGGGAAGCCCGCGGCATACACTTCCAATCCAACGGTAATGGGGTCGGGATACCATTCCAGGTAGGGGAAATCGTCTCCCTCAATGTCGATCAGGGCCAGGTCAGAACATTCAGATACAGCCACGATCTGGGCGTTGTAGGTTTTGGTAGTATCGCCGCCAACCCAAACATTCAGCAGGGCTGCGCCAGTTACCACGTGGTTGTTGGTGATAGCCAGGCCTGACGAATCAATAATGAAGCCGGAGCCCAGGCCGGCACCGCTGTACTCGCCAAATTCAGGGTCCGCAAAAGTGCCCTGGGCTTCGATCTGGACGACAGCGCTTTTGACGCCTGCCAGGGTGGTAACCAGTTTGGGATCCACTGTTTCGGCTTTCCCCCCGGATTCTTTTTCGACCGTCTCCTCAGGCGCGGCTGTAGCAGGGGAGTCGGGCGCAGCCCCCGAGCAGGCGGCCAGAACCAGAGCGATTGCCACTAAGAGAGAAATAAACTGAAATTTACGGATGGGTCTCATGATCTCTTCCCTTTATTAAAAAAATAATATGCAGGTGTCCAAGCGAGTTTCAATTGGACGGCAAAGAACACACACGCAGCTAAAAATTGAACTGCTGGTAATGATTGTTAAACTATAACGTACAAGGTACCTGTCAGCAAGGGAAGGAAAGGGATTATGGTTATCAAATCTGTTATTTTCCCACAATTGAAAAACGAGTTTTCGGAAGGGAGAAATCCAGTTATGATATAAATTAAGGACATATCAAAATCTGTCCGGAATTGGTCTCGTGACTAATCCTGATAGATTTGTTTTTCAACCTTGACATAACTTTCTTATCTGTGGTGCCAGGAGGAGTGATGAAATCAGAAAGATACCAGGAAATCAGGAGTTTATTGAGCAGCCCAGAAGCGGAAAAAATCCACCAGGGTCTGCTGATGATCCGCGAGGAACTGCCATCTATCGATGAAGCAGCTGCCCGCTCGCTGTTTGAGATGGTGTCGGTGTTATTCCATGTGGACCTGTTCGATCACCCCGACCAGGCCGGGGTAGTGGATGAAGCCATCAGCCTGGTAGCGGATTTTGGCGAAGAGGTCATTCCCTACCTGCTGAATGACCTTGATGCCGGGGATATGAAAGCCCAGCTGGCCATTGGCCATGCTTTTGGACGGGTGGGAGAACCTGCCCTGGAACCGCTGCTGGAGTCCTATCAATGTGAAGAAAGCGAGGAGTGCCGGATCTTCCTGGTTTATGCCCTGGGCAAGATCCAATCCCCGCGGGTGCTGAAAGCCTTTGAGCAGGTGCTGAAAGCAGCCGGTTCGGAAAACCTGGAGCTGCGTGATACGGCCATCCGCGCTCTGGGCAGATTTGTGGAGCACATCAAGCCGGAGGACCTGCCCGCTGAGTTCAAAGAGAGCATGCTGGATGCCATTCAGGGGAATCTGGGTGATGCAAGCGCCGGCGTTCGGGCCAAGGCCATCCGCAGCTACGGCAAACTGGCCCGCTATGGGCATTTGAATCCTGAAGAGAAGGAGAAACTGCGCCAGACTTGCGAACTACTGCTGGGCGCGGATGACCAGTTCGATTGGGACCGGGCTTATATCGTACGCAAGGAAGCCCAGGAAGCTCTGGACTGCCTGGAAGGATGTGATTGAGCGTAGGGGATCATAACGCTTGATATAGCAGGGCGACTCAGGCCGGTCCCGAGTAGAACGAGGGAGTCTCGCCCTTTTCCTTGTCATTGCGAGGAGCCGGACCGAAGGGGAGGTGACGAAGCAAGCCAGCCATTCAACAGTGGATTTCCATCATTTGGCATAAAGTCACATTACTGCAGGATTGCAGTGAGATTGCCACGCTCCCCGGCGTTTCACGCCGGTCAGCTCGCAATGACAGAGAGCGTGGATATGGCAGGATGAGCCCATGCGCCGTCCTTTTGGCCTTGTCATTGCGAGGAACCGGACCGAAGGGGAGGTGACGAAGCAATCCAGCCCTTCAACAGTGGATTTCCATCATTTGACATAAAGTCACATTACTGCAGGATTGCAGTGAGATTGCCACGCTCCCCGGCGTGCAACGCCGGGGAGCGTGGCAATCT
>DRBO01000155.1 GCA_011039385.1 Chloroflexota bacterium | reverse complement strand
ATTCCAGGCACTTCTTTTAAATTGCTGGTAATAATCCCCAAATACCAGCCGGGCGTTCTCGCTCAGACTGATAACTGCCAATAACAGCACCACTGCGCGAGAAAGCCACACCCCCCCTCTGCCTGAGAACTTCTCTTTCAGATTCACTACCAGATTCTCGACAGCTATGGCAACAATTAGAAAGACTGGAATTATGGCTCCGCCCGTACGGTTAAGGGAAGGATTCTCAGATGGAAAGGCAATCGACAGGACGGAAGGGAGCATCAATACGGGGATTATCAACAACAGGGAAAGGTCCAGCCAATGCCTTTTTTTCAGGTAGCGGACAGCAACCAACACCACGCCCAGGCTGAACATAGACGCTGAAATCACTTCCAGGGCAGGCCTTCCCGGAACAGAATGCACCCAGATCTGGCCATTATCCCACTGGAACATAATTAACGCCTTCCAGAGGTTGGAGAAGAAGATCCCCAGGTAGCTGCCCTGGATGGGAGCTTCCACGCTGGTCATGCGGGTTTCCATCCTGTAGGCGAACGTATCGTAATTGTCCAGGGCGTAGCGGCCGAGGGGAAGGAAAACCAGCAGGGAGATCAGACCAACCAGCAGGAGGGCAATCACCGCCATCCGGCGGTTATCCTTGGACTTGTCATGGATGAAATAGACCAGCAACAGGATGATCACAGCAAATGGTACGATCCTGAAAGGGCTGTAGCCATGCAGTCCAATACCCAGGAAAAGCCCGGAAAACAGAAAATCATTCCAGCGTTTCCTGTTTAATCCTCTCACCAGGAAATATAATGTTGGCGCCAGGAAAGCTGGATAGAGGGCAAAACGCAGCGCGACCCGGGAAATCACATTGGGCCAGTAGGCGATACCAGCAAAGAACATGGCCATCAATCCCACTTCCTTGCTTTTGATTTCCTTGCCTAATAGATAGATAAAAGGAAGGGAAAACAGGCCTGCCAGGCAGGTACCGAGTTTTAAACTCAAGAAGGAAATGCCGGTTCCGAAGATCCTGGACATCGCGGCAGTCAGGTACATTTGGAACGCTTCCCGGCCGGTGTTGCGGGGGAAAAATATGGCAGTATCGCCCCAGAGCAGATTGGAAACGTCAATCAATTTCTCAGCGTGATCGCTGAACATCTCCGGAGGAACTTGATTGAGAAGGTAAAAACGGTAAAACCCGGACAGGGCGAACACAACCGCAACCAAGATCATCCAGGGTGTCACCTGAAATCCGCCCCCGATAAACCTGTCCCAAGCAGACGCGATCTTGGCGGACCAATTTTCAGGCTCCCAGATCGACCACCAGATCAAAGCCTGGCCGATGACCCAGAAGCTGAGATTGATCAGATTGAAATGATTGCCGGAAAAAAAGGCGAAAGCCAGCAGGGAGACCACGCTGCCAAATATAAATTGCACCCAGCGGACTTTAAATGGGCCGGCTTCTCCCTCTCCCTGGATCAAGGAGCCCACCTGCCAATTTTTATAATGGATCATCAGGATCAGGCTGACCGCGGCAGAGGTATACAGGAAGATCATCAACCCGGCGGATCTGTTTTCCGGTTCACCGAAAACCTGGGCAATCAGGGCAAAAAAGAGTGGAAGGAAAACGGTGATCCCCTGCCAGAGAGACGATTTTGTCCGCTCTGTCACAGGGCGTAGCTGACCAGGTTCCTTGAGATCTTCCGCAGGAGGAATGCTCAGCTGGCCTTTCTTCCAGAAAGTCAGTTTTTCAACAACGTAATCCAGGACACTTGGTTCTTCCATAATCAGCTGCTCTTGATTCCAGTCTAATTACCCTATCATCCTGGTGATGTAAAAAGAGTACACACCCTGAGGGCTTTGAGGATCCCGCTCGTAATGCGGTCGTACCAGGCGGTCTGTGCAATTCAGATTCCAGGCGCTTGGGGCAAGAATCCAGCGGCCGAAGAGGATTTTACTGATCCAAGACGGTAGGCCGAAAAAATGCCCCCATTCCAGCACATGCAAGGCTGCTGGAGGAAAATAATCCCAACAGCTTTCTACGACAAAACCATGATTTTCCAGTCTTCTCTCCCAGATTGAATGGGAGTCGCAATGATAATGACGGGAAATCCTATTAAAAAATCTACGGTAGCTCTTGGCCAGGCCTGAGAGGCCTATCCTATCCAGCCAGCCACCTATGGAAAGGGTCTCTAAAAACCGCTGATTGGGCACACAAAAAATGAACGGCGCTCCTGGCTGGAGCACGCGGGCTGTTTCCTCGATGACTGGATCAAGATCAGGTATATGCTCCAGCACTGAATTGCTGATCGCGCTTGCAAAATAATCGCTCGGATAGGGCATGTGGTCCCCGGCCGCGCAAACCAGGTATTGATAGGATTCATATCCCGCGGCTTCCTGGATTGGTCCCCACCAGGGATCCAATCCCATCTCGATCGGCTTTTCAAACGCCTGGGATGCAAAATGTCCATCTCCACAGCCCAGGTCCAATACCGGACCAGGCAGGGAAATATCCTTATAAAAACGAGCCTCAACCGCTCGCAGCAAGGCTCGGAAGTAGGGCAAATCCCGCAGGTGCAGGGCCAAATAATCTTTCAAGAGAACCCCTCCAACATCCTGGTATACAGCGCCTGATAGGCCGCTGCGTTTGCCAGCGGGTCAAACAGATCTGCAATCTCTTGCCCTGGGCGGTGATACTTCTCCGGTTCGGAAACGACCTTGAGGATCGCCTCTGCCAGGGCTCGGGAATCCCCAATAGGGACCACTTCGCCCATGCCTGTCAGCCGGGGAGGAACCCGCACCCCCGGCAAATTGGATGCGATGGACGGCGTTCCCCGGATCATGGCTTCTATCTGCACCAAACCAAAGGTTTCTGTGGAATTCAAGCTGGGAATTACCAGCACATCCAGGCAGCTGTAAAATTGGGCCATTTCTTCCTGATCCAGCACGCCTAAAAACTTCCAGCGTCCTTTTTCCTGATAGGTCCGAATCCGCGGGAGCAGCCTCTGGAAATAGGCGGTTTCACCCATCACATCCTGATACTGGCCGGCATACAACACCTTCGTATCCGGGAACACACTCAGCACCCCGGGCAGGGCGTTGAGCAGTATCTCAACCCCTTTTTCAGAGGCAAAACGGGTTGCCATGCCAATTACGGGGGAATAATTCTCCGGATTGACCCGCTCCCGGAATTCAACCACCTCCTGATCAGATACATTCGGCATCACCACGGGAGGGTAAATTACTTCTAGCTTGTCTGCGTAGCGAAGCAGGTAGGGAGAATGAGAGGCGAAATCTTCCGTATAGGCGCAGACCCGATCCGCCAGAATACCCGCCAGATGGTTCATCAAATGAACAACATAATTGATCAGCCGGTTAACCATCGATCTGGGCAGCAGCAGATCACAATGATAAGTGATCAGGGTCGGTTTGCCCAAAATCTTTCCCCGCAAAGCAACCCCGGCAGCATCAAATTGTGGTAGGTGCAGATGGATCACATCATGGCTGGAGACCAGCTTCCAGGCCAACCAGCCAAAAGTTGGCATGATCACTCCCTTGCTGACCCGGAATAATACTGGAGCCCTGATGATCCTGACCCCATCCACAACCTCTTCGCGCGGAAGGTCTTTTTCATACTGGGAAGTCAGCACGGTGACTTCATGTCCCAGTTTGACCAGGGATTTCGCCAGGCGCTCAACATAGATGGTCAGTCCGCTGGTATGGGGTCGATAATAAGTGAGGACAGTGAGTATTTTCATCAAGAAGTGGGGGAATGAAGTATTTCCTGTCTCTAGAAAATTGGTTAGAATAAATCCTGGTTGGCCCGAACCCAATCGATAAGTTTGTGGATGCCTTCTTCTACACCAATTTCCGGCTTCCAGCCAAAATCCCGGTTTGCTTTCTGAATATCAGCGATAAAAACCCTCTGGTCTCCTGGCCTCCAATCCTCTCTGGCAACAGGGATTTCCCGTCCAAGCTCATTTTCCAGCAGCGGTCCAAACTCCCTCCAAATCGAGAGCGTGTTTTCCGGACCGCCGCCAATATTATAAATTTGTCCCGCAATCTTATCAATATGGGCATAAGCCAGGTCATAAGCAGCCAGCAGATCATCCACAAAAAGCAGGTCGCGGACCTGTTTTCCATCCCCATAGATGGTAATGGGTTTGCCGGTGACCGCAGCTATCACAAACCAGGCAACCCAACCCTGATCTTCAATGCCAAACTGGTGAGGACCATAAATGCAGCTCTGGCGTAATACGACTGTAGGTACGCCATAGATGCGGTGATAATCACGCACGTATTGATCGCCCGTTCCCTTGGAGCACCCATAGGGAGAATGGAAATCAATCAGCTGGGATTCGGAAATACCCCCCGGATTATCCGGAAAATAATAACCATTCTCTCCTTCCGCAACCCGCACATCCTCCAAATCGCCATAAACCTTGTTCGTCGAGGAATAGATCACCACCGGGTTCCGGTCCGCTTGCCGGGCTGCTTCAAGAACGTTAAATGTCCCCAGGGCATTAATCTCAAAATCTGTCCGCGGATCGATCACTGAAGTGGTCACAGCGACCTGGGCAGCCAGGTGAACGATCAAATCCATGCCCTGAACAGCCTCTTGCAGCCTTTTGGCCGACCTGACATCAGCCTCGATCAGCTGAAAAGAATCCGAACCGTAGGTCTCCTTGAGCCAGGCGATGTTCCCCGGTGTGCCTGCCCGAGACAGATTATCATAAATGGTGACCTTCTCCCCCCGGGAAAGCAAGCGGGAGGCGTAATTGGTACCTATAAAGCCCGCTCCGCCAGTTATTAATGTCCTTTTATTCATATTTCTTCACCTTTTTGCTGTTTGCTAAACTGCCAGACATCCCTGAGTTTCACGCCTTCCCGGACCAATCCGTAAACGCCAAATCCAGTCGTGATCCCCAGGTTGATGATATGGCTGGTCAGGGCATAACTAAATGCCAGGGATGGGTCCACGCCGCAGGCAGTTAATGCCAGGGTGATACTTCCCTCATACAAGCCAATGTTACCAGGAGATGAGGGAACAGACACCCCCACGGCGACTGCGCCAAGCGCAAATGCAGCCCAGGCAAGGCGTGCGTCCGGGACAAAAACCCGCAGAAGCAGGTACTGAAATAACAGTGCAATTCCCCAACTAGCAGCCATCCCCGCCAGGACCTGCAGCAATCGCCGGGGATGGGTTAGAATTTCCAGGCTGGAGATAACAGACTTCACAAACCGAACCACTCTGCCCTTGATTTTCTCATTCCGCAAGGGAATACCTTCCACCCAGGCCAAGATGCGTTCTCTGTTCTTGATTCCCAGGTAAAGAGAAATCGCCCCCAGCGCTAACAGCCCCGTCAGGATGTAAACATATACCAGATCATTTGTGAATCCCAGGGCAGATGGCAGGCCAATAAATAATAGGCTGAGAGCAAAACCGACGTCAATCAACCGCTCCAGGATAATGGAAGGCAGGGCTTCCCAGAATCCGAATCCCGAGGGCATGAGCAAGAAAGCCCGGGAGATTTCTCCCAATCGGAATGGCAGGACCGTGTTTATAAAATACCCGGCATTGATAATCAAATAGGATTGCCAGAGGGTGATCCTTTCCTGAAGAATGCCCCTCCAGGCGAACGCCCGGGTGAACAAGGAGACAATCACCAACACCCCAGCGGGAACCAGAACCTGCAGCCTCACGTTATTAAGAGCTTCAAGCACTATAGCAGAATCCGACAAGCTGATCAGCAGAATCAGCGCACCCAGGCTGATCAATATTCCGGGAATGACCCGATAGGGAAACCTTGTATCCTGTTTCTCAGTCATCATCCAGCCTCAACACCGCCAGAAAGGCTTCCTGGGGGATATCTACATTGCCAATACGCTTGAGGCGTTTCCTTCCTGCTTTCTGATTTTCCAGAAGTTTTCTCTTGCGAGTGACATCTCCCCCATAGAGTTTAGCCGTGACATCCTTTCGGAGGGCTTTTACGTCCGCTCGCGCGATAATCTTTCCACCTGCGGATGCCTGGATCGGCACAGCAAAATGTTGAGAGGGAATCAGTTCTTTCAGCCGGGATACCAGAACTTTCCCTTTACGATAAGCTTTTTCCCTATGAACGATAGCTGCCATGCCGTCAACAGGTTCCCCATTAATGAGGATATCCAATTTTACTAGATCACCTGCCCTGTATTCCGCAAAGGAATAATCCATCGATGCATATCCTCTCGATATGGATTTTAAGTAATCGAAAAAATCCACGATCAATTCTGCCAGCGGGATTTGGAAGTTTAGCTGCACCCGATTTGGGGAAGGGTGCTCCTGGCTGACATAAACTCCCCGCCGCAAGGTCAACAGCTCCATCACTGGTCCATAATACTCCAGTGGTAAAAAAATCTGCACATCCATCCAGGGTTCCTGGATCTCCTCTATCTGGCTCTTATCAGGCAGATCAGCAGGGGAATCGATCTCACTCAGCTCTCCATCTCTGGAAAGCACCCTGTATTTCACTGAGGGTGCAGTGGCGATGATATCTAGATTATATTCCCGTTCCAATCTTTCCTGGATAATTTCCATATGGAACATGCCCAGAAATCCACACCGAAATCCAAGGTTTAGCGCCCGGGATGACTCCGGTTCAAAGACCAGCGCTGCGTCATTGAGCTGTAGTTTCTCCAGAGCATCCCTCAGGTTCCCGTAGGCTTCATTATCTACCGGGAAAAAGCCTGCAAAAACCATTGGTTTGGCCTGTTTGTAGCCTGGCAGGGGTTGACTTGCGGGGTTGCTGGCATTGGTGACTGTATCCCCTACCCGGCATTCCTCGACTGATTTGAGACCGGTGGCGATATATCCCACCTCTCCCGGGTATAGAACCTCTACTGGCACCATTTCCGGGGAGAAGACCCCGATCTCAAAAGGTTCCACCTCTTTCCCCGCAGCCATCAGGTGCAGTCTATCCCGGGAGGTGATCTGACCATCATACACCCGGATATAAGCAATCACTCCTTGATAGGAATTGTAGTGAGAATCAAAGATCAGGGCCCGGGGCGGGGAGCCGGTATTCTCGGTTGGCGGGGGAACTTCCTGGATGATTTTTTCCAGGACCGGCTGGATAAATTGACCCGCCTTGGCCGAGATGCGGAGTATTTGATCCGGGGGCGTTCCTAATAGACCACTGAGATCCCTGGCGACCTCATCCGGACGGGCAGCTGGCAGATCAATCTTATTGATTATCGGGATGATTTCCAATCCGGCGTCCAACGCAGCATACATATTGGCCATGGTCTGGGCTTCAATACCTTGGGCAGCATCCACTACCAGCAGGGCACCCTCACAAGCTTCCAGGGCTCGGGAGACTTCATAGCCAAAATCGACATGTCCGGGTGTATCAATCAAATTCAGCTCGTAATCCACCCCATCGGCCGCTGTGTACCGCATTTGAACCGCGGAAGCCTTGATTGTTACGCCTTTTTCGCGTTCAAGGTCCATGGTGTCCAGAATCTGATCCGCCATATCGCGCTCAGATACAGTCCCTGTGACCTGTAGAAGGCGATCAGCCAGGGTGGATTTGCCGTGGTCGATATGGGCAATGATTGAAAAGTTGCGTATCCTGTTTATATCCATAAACAGGTCTAGTATACCCGATGAGGGAACGGGAGGGAGATTATTTTGAGTCCCCTTCTGGGTCATCATCCAGAATCCTGACAGGAATGAAGATCAAGAACATCACCATGCCCAGCATGCTCAGCCCGTTTCCCAGCCCAAAACGGTCGACCAGGTAACCCAGCACAGGGGCGAATAAGGCAGTAAATATCGTGGTCAACTGAGATTCTGCGGATAAACCAGAAGCCATGACCCTGGAGGAAATCCGATCGCTGATCACACCGACATTGATTGGGCGGCGGATATTATTGATCAGGAACATGCCTAGAAAACAGAGTACGGCCAGCGTTTCCAGCTCAAGATAAGTCAAGATCCCAGCTGCCAGCAGCAAACCAATACCTGCCAGGTAAGTGATATTGACTGCTTTTATCAGCGAGCTGAAGCGATTGCTGATGGTATATGCTCTCCTGGAGGCAAAACTTGTCATCAGGTAAATGGCAAAATAGACCAGGCCAATGATCACTGCTTCCCGGCGGGTCGCCTCAAGTCCCGGGAAAATCGTCGCTGACAAAACCCAGGCAGCCAGCACTGGTTGAAGGTAATCCTTCGAGATCTTGAATACACCCGAATAACTGGCACTATTTAACAGCGATCTCAGCTGCTTCTCATTGCGGAAAACACCCCAGAATACCGCCAGCGTCTCTTTAACGCGATCCCCGACCGCCTTCTTCGACTCGGGAAAGATCTTTCCATCGAGCTCCGCGGGATATGATGCCAGGTTAACCAAGTCCAGGGCATAAGGCAGGGCAGCAGCCAGGAACATGATCCGGTAATTTCCGGTGTAAAAAACCAATCCAGCAGCTATCAGCGCGTTGAACGCGGACCCCATTTGAGAGGCGCTCCGGGTCATGCCGTAGTAAGCGACCTTGAGGTCGCTAATACTGTTGATCTTGAGATACTCAAGGATCAAGGCTTTATGGGTACCGCTGCGGAAAGCTTCCCCGCTGGCGAAAAGCACCATCGCCAGGGCCAGGACCCAAAATTGCTTGAAAAAATACAGAATTACAAATGAGACTATATAGGATGCAAAGGCGCCTATCATGGCTTTTTTCCTGCCAAAGGAATCTGCCAGTAGGCCGGTAGGGATTTCCAGGATATTGGTTGCCACGTCACGAATGGAATACAAGAAACCAATCTGTAAATAGCTTAACCCGTAGGACCGGAAAATCAGGATAATAAAAGGGTCAAAAAATCGCAGGTTTTTCAGGAACCCGTAAGCGGAAAACTGATAAAACATTTTGTCGCGGGGGATTTTTCGCTTTTGATCAGCCACTTATATCTCCGGATTTAGAACAAAGCATCGATCTTCTCCTGCAATCCTTCCCACCCGGCCTGATCCTCACGATAGTTAAGCCAGGCCAAATATTCCTGATTGCCAGCCGGCCCCAGCAAAGGAGAACGCAGAACTCCCTTAATCTCGAAACCATTTCCTGCCGCAAAACCCAGCACTTCAAGCAGAATCCTTCTGTGGATTTCAGGATCAGAGATCACACCAGCGCCCCGGGCAGATTCCTCACGGGCAGCCTCAAATTGAGGTTTCACAAGCAAGACAGATTCCCCGCCCTGTTCTGAATACCACCTTGCCAGAATTGGTAAGATCTTCTTCAAGGAGATAAAGGAAACGTCAGCGGTGATGAATTCGACCGTTTCTGGTAACTTATCCAAATCTCTGGCATTCGTCCGCTCCAGGACAATCACCCGGGTATCATTCCGAAGCCGCCAATCCAGAATGCCGTATCCCACATCTATGGCGTAAACGCGGGCTGCGCCGCCTT
>DRBO01000025.1 GCA_011039385.1 Chloroflexota bacterium | reverse complement strand
CACAGCCATGTCAACGACCAACCATTTACTCGTTCCGGAGGTCCGGTTGATGTTGACCCGGATACAGTTGTGATCATCCGGGCTCATATGAATCAGGCTGGATACGGTGGTTCGAGCATGAAAGGAACTGCCGAAACAGAGTTTACCATAGTGGATTTACCACCAGACTTTGCTCCAGGTATCGAGGAAGAACCTCCCCTACCAACGGGCTGTAATTTCTAGATGGCAAAAGACTGTTTCGGGGAGAGCTGGAGGGGATTTTCACAGGAAACCCAGCATCTTGACATCTATGCTATGATGAAGATATTGAGGTCATATCTTCATCATTCCAGGGGGAAATTGGATCATTGTCTACATTATGCGCACCTCTTTTTTTGTTGTCGTACCCTGAGGCATAATTAATTTTCAATATATCCCTTTGTCGGAAGGCCCTGTTAACCATTCATTTAAAGGAGTTATTTATGCAAACCATGTTCACCGTCACCTTCGTCGTGGAGCTGATCTTTGCCCTGGGATTCCTCATCGCTCCCGGCACCCTGTTTGGAACCTTTGGGGTAGAACCCAGCCCCTTTGGCATATCCCTGGCCCGGATGTTTGGCTCCGCTCTGCTGGCATTCTGCACTCTGCTGTGGTATACCCGCAAAAGTAAAAGCACGGACCTGAAAACTGCTACCGTACGCAGCCTGTTCCTGTACTGGCTGGCGAGTTCTGTTTTCCTGATCATGGCTCAGTTGTCAGGCGTTTTTAACGCCATGGGTTGGGCCACCGTTGCAATGCACGTGGGTTTCCTGATCTGGTATGGGACTTTTGCTTTTAAGAAATACGGCTAGATGCTGAACCCAAACTAATGACTAAGGAAACCGTTTCCTTATTTATATATACCCTCCTGGCGAATGAGATATGGACCTGGAACACCATCCGCGGGTGTCTTTTTATTAATTACTGTAATAAGGTATGATTTACCTTGTTGCGGTAATCGCTTATCAGTTTGGAGAAAGTTATGAGTAATCGACAAAGTACCAGATATTCCGCTCTCAAATTCATATTTCTTGCCGGTTTACTTTTCGCCCTGGTTCTAAGCGCGTGTTCAGCAGCCGGACCGGAAATCCAGGACGAGGTACTTCTTGCCCCTTCAGCAACACTCAAAGAACCTGATTCCACTCCAACCCCAGAAGCGACAGAAAATTCCTTTGGCGATTGGCTTGAATATACCAATGAAGGCCTCGGTTTCCGTTATCTCTACCCATCTTCCTGGTACGGCCCGGATGTTTACGAATCAGAGGGCTCCTTACGCCTGGAAGTGGGATCAGATGTTGTATATCCCTACGGCACCAGCAGGGAAGACCAGGTCAATACGGTCCCAAATTCCTATTACATCACCATTCAATATTTCGAGAATATCCAGGGCCGAACCTGGGATGATTTTATCAACAGCGGCTGGATTGACACTTATCTTGGGCTGCTGGAGCTGGAAGACGGCGAATCTATCACCACGGCCCGCTCGCTGACCATCCGGGTCAGAGAGGTTTCACTGGGAGATTTCCAGGGACTGGAGTATATCGCCACTTTATCGGATACCGCCCAGACTGAACGGGGTTATATGCGTGAGATCATGGCCTTTGATGAAGATCTGAATTGGCTGCGGATCACTGGCTTCCCCAACCTGGTTGAGATCACGGACCCGGAGAATTGGAAGGATGACTACCGCCGTGTGGACCAGGCCAACCTGGAGACATTCCGTACATTGGTGGAATCAATCAGCATAAAATAAAAACAGGTGATTCATTAATCCACAAACCCTGGATTTTACGAATCACCTGTTCTATTTACAATTTACAACTTACGACTTAATATTCACCTTCTCAACTTCTCCCCGTTTGATCTGAAAGCGGTCAAAATCCCTGGCCACATAAACATTCTGAAATACACTCCGGGCCTCTTCTAAAACCTGATCGGCCCGATAGCGGCGTGAAATATGGGTCAGGATCAAGGTCCCTACCCCGGCTTCGCGGGCCAACTCCCCGGCCTGTTTGGCTGTCAGGTGGCCAAACTGCTCCGCTAGATCTTTTTCTGTTTCAAGATATGTGGCCTCGATCACCAGGGCATCAGCATCCCTGGCAACTTCCAGGAGGTTATCCGTTCTGCCAGAATCGCCCACATGGACCAGTTTGGTACCCGGCTGCTCCTCTCCTAATACCATCTCGGGATTGATCACCCGCCCGTCAGGCAGGGTCACTTCCTTCCCGCTGACCAATTCTCCTCGCCAGGGTCCAGGCGGGATTTTCAAGACATCGGCTTTTTCGGCTAAAAACGGCCGCCGGGATCTTTCCTGGAACAGAAAACCAAAACAATCCGGGGTGCGGTGATATACCTGGAAAGTACTGACGGTAAAATCACCTTCATCAAAAAGAAGGCCTGTTTCCAGAGGCTGAAGAATGATCTCCACCGGTGGATAATTGCCCTTTAATACCACACCAAAGATCAAGTCTTTTATGCGTCCCAGGGCGGATTTTCCGGCAGAGATCAGGATCTTGTCCATCGCTTCCCAGCGCACAAAGGTAGATATCAACCCGCCCAAACCAAGGATATGATCCAGGTGGCCGTGAGTGATCAGAATACGGTCCAGGCGCTTAAAACCCAACCCGGACTTCAGGATCTGGCGCTGGGTGCCTTCCCCGGCATCGATCAAAAAGCGGTGTTCACCCCGCAGAACAACCTGGGAAGTTAATCCCCGGTGTACTGAAGGAGCAGAAGCCGATGTGCCTAAAAATACGATTTCGAACAATTTTTCCTCACCTTTAAGTAATCTCTGGGTTTATTTTACCGCATCAGGAGTGAAGAGACTGGATTAATGAGACGGGAGAGGGAGAGACCGTGGTGAAGAGACGGGGCGGAATGAATGTAATCCGGTCTCTTTTTCCCGGTCATTGTTTTACCGGTCTTATCATCCCTATCCTTGCAGTCAGAAGCATTAGGTTTTCTATTTCAGATCACCATCACCCTGACTGCAAGTAAAACAATCATGCTATAATTCCAAAAGCACTGCAGGAAGGCAATAATATGGCCCAGGCACGCAAAAAAAGCAAGCCCAAATCGAAATCAAAACCAAAAACCAAGCCCAAAACAGCGGCGAATCCCTCCCCGGAACGCAACCTGAACCTGACCGGGTTGATGATGACCGCATTGGGTTTATTATCCGGTATCATTTTATTCTCCAGCCGCAGCACTCAATTGATTGCTGATCTATACACCCTGATCCGCAAGGGGTTTGGCTGGGGATCCTATTTCCTGCCCATCCTGCTTCTGGGAGGCGGCGTTCTGATCCTGCTGCGAAACGTTGAGGGGGTGCCAAAATTCGCGCCCGAACAAACCGCTGGTATCAGTTTGTTGTTCCTGGCGGGACTGACCACAATGCAGTTTTTCACTTTCCCGCTGAATTTTCAAGCCTCCAAGGACATAGCGGCCAACGAGATTGGCGGTGGATTTATTGGTGTCTACATCCTGGAGCCACTGCGATCTACATTTGGAATTGCCGGCACAGCCATCGCCCTTTTTGCCTTGATCCTGCTCAGCCTGTCGCTGGCGCTGAACATCCCGATCCTGGAGCTTTTTCAATGGGTGCCAGGAGCCCTGAAAGCAGTCAAGAATCTCTATCTGAAATTATTCCCGGGGCGGGAGAAACCAGCCCCGATCATACAAACCCCCCCGCAGCGGATCACTGTCCCGGACCTTAAGACACCACCGCCTCCGAAAATTACTATAGGAAAAAGCGATACACCCTCCATGTTCCATGATCCGATCCCGGATCTGAACTGGGTCCTGCCCCATGTACCGGATATCCTGAATATTGGTATTGATATCGAACCCAACGAGGAGTTTGATCTGCACCGGGCCTCGATCATCGAAGAGACCCTCGATTCCTTTGGCTCTCCCGGGCACGTGGTGGAGATCAACCGCGGTCCTACCATCACTCAATTTGGCGTCGAACCGGATTTCGTCGAAGTCCGGGGCCAAAAACGCCGCGTCCGCGTCAGCAAGATCACCAGCCTGGCAGATGACCTGGCCCTGGCCCTGGCTGCCAGAAGCATCCGCATGGAAGCGCCTGTTCCCGGCAAGGGTTTTGTTGGTATGGAAGTGCCCAATGAAGAGATCTCCCTGGTAGCCCTGCGGGATGCCATTCAAAGCCCCCATTTTAAGAGAAATAAAAGCTCGCTGCGTTTTGCCCTTGGACAGGACGTTTCCGGGGTGGCAATAGCCGCAGATCTGGCCGATATGCCGCATTTGCTGATTGCCGGAACGACCGGTTCCGGGAAAAGCGTCTGCGTCAATTCCTTGATTTCCTGCTTCCTGCTCCACAATACCCCTGATGACCTGCGCATGATCATGGTCGATCCAAAAAGGGTGGAACTCTCCGGTTACGACGGCATTCCCCATTTGCTGGCACCTGTTGTTGTAGACCTGGAAAGAGTAGTGGGCGTGCTGCAGTGGGTCTCGCGTGAAATGGACCAGCGCTATCAAAAGTTCTCTGAAGCCGGTGCCCGCCATATCATCGATTTCAACAAGAAAACAGTCAGGGGTGGCGGAGTAAAACTACCTTACCTGGTGGTGATCATTGACGAGCTGGCTGACCTGATGATGCTGGCTCCGGCCGAAACCGAAAAAGCAATCACGCGGCTGGCCCAGCTGGCGCGGGCCACAGGCATCCACTTGATCATTTCCACCCAGCGCCCCTCCACCAATGTGGTGACCGGCCTTATCAAAGCCAATTTCCCGGCCCGGATTGCCTTTGCCACCGCCTCCGGCGTTGACAGCCGCGTCATCCTCGACCAACCCGGGGCAGAGACCCTGCTGGGTAGGGGTGATATGCTCTTCCAATCCCCGGACGCCGCAGCGCCTGTCCGCTTGCAAGGTGTTTATGTTTCCGATACCGAAATAGATAAACTGGTGAAATACTGGCGCTTCCTGGGCGCCCAGATCAAAGGGCCTATCGGCGGCACCAGCGCATCAGGAGAGCCGGACGCCAAAATGCCGTCCATCCCCCTCAAACAGAAAGAGATGTGGGAGGATATGGCAGAGGAAACCGAATTCGATCCACTCTGGGACGATGCGGTAAAAATTGTGAGGGCTGAGGACAGAGCTTCGATTTCCATGCTTCAGCGCCGGCTGAGGATCGGATATACCAGGGCAGCCCGAATAATCGATACCATGGCTGCTGAGGGCATCATCGGCCCCGCCAAGGACGGCCCCCAGGCCCGCCAGGTGCTGGACCATAAACCTGAGGATCCGTTTAACAAGGAATGAGTCCTGAGAGGGGCGAAATCGAACACCCTCTGTGAGGACTTTTTCCTATCACCAATCTGTCATTGCGAGGATGCAGAGCATCCAAAGCAATCTGAAGGATATCCATCTGGAATCGTCTTATATAAAAACAAATAATGAGCAAAGGAAAAATCCTGCTCGTTAATTGATCTGTTGATCTTTTTAAATAGCAGTTTAAATTTGCTTCAGATTGCTTCGTTGATCGCTGCGCTCCCGTCTCGCAATGACAGTTTAGGCACCTACCCTCTCGGGATTACGCAGAGCATCCGAAGCAATCTCGTCCTTTGCTCACCGAACCGTCCTCGGTGAGGTATTAAAAAACGCCTATCCCCGGGCGTTTGAGCAAATCCAGAGAAGGGGAATGATTCGGCTCTGCCAGCCAGAGCGATTTTAATCGGGGCACCTCCTTCACCCTCCATAATGTTATAATCTCCACATCATGAAAAAACCTTCCAGGACCCGTTATTTGCTCCTGATCCCCCTCCTGATCGCACTGGCAGCCTTGATCTACCAAATTCCCTTTGTGAAAAGCCGGCTGTCCTGGCGGATCGATGAGCTGAAAACGCGCCTGACCTATGCCCTCAATCCCCCTGATGAAGCTGTTTTTGTCCCGGTGGGCGAAACTCCCCTGGCAACACCGGTCGTGGTTGTTGTGCCATCTACAAACGAACCTACCCTGAACAGCCCAACCACTGAAGCTACTGATGAATCCCTTCTTCTGACGGCTACCCCCCTGCCCGAGCGGGCCATACTGGATGGGGTGGTCTACGTCGATCAAAGGGAACGCTGGAACTACTGCGGGCCGTCCAACCTGGCTATGGCTCTGAACTATTGGGGCTGGTCGGGGAACCGGGATGATATCGCCGCTGTCGTCAAACCGGGTATCAACGACCCCAAGCTGGATTTCATCCAGCAAGGTCGGCTGGACAAGAATATCCTGCCCTCCGAGATGGTCGATTTCGTTGCCAGCTACACCGACTACTATATTGTTGTCCGGTATGGGGGGGATCTTGAGATCCTCAAGGAGCTGATCGCCAACGGCTATCCTGTGCTGGTAGAAAAGGGTTACTACGAAGTGGATTACTTGAAAAATTATGCCTGGTTGGGACATTATCAATTCACAACCGGGTACGACGACGCTGAAGGTGTGTTCATCGTCCAGGACTCAAACTGGCTTAAGGATGAACCGCTGGAAGATTTTAAGAACAAGAAGCTGAATTATGAGACCTACCTGGAAGGTTGGCGGTCCTTCGATTATCTCTTCATGGTGATCTATCCTCCTGCCGAACAAGAGAAGCTTTACGAGATCCTGGGTCCTTATGGGAATCCAGCCTGGTCCTACCAGCATGCCCTGGAGATCGCTGAGCAAGAGATCCAGACTCTCGCCGGGGTAGACCTGTTTTTCGCCTGGTTCAACAAGGGTACCAGCCTGGTGAAATTGGAGCATTACCTGGATGCCGGTGAGGCCTTCGACACCGCATACCAGATCTATGCCGAAATGGTCGATGACGATGCTGTCCGGCCCTACCGGATCACCTGGTACCAGACCTGGCCATACTGGGCTTACTACTATAGCGGCCGCTATCAAGACGTGATAAACTTCGCGGACTTCACCTTCGGTACAATCGATGAGGACACCCTGGAGGAGAGCTTCTATTGGCGGGGCCTGGCACACTACGCCCTGGGTAATAAAGAACTGGCACGACAGGATCTGTACAACGCAGTGTGGCTCAACCCGAATTTCGGGGCGGCGATTGAAATGATCAATACATTTAATTTTGACGAGTAGTGCTAATTAAGGAACTGAGTCCTTCAAAAGGACTTAGTTCCTCTTGATATAGGATCCTTATGCCCAGAATCCTCCATTTCGCAGATGCCCATATCGATATCGCCAACTACGGACGCAGGGATCCGGCCAGCGGCCTGCCGCTGCGCATCCTGGATTTCCTGGCGTCGCTGGACGAGATCGTTGATACCTCTATCAAAGAGAAAGTGGATTGTGTACTATTCGCCGGGGACGCCTACAAGGATCAGAATCCCGCTCCCACTTTCCAAAGAGAATGGGGCCAGCGGGTGATGCGCCTGAGTGAGGCAGGCATCCCTATAATTCTACTGGTGGGCAACCATGATATCTCTCCAGCAGCCGGACGGGCCCACGCCCTGACCGAATTCAGCACCCTGCAGGTGCCGCATGTGTTGATCATCGATCAGCCCGGTTTCTTCTCGAGTACAGCGCTCTCAAAACTTCTCCCTGAAGGCAAAACCCTTGATCTGCAGCTGATCGCCCTGCCCTGGATTTCGCGCTCAGCCATGGCAATCGATTTGGATCTAAAAACCAGGGATACCGAAACCCTTTATCAGGCGATGGAGGAAAAGATCTCCCAAGATATTGACCGCTGGCTGGAAGGTGCAGACCCGGCGGTACCAACCGTCCTGGCCGCCCATGCCTCTGTGGAGGGCGCTGTCTACGGCGCCGAACGTTCGGTCAGCCTGGGGAAAGATTTCATCCTGCCAAAGTCAATCACCTGTGATTCCAGGCTGGACTATACCGCCCTGGGTCATATCCATAAAAAACAGGAGCTCAATCCCGGGAAACATCCCCCGGTAGTTTACCCGGGATCGATCGAACGGGTGAATTTTGGGGAAGCGGCCGATGATAAATATTTTCTGATCGCGGATGTGAAGAAAGGCAAGACTAAACTGAACTGGCACAGACTGAAAAACATTCGCCCCTTCGTGGATGTCAGCCTGACACTCAGCTCCAGTGATAATATCACCGACCAGGTTAAAAAAGCCCTTCCGGCGCCTGAAAAACTGGATGGCGCGGTGGCCCGCCTGGTCATGGAATATCCCAAAGCCTGGGATCCCCTGATCGATGAAAATGCCATCCGGGAGCTGCTCAAGGGTAGCTTTGAATTCCATTTCCTGAAGCAGCCTCAGTACGAACCCAGGATCCGACTCCCCAAGGGGAAGGCTATCGGCTCCTTGACGCCGGAAGAGCTGCTGGACCAGTACTGGATAACCAGTCAGACACCGGAAGACGAGATCAAATCCCTCAACCAGCTGGCAGGCGAGATCCTGCATCCAGACGAGTGAGGAATGCCAGACATCTCTGTTCTACTGCCCTGCTATAACGCCTCGGAAACCCTCGAGGAAACCTTAATTTCCCTGCAAAAACAAACTCACCCAGATTTTGAAGTCATTTGCGTTGATGACGGCTCCACTGACGACACAACTGACCTACTGAAGGACTGGTGTCGGGATGATCCCCGTTTCATCAATATCCACATAGATCACAGCGGTGTCATTGAGGCTGCCAACACAGGACTGTCTTTTTGCCGGGGAGAGATCGTGGTGCGGATGGACGCCGATGACCGCTGCCATCCTGATCGGATCAAACTCCAGCGTGAATATCTCCTGAAGAACCCCGAGGTCGCCGTAGTGGGATCGCTGGTAAAAGGATTCCCGGCGGAGCAGATCGGGGAAGGTTTTCAGCTCTATTATGACTGGCTGAATTCATTGATCAGTCATGAGGACATCACTCGCGAGATCTTTGTGGAAAGCCCGATCGCTAATCCTTGCGCCGCCTTTCGAAGGTCCTGGATCCAGGAGCTGGGCGGCTATCAGGACCACGGCTGGCCCGAGGATTATGATCTGTGGCTGCGTTTTTACCTGGCTGGAGCACGGTTTGCCAAGATCCCGGAAGTGCTGCTGGAATGGAGGGAACATCCCGGGCGGTTAACTCATCAGGATTCACGGTATTCAGTTGAGAATTTCCTGCGGGCCAAGGCCCACTACATCGCCAAAGGTCCCGCCGGAGAGCGGGATGCTGTGTTCGTCTGGGGTGCCGGCATGACCGGACGCAGACTGAGCAAACACCTGGTGAGGGAGGGACTTCCCCTGGCCGCTTTTGTGGAGGTCGATCAAAAGAAGATCGGCAATACCCGGCGGGGCAAGCCAATCATCGGGGTTCCATATCTGATGGGAGAATGGGCAAAGTTTAAAAATCCAATCCTGCTGACAGCCGTACGGGCCCGTTCTGCCGCACCGTTGATCAAATCAGCTTTGGATGAACTGGGCTTGGTTGAAGGCCAGGACTGGTGGCGGGCGGCTTGAATTGTAAGTCGTAAATTGTAAGACGATTAAGTGATCAGGATTCAGCGGTCAGTCTGACCAGTCCCCCGTCTCCCTTCCCCAGTCTCATTT
>DRBO01000028.1 GCA_011039385.1 Chloroflexota bacterium | reverse complement strand
GTGGAATCGTTCGTAAAACCGTCCCATGATCCCCAGTGGCTGATCCTTAGAGAGGGAAACCACCACCAGCCTACTTCCCGGCTTTAGGACCCTGCGCATTTCCCCCAGCAGGATTGGGATCTGGGGGGTGTCAAATAGCTCCAGGGTGAAACTGGTGAAGATAGCGTCAAAGGTATTGGCTTTCAAGGGGATGGGAAGGGAATTGCTGCAGACCAGACCGGCCGCGCCCGTCAGGCCAGCCCTCCGAAACCTTTTCTGAGCCACGTAGGCCATGCCCGGAGAAAGATCCAGGCCGGCGTAAAAACCATTCCTTAGAAGGGGGACAATCCACTGCAGAGCGTACCCCGTGCCAAAACCGATCTCCAGGATCAGATCATTGGGTTGGGGGTTAAGGAGTGTTAGGCCGGACCTGATAAATCTCTTTTCACTGGAAGCAAGGAGATCATACCAGGGAGCAAGCTGGCTGTAATAACGGGCAGCGCTGGAAAAGGAGCGGTTTACTCGTGAGTAATTCTTGGAACCGGTGACCTTCATCGGGGTTCAGGAAAAGGCCTTTTGATAGTCCTCCATGGCTGTGGTGATGACTTTCTTGGCATGGATAGCGTTGTAGGGATGGCCGACCACAACTTCGGAGAGCTCGTTGGGTTGGGTTTTATAAGTCGCAAAATAATGCTGCAGGCGGGTGATCAATCCCTGGGGGAGTTCTGAGATATCCGTGACACTGCCCCAGAGTGCATCATCCTCCAAGACAGCGATGATCTTGTCGTCCGAATGGCCGTGGTCCAGGGTGGGGATTCCACCTACTACATGAGCCCTCAGCAGTACGTCTCCTCGCGAAATGGACCGCTCACTTAAGACAACGATATCCAGCGGGTCATGGTCTCCTTCGTCAGCGCCCTGCATCAGAGCGGCCACGCCCTCGCCGCAGTATGTTTGGGGAATGATCCCGTACAGCGCTGGGGGCAGGGAGGAAGTGTCCTGGGGGCGGTCGACCATCAAATAGCCGGTCTCTTTGTCGAGCTCATATTTTACCAGGTCAAAAGGGGTGATTTCCACAAAGGCGTAAACCACAGAGGGCGGGTCCGGACCGACATCGAGCCCATGCCAGGGATGAGGCCTGGATCGGGGATAGCTTTTTGTGTTCATGGTTTTCTCCGTTATACTGCCTATTTCTAGTTGTGGATCGCGCTATTAAAAAACGCCGCTTCCAGGCTTCCAATAAGATCTTTAGCCAAGCGTCACAGATTTGTGTTTATTGCTGCCTTCTCTCCACTGCAGTTCGATTTTCAGCTGTTTTTTAAAACCACTTTTCTTGGGCTGTTCGTAATATTCCACCTCAAAACTGACCGTTTCCGGGAGATCCATCACGATGTCTTTTCCTCCCTGGACCAGGGTAACCTGGCCGGTTTCGATCTTGTCCGCCAGTTCCCGCAGGAAAGCAGCCGCATCAGCTAAGTTCTTTCTCAGGCTGCTCTTGACTAACACGTCCTTCTTGGCCATTTATTTACTCCTTTCCTAAGAATAAGTCCAAACTCAATTTTAATAAAATTTGCCCAAGGATGGATAAGAGATATGTTAATACTTAAATTGAAAATTAAATATTGGATCTAAGACAGACCGGCTTCCTGTTTGCGGATTAGCGTCCCCCGCGGTAGGGTGGAGCGGTGATGGCGTAGATGCGGCAGATCCGCCGGTCCAGCATGCGGCTGCGAATGCGGGGATCGACTTCGCTGAGTTTGTCAGTGGTTGTGATGACGGTGGGAAGCCCGGCATTGTAGCGGTAGTTGAAGAGCTGATAGAGCTTTTCCTTCACCCAGGGCGTCATCGATTCCGTTCCCAGGTCGTCCAGCACCAGCAGGGGCGTGGTCTTGATCTCGTCGAAGCGCCGGTCATAGCTGGTTTTACTGTCAGGGCTGAAGGTGGCTCGCAGGTGGTCCATCAGATCGGGTACCATGATAAAGAGGGGCGGTATTCCTTCTGCAGAGCGGTAATTGGCGATAGCAGCGGCCAGGTGGGTTTTTCCGCTGGCATAGCCGCCCTGGAAAACCAGCCAACCCCGCGGTTTTTCGGCATATTGCTGGGCTGCCTTAAATGCGCTCTCCAGTTTCTTGGCTTCTTCTTTTTCCAGGTTTTCATCTTTGCGCAGGGAGAAATTACCGAAGGTGCGTTCGCTCAGCAATCCCAGGGATGAGAGTTCGGAATGACCGGTATCGTCCATCGGCCGCCGGTAGTCTGGGGCCAGGATTTTTACGCGGGTGACCAGCTCGGGATCCTGCAGTCGGGAGCTGATGCGGCCTTCGAGCTGGTTCAGTGACAGGTTAGTGGTGATCAGCAGAGGCAGGTTGTTGATATAGCGGTAGTTAAGGATCTGGAAAAGCTTCTCCTGGGCCCAGGAGGTGGCATTTTCAGTCCCGAAATCATCCATCACCAACAGCTGGGAGCAGCGGATCTCTTCGAAGCGTTCCTCGAAAGTCGAAGCTGGATCATTATAGGAAAAACGCAGGCTGTCCAGCAGGTCTGGAACGGTCAGGAACAGGGTAGGGACCCCGATGTCGACCACAAAATTGGCAACTGCAGCGGCCAGGTGGGTTTTCCCACAGCCGTAAGGTCCCTGGAGCACCAGCCAGCCGTCGAGTGTGCGGGCAAACTGCCGGGCATGATTAAAAGCGCGTTCCAATGAAGCGGCCTGGGCTGGGCCAAGCCCGATCTGTCCCCGGGACTCAAAATTATCAAAGGTCAGATGGGACAGGCTTTCCAGGTTGCTCATCTTGTAGAGGCCGTCGCGGGCTAACTTTTTGAGCTGGCCGGTCCGGCAGACACAGATTTGCATTTTGCCGAAATCAGGGTGCCCGAGAGGTAGGTCCTGACGAATATAGCCTACTCCACCGCAGATTTCGCAGTTCGGGTCTCCTGGATAGGGATTGTTCTCAATCTTCGATGAACTCTGAGAATTCGTCTTCGAGATATCCCCGGCGGTCTTTTTTAGTATGTCCTCGATCTTGTCTTTCATCTCTTCCACCGTCCTGCCAGCTGCGTAAGATGGCTTCGATATATTTCCATTTTCTAACGTTATTCTGGACTGCGATCCCCACTGCTTGCCGGATCCAGTTCTCAGGGAATTCTTTTTCAGCTTCCCGGAGTGTGTCGGCGATCAAGGGCGTGAGGGGGCCAATATTTTCCTCATAGAGTTGGAAAATATTGGGCTGTTCTAGGCTTAAGGTAGGGACTGGCAGATCTCCGTCGGATGGGCGCCACGATCCGTCTGCGACGGATTGAACCGCGGCTCGCCCCCGGGGGGAGTTGAAGAAATAGATTACCAGCGTTCCATCCCCTTCCGGCACGTCCGCTTGGAGCAGGGTGCCGCGGTTCACCGCCCGCTCCAGCCCGGCGCGGACCGCGTCCAGTTGGGCGGCGGGCGTGGCGCCCATGCCCGCCATGAACTCGGGGTCGCCGGTGAAGTTCTCTTCCTTGAGGTAGCGCACCTCGCCCTCCAGGCGCATGATCTGCCACAGGGCATAGAGGGTGACCTTTAACTCGCTCAGGTCATCGATTTGGGGCAGTAAATCCTTAAAAAACAAGGAGGGGATCCTGGTGGTGGTAATTTTTCCGGGAGGAAAACCTTTAAATGTCATCAGGTTACCTGGGAGAGATCAATATCGCGGGTGGCCGCGTTCTCAAATTTGGCCAGGCCCTTACGGAAGACCAGCTGCACATCCCCTGTGGGGCCGTTCCTGTGTTTGGCCACGATGATTTCAGCAAGATTCTGAAAGGCAGTGTCTTCCTCGTAGACTTCCGGGCGGTAAATGAACATGACGATATCCGCATCCTGTTCGAGGCTGCCGGACTCTCGCAAGTCGGAGAGTACAGGACGTTTGTCTGAGCGCTGCTCCACAGCCCGGGATAGCTGGGCCGCAGCCAGAACGGGAACGTTCAGCTCCCGAGCCAGGATCTTCATGTTGCGGGAGATGTCTGAGACTTCCTGGACACGGTTGTTCGAGCGCAGGTCCCCGGTCATCAGCTGCAGATAATCGACCACAATCAGGTCCAGCTTGTATTCCAGGTGCAGCCGGCGGCATTTGGTTCGTAGCTGGAGGGGAGTCAGAGCTGGTGTATCGTCGAGGAAGATATGGGTATCGGTCAATACTTCGATGGCCTGGGTGAACAGCAGCCATTCATCAGCGCTGAGTTTTCCGGCTCGCAGCTTAGTGGAATTGATGCCGGTTTCCTGGGCGATAAGGCGCTGCACGAGCTGCTCATTACTCATCTCCAGGGAAAAGACCGCCACGTGTTTTTTATGGTTAAGCGCCGCGTTTTTAACGGCGGAAAGCAGAAAACCGGTTTTTCCCATACCCGGCCGGCCGGCGATGATCAACAGGTCCGAGGGCTGCAGCCCTCCCAGCATTCTGTCAATATCAAAAAAACCCGTTGGCACGCCCACCAGGGCATCATCCCGCTGGGAAAGCTCTTCAATGCGATCGAAGTAGTCACTCAGGACTGAACGTATGGGCTGCAGGTCCCGGGTCAGCCGCCGCTCGCTGACGTTAAAGACAGCCTTTTCAGAACCGTCCATCACCAAATCAAGGCTGAGGTTTTCCTCGTAGGCCAGCTTGGCTATATTGTTGGCGGCTGAGATCATCCGCCGTCGGATAGCAGTTTCTTCTACCCGATGGCCGTAGGCTTCAGCGTGAAGGGAGGAGGGCACGTTATTGATCAACTTGGTGATATAGGCTGCCCCGCCAATATCTGCCAGGTGGCCCTGTTGGCCCAGCTCTTCTGTTACGGTGACGAGGTCGATGGCTTCATTGCGGTCGTGGAGGGCAACAAAAGCCTCCCAGATCCACTGGTTGCGGTGGATGTAAAAATCATCTGATTTAAGGAACTGAGCGACATCATAATAAGCCTCAGGATTGATCAGCACCGCACCAATCACAGCTTCTTCCGCTTCCCTGCTGTGGGGAACCATCTGGGGTCCGGAGGTTTCAGGAGCAGCTTCAAATTCTATGGCTTCGGTCATGGTCGTCTTGGTTGTTCGTGAATCCCTTGTCAGGTTATTTGAATGGTTGGGCTGGCTGAATAGGTGCGATCAATCCTGGTCGTTTTCGTCCTCGCCCGATTCTTCCTGTGGGGGGTCCGGATCGATTTGCTCCAGGTAATTTTCGAAAACGGACAATCGCTCGCTGTCCAATTCTTCGTCAGGCGATATCTCGGTGAGGTCCTCCTCTGGAATCAGGCCGGCCTCATCCAGGACCTCTTCAGCAACAAAGATCGGTGCACCCATCCGGATGGCCAGGTTCATGGCATCCGAGGGGCGGGAGTCGATATTGTGCAGGGTGCCGCCGATGGAAATGACGATATTGCCGAAGTAGGTTTCTTCGTTAAGGGAGACTACTTCCACATGGGTAACTTCAGCGTTCAGCGTGTCCAGAATACTTACGAACAGGTCGTAGGTCAAGGGACGGGCAACTTCCACGTCCTGCAGGGCCAGCGTGAGATGTTCTGCTTCATAAATTCCTACCATGATAGGCAGGTAGCGGTCCGAGTTGATCTCTCGCAGGATCACAACGCGCTGTTGTGACATTAAGCTGACTCGGATGCTGTCGATGACCACTTCGATCATGTTGGACATAGCTGGGATTTCCTACCTCGTGTCTTGGTATTCTATCACGGGGGAGAAACGACTGCAACGAGGGAACCTTAAAGCCTTGAATTTATTAAGAAAGCGGTGCTGATTTGATGACCAGGGGATGAGATCGAAATTAATGATATCACCACTCCCTTGGGTATAATCAGTGTATCCCCGGTCCTCTGAAAGAAGCCTAAAGGATTGATTCGGAATGGAAAAACTACTCCATCCAATAAAATATTCACGATTGTTACCGCTGGATGCCCTCCGCGGGCTCCTTATTATCCTGATGGCACTTGATCATGCCAATTTCCATATCGCCCAACAGCATTCCAGCGGTGAGTACTGGGGTGGTTATTTTCCGGTCTTTGAAAGCCCGCTGCATTTCCTGGCCCGCTCTGTCACCCACCTGTGCGCGCCGGGTTTCTTTTTCTTGATGGGAGCGGGGATGGTGCTGTTTCAATCTTCCCGCCGGAGGAAAGGTTGGAAGGAAGCTGAAATCCGCCGGCATTTTATTGCCCGGGGATTGATCTTAATTGTAATACAGCTGGGTCTAAATTTAATCCAGATCTGGTCCACCAGCGGAACCAGCAGTCCACTCTGGTATGTGGGCGTGCTGGCCGCCCTGGGTGCAGGCATGATCTTGAGTGTCCCGCTCTTGGATCTTAAACCAGTTTATCTGGCAGTTATTGCCGGCTTGCTTCTTGTTGTCCTGGAAGTATTGACGCCATCCCCCTTGATGTGGGGTAGGAATTTTAACCAATTGGCTGGCGTGCTGCTGGTCTATGGAGGTGGGGGTGGAGAGTTCTGGGTCAATTATCCCCTGCTGGCCTGGGCAGAACTGATCGTTGGCGGAATGTTGTTTGGCAAGCTCCTGTTAATAGATGAACAGAAAGCCTACCGCTGGGGGGCAGGCTTTAGCTTGTTCTCCCTAGCAGGCTTTGGGCTGCTGCGGGGATTGAATGGATTTGGCACGATCAGGTCCCTGGGGATTGATTCCTGGATGGACTTTTTTAGCGTGGTGAAATACCCGCCAAGTATCGCCTTTGTACTCCTGACAATGGGAGTCAACCTGTTGTTATTAGGGGGTTTTTCCCTTCTTCGGCCAAAAGAGCTGAGGGGAATGAACCCCTTGGTAGTATTTGGACGAACCCCGCTTTTTTCCTATCTGGTCCATATTGGTATCTATCTGCTCCTGGGCAGGCTGCTTGTGCCCCAGGGGACCAGTCTGGGGATCATGGTTCTGTTCTGGCTGGCGGGATTGGTGTTTCTGTATTTCCCGGCCCGATGGTACGCCGAGTTTAAATCCAGCCAACCGGACCATTCTTGGGTGAGACTGATCTAGGGCAGGGCATTTTCAGTCTCCTTTTTATTTAATTTCATCCGCTCACCATGATCCAGGATCCTTTTGCGGATTCGTAGATTATGGGGGGTAACTTCTAAGAGTTCATCGTCCGCCAGGTACTCGATATATTGGTCAAGGCTCATCTCTCGCGGAGTGACCAGGCGTTGATCAATCTCACGGATGTTATTTCTCATGTTGGTCAAGTGTTTGGTTTTACAGACATTGATCTCAATATCATCTGGACGTTTGTTTTCACCCACTACCATCCCGCCGTAAACCTTGCTGCCAGGAGAGATGAACAGGATGCCCCGTCCCTCGGCATTTTTCAATCCAAATGTCGTTGCTGTCCCGGTTTCGTAAGCTACCAGGGATCCATGTGAGCGGACCTCTACTGAGCCGGCCAGGGGAGCATATTTATTGAACGAGGTGTTTAGCACGCCGGTTCCCTTGGTCATGGTTAGGAAGTGATGGCGGAAGCCAAGAATACCTCTGGTTGGAGCCAGAAAAGTGAGTAAAACTGTTCCTGTGCTTGATTCCCGCATGTCCTGCAGCACGCCTTGCCGGTTATTGAGAGATTCCATCACCGCGCCGATGTCTTCTGAATGGATCTCGATCCGTACCTCTTCGAATGGCTCCAGAACTTCGCCGGAGGGAGATGTTTGCAGAATGACTTCCGGGCGTGAGACATGGAATTCATACCCTTCCCGGCGCATGGTTTCTATCAGGATGGCCAAATGAAGTTCTCCCCGGCCTGATACCAGTAATGTGTCAGCGGATCCGGTATCCTCTACTCTTAAAGCCAGGTTGGATCTTATTTCTCTGAAAAGGCGTTCCCTGAGTTTCCGAGAGGTCTTCCAGACACCTTCCCTGCCAAAAAAAGGAGAGGTGTTGACACCAAATGACATCCGTACTGTAGGTGCTTCAACCCTTATTCTGGGGAGGGGAACAGGGGTTTCAGGATTGCAGATCGTATCTCCGATTGTTATGCCTTCTAATCCGGCAACGGCTACAATTTCACCGGCCCGGGCCAGTTCGATCTCCTGACGTTTCAATCCCTGGTAATCATATAAATAGGTGATTTCTCCTGGGACGGTTTTTCCGTCCGCAGTTATATAAGCGACCTGCTCTCCGATGGCTACCTCTCCGGATACAATTCTCCCGATGGCTGTAGCTCCCCGAAAATTATCATAATCCAGGGAGGTTACAAGCATTTGCAGGGGTAAATCAACATCCACGACCGGGGCAGGGATTGAATTCAGGATGGTTTCAAAAAGAGGCTGGAGATCGGGGCCGACATCTGCTGTGTAGCCTGCCCGATGCTGGGTCGCGATGGCATAAACTACAGGAAAATTGGCTTGCTCCTCACTTGCTCCAAGTTCTATGAATAAGTCAAAAGTGTCATTAAGGACCTGCTCAGAATTTGCCAATTTGCGATCCACTTTATTGATGACCACAATCACCTTATGGTTGAGTTCCAGCGCTTTTTGGAGCACAAAACGAGTTTGTGGGCGGGGCCCCTCAGCGGCATCTACCAGTAGCAGCACCCCGTCAACCATGTTCAAAACGCGCTCCACCTCTCCTCCAAAATCGGCATGGCCTGGCGTATCCACGATATTGATCTTCACTAGTTGATCGGTCCGGGGATCGTTGATCTCAATGGCTGTGTTTTTAGAGAGGATAGTGATGCCCCTCTCCCGTTCTAGCTCATTGGAGTCCATAATGCGGTCCCGGATTATTTTCTTTTCATGGAAAACGCTCGCCTGCCGCAGGAGACCGTCAACAAGGGTGGTCTTCCCATGATCAACATGAGCGATGATTGCTAAATTCCTGATATCTGTTCTGATTGTTTTCATTTCTATTTCTTTTGGCATAAAAAAAACCGACCGAGCTTGGCCGGATTTCATTTAAAAAATTAGCGCCTCAAGTTTACCAGAGGAATGGGAAAATGGATAGAGCAAGCAGGAGAGCAAGCAGGAGATGAACGAGAGAGGAGTATCAATCAAGTGGAGACAATTAACGCTCGGCTCTAACCGACAGACTCTCCATTGAGATCACAGTCCCTTCCCCTTGGATTCCAGGTCGCTGTAAATTTCCGGGGGTTCGCCGCCGTTCAGCTTGTGCCGGAAATTCACCCAGCCTCCCATATCCCCGACATGTTCTCAGCCTGCATCCGTAAAAAGCTGATAATAGGAGCCCCGATCCTTTGCTCTCAGGGCTTGAAAATCCAGGCAGTAGATATAATTGCCGGGTTCTCCCTGGCGGAAGGTATACTGTCCGGGCAGGGCTAAGTTTTCCAGGTGGTATCCTTTTTTCGCCATCTCTGCCAGCCAGGCTTCTTCTTTTTTGTCCTGCCAGGCCCAGAACCATTTAAATTTTCATAGTATCTCTCCTTCTTCGGTTGTGTTTGCGGCCCATAATTCGCTTTTGTTGACCGCGTTTTCCAGCATGATCTGGTAGCGGTGGATCTGCTCCCGCAGGACTTGCTTGCCAAGTTCGGTCACCTGGTAGATTTTTCTCCGTCCTTCCGTGCCTACCATTGTGATTAATTTACCGGTTTCCAG
>DRBO01000005.1 GCA_011039385.1 Chloroflexota bacterium | reverse complement strand
GCTGCGGAGTGAAGCGCGCGCAAAAAGGATTCCTGTCCAGTGCATCCCGGTCCAGGACCGGGAGAATAATTTTGCGGAAGTCGAACTCACTCTGGGCGAAAAGGAAGCCAGGCAAGAAGCCGGGCGCTGTCTTTCCTGTGGTCCTTGCAGTGAATGTATGGCCTGTGTGGAAGTATGTGAGCCAGGGGCAGTGATTCACCACCAGCAGGAGAGCACTACCACCCTGGAGTTAATCGGGTTGATTTCTCCTGATTTGGCCCTTCCCGCATCCGGAGATAGTTGTCTGATACCCCTGCAGGGATTGGAGCCGATGGCTGGCGCGGCGGCCGCATTTGAGGTGTTGAGAGCTAAACCGGGACCGATTTTCAGCTATCTGAAGAGCTCTCAGAGAAGTGGCAGTCTTGGAAGAGGGACTGGCCTGGTTGTCTGTCAATGTGGCGGGGAGATCTCCCGTCATATCGATACCGCTGGGCTTTGTGAAGAGGCTGGAAAGTGGCCTGAAATCACCCATGTCCTGGAGATTCCCTCCGCCTGCAGTCCCGAAGGCGCTGCACACATTAAGGATCTCATCCGGGAGAACAAGCTGGGCAAACTGATCCTGGCTGCCTGCAGCTGCTGCTCCCTGGACCAGGTTTGCTACAGCTGTACCTATCAGCGCATCCGCTGTAAGGGGAACCTGGGTGTCTTTTCAGATCTGCACGAGAGGGAGGAAATTGAGTTTGTGAACATCCGGGAGGGCTGCGCTTATATCCACCCCCGCAGTCGGAAAAAAGCCACCCGGGCAGCCCGGACCTTGATCAAGGCTGCCCTGGGCAGCAACCCTGCCTTTTATCCACAGAGCGGGGAGATGGCAGGTTTTCCTCCAGTTACCCTGGTGGTTGGGGAAGGAAAATCTGCGGAGGAATGCCAGTCTGCCCTGTCGGAACTGGAATTTGAGACCCTAAGACTGGAGGTCATCTCCGGCCAGATCATCCGTACTGGGGGGAGGTTTATCACATCCGGACCTGAAGAGGATCTGCGGGCAGACTGCCTGGTGCTGGCGCCGTCCAGCGGAGCGGAATTGGACTTCATTTCCAGGTCGCTCCTGGTCGCCAATCAAAAGCCCTTGTTGGAAGGAAAGGATGACGAGGATCTTCGACGGCTGGGGATATTTGTCTGTCCCCCGTCAATGGACTCCCTGATCAGCGGACGGGGGGCAGCCGGGGAAATACTGGCGTGGGCGGGGAAAATGGGGCGAAGAGTCCGGCAACCTGCAGCTCATGTGGACCCCCTATTATGCCGGAGCTGTGGGACCTGTCTTGAGGTTTGCGGATTGGGCATCCCGGAACTGGTTGTCGACCAGACTGGCAGCCAGGCCTGGATCAATCCTCTTCTTTGCCAGGATTGCGGTACTTGCGTTGCCCACTGCCCATCTGGTGCTATCCAGCCCGGGGTGCAGACCGACCATAAATTAGTAGAGACCCTGCAGAGGGTTTTAGGTTGAAATGAGCAAAGTGAAAACCAGACAGAAAGTGATCCTTTTTACCTGCAGCTGGCATGCTTACAGCAGTCTGGAGGCGGTAGCCAGGGAGAGAATCTCCTGTTCCACGGCAGTGGTGCCCATTCGGCTCTCCTGCCTGGGCAGGATTTCTCCGGGGATCATCCTCAAAGCCTTTGAAGGCGGCGCTGCTGGTGTGTTACTGCTGGGCTGCCCGGAGGGCCAATGCCGCTACCAGACCGGAAACCTGGAAGCACGCAAAGTTGTTGAGGAAACTCGCTCACTCCTCTTACTGCTGGGATATGATGAAAATAGGTTGGAATATCAGCTGCTCCCGGCAGAGAATGGCGAGAAATATCTGGAGGTGCTGAACCAATTTTTGGAAAGGGTACAGAATGGCCGGAAAAAATCGTGAACAAATTTAAGGAGATCGTCGAGGCAAATCGGGCCTGGTTGTGTTTGGATTGTGGGAAATGCAGCTCGGTTTGCTCCATTACCCTGAACCTGATCGAGGGCTATACCAGCCCGCGATTACTGGTCGAAACTGCTGTGGCGAGTGGGGAGGACATCACCCTGGAAGATCCTTTGTTGTGGTCCTGCCTGACCTGCCAGCGCTGCAGCGAGATCTGCCCCTCCGAAGTCAACTTTTCCGCTTTTGTACAGGGGGCCAGGCAGCTGGCATTTGACCAGGGTCTCTCTGGAAGCTGCACGCACAGCGGGATGATCCAGGGCTGGATGCGGATGATGGCCGACCCTGATCTGGAGCAGGATAGACTGGGCTGGCTGCCTGATGACCTCGCAGTTGACCAGGATTCAGACACTATCTATTTCCCTGGCTGTTTGCCATATTATGATGCGGCGTTTGGGGAGCTGGGGTTTGAAGGGCTGGCAATCGCCCGGGGAGCGGTGAAAATACTCAATGCCCTGGGGATAAAACCCCGCATCCTGGAAAATGAGCGCTGCTGCGGACATGATCTGTACTGGCAGGGGGACATGGAAACCTTCCAGAAATTGGCCGCTCTGAACTTGGAGATCATTCAGGCCACAGGTGCCAAACGCATTGTAACCACCTGCCCGGAGTGCGCTTACACCCTGCGGACGACTTATCCGGAGGAAATAGGCGATCTGGGGGTGGAAATTTATCACCTGAGCGAATTTCTTGCCGATCAACCACTCTTGAAAACCAGCGAGAAAAGCAGCGGCCTTGAGAGTGGAAAAGTCACCTACCAGGATCCCTGCCGGCTGGGCAGGTTCTCCGGGGTTTATCAGCAGCCGCGAGATTTGATCGCCTCGCTCGGTTATGAGCTGGTTGAAATGGATCACGCGCGGAGCACCAGCATCTGCTGCGGCACAAGCTGCTGGTCCAGCTGCGGGCAGGTTAATAAAGAGATCCAGATCTCCCGACTGGAAGAAGCCAGCAGCACCGGGGCAGGGCTGTTGGTGACCTCGTGTTTGAAGTGCCAGATCCATTTGAAATGTGCCCAGAAAATCCCCGGAGGTGGAGATTCTTCCCAGATGCCCATCCGGGATTTGACGACTTTAGTGGCTGAAAGGATTTAGCACAGGAGTTAGGCTTTGAAAGGAGGAAACCATTGACAAATCCAGAAGTTCGGATTGGGGTATTCGTTTGTGATTGCGGATCGAATATTGCCGGAACGGTAGATACGGAAGCCCTCCGGGCCTATGCGGAGGAACTGCCTGGTGTGGTGGCTGCCATTCGCAATAAATATACCTGCGCTGATCCAGGTCAGCAGGAGATCCAGACGGCTATCCGGGAGCACAATCTCAACCGGGTCGTGGTTGCATCCTGCTCTCCAACCACCTATGAGGTGATTTTCCGCAACTGCATTGCCGGGGCGGGATTGAACCCTTATTTGCTGGAAATGGCCAATATCCGGGAGCACTGTTCCTGGGTCACTACCGGGAACGGAAAGGCTGCGACCGAGAAAGCCAAACGGATCGTCAAGGTAGCTGCAGCCCGGGCACGCTGGCTGATTCCCCAGGAAGAGGAGCAAATCTCAGTCACAGATGCTGCCCTGGTAATTGGGGGCGGGGTGGCAGGCATCCAGGCTGCCCTGGACCTGGCGGATTCCGGTCACCAGGTTTACCTGGTGGAGCAGAATCCTTCCATCGGCGGAATCATGGCCCAGCTGGATAAAGTATATCCCGATATAGAATGTAGTATTTGAATACTTGGACCCAAAATGATGGATGTCGGTCGACATCCCAAGATCAAATTGCTGGCCTACTCCGAGGTTGAAGATATTTCCGGTTATGTAGGCAATTTTAAGGTCCGGATCCGAAAAAAAGCCCGCTATGTGGATGAGACCCAGTGCACTTCCTGTGGGGATTGTGTTGAGGTCTGCCCGGTGGTCATCCCGGATGAATACCAGGTTGGCCTGGGCAGCCGGAGGGCAATTTACCTGCCTTTTCCGCAAGCTGTCCCTTCTGCCTATCTAGTCAACGCTGAGGAATGCATGGGACAGAACCCGATTGCCTGCGGCAAATGCATCGAAGCCTGTGAAAAGGGCTGCATTGACTTTACGATGAGGGATGAGATCCTGCAGATTGAGGTGGGCGCAGTCGTCGTTGCCACTGGCATGGATCTCTATGATCCGACCGCCCTGGATGAGTATGGCTATTCCAGTTACGATAATGTGGTCACCAGCCTGGAATTTGAACGGCTGATCTGCAGCGGCGGTCCCCTGGAAGGACACCTGGGACGACCCGGGGATCTGAAATTCCCCCGGCGGATAGGTTTCATTCAGTGTGTTGGCTCAAGGACCCAGGATCCAGAGCGGGGCAATCCCTACTGCTCCAATTTCTGCTGTATGAATACCATCAAGACCACGCAGTATTTACATGATACCTACCCGGACGTGGAATCAACGGTTTTTTATACAGATCTGCGGGCGTTTGGGAAGGGTTTTGAAGAACTGCTGATGCGCAGCAGGGCTTCCGGCGTGAGGTATATTCGTGGCCTGCCTGGTGAAATACACGCTGACCCAGAAAGCGGAGATCTGCACTTCATGGTTGAAAATACCACCAGCAATCGGCTGGAATCCCATGAATTCGACCTGCTGGTACTGGCCGTGGGCGCAGTTCCATCCAGGAGCACGGAAACTATCCGCCAGATGGTATCCCTCTCCAAGTCGCCGAGCGGGTTTTTACGGGAAGCCCATCCCAAGCTGCGCCCGGTGGATACACCTACCAAGGGAGTGTTCATTGCCGGGAGTGTGGAAAGTCCCAAGGATGTCAGGGAATGCGTCACCCAGGCCAGCGCCGCGGCTTCCCGGGCTTCTATCCTGCTGAATAAAGACAGGTTCTCGGTTGACGCGATCACCGCAGTGGTTGATGCGGACTTGTGCACGAAGTGCGGGATATGTGCCGGCGTTTGTCCCTTCAGCGCCATTCAGTGGGCTAAAGGAGAGCCAGCTAAAGTTATCACCGCTGCCTGCACCGGATGCGGGACCTGTGCGGCGGAGTGTAAATTCAATGCCATCCAAATGCGGCATTTTTCTGACCAGGCCATCTATGCCCAGATTGATGCCATGCTGGAGGAAAATCCCGGGGAGAGTATTGTTACCTTTGCCTGCAACTGGTGCTCCTATGCTGGCGCAGACACTGCCGGGCTAGGGCGTATGGCATATCCACCCCATGCCAACATTATCCGGACCATGTGTTCCGGCAGGGTGAGTCCTGAATTTGTCTGGTATGCTTTCCGCAAGGGCGCTCCAGTTGTGTTGGTCTCTGGCTGCCATTATGTGGATTGCCATTATATCGACGCCAATCGCAGCACCACCCGGCGAATTGACGGCCTGTGGGACGGCCTGGAAAAAGCCGGTGTGGACCCCGGCAGGCTGATGCTGGAATGGTGTTCTGCTGCTGAAGGCAGCCGCTGGCAGCATATCATGGAGCAGTGTGAGGAGAAGCGGGTGGCGGTCAGCGAGGCGGAGATCAAAGAAACCCGCCAGCTTCTGAATGAAAAGAAGACTCCCGGTCCCCGAAACCCACGATCGAGGGACGAGCACCAGCCAGCAGAATTTCGCTGTCTGGTATGCGGGGAAAGCTGGGATGGGGTTTACCAGGCTTCCCAAGAGAGGATTTGCCCTGTGTGCCGCTCGAACAGCGTCAGGTGGATAAGAGTTAAAAATTGAAAATTACCGGTGTTGGGCTGTTTGTGGTAGTGAAGGTTAGGGAGATAGGGCCTTATTTCTCTCAAACTGCTGCCAATCTATCACCGGTTACTCCATATCAAAAGCCCGGACCAAAGTCCGGGCTCGTTTTTTTTTCTGAAGTGATTGCCTGATCAGGGTGTTGGCGTGGCATTCGCAGGAGCCTGTCCAGCCCAGGAGAAGACCCGGGTCTCACTTTCGCTTCCTGCAACCTCCCAGATCGGGTTGCCGTTCTGGTCGACATCGACCTGCCGGACTGTGCTGATTGTCCAGCTATAGATATGGGGCAGGTCATCAAGTGCCCGGAAGGTTCCTGGAATGATGAATTTTGTATCAGCGACGTAATCCAACAGCTTGCGTCCCGTCCCTTCAGTGAGATCTATCACGCTGATCTGGTAAGCCTCGTTGGCGTTGATCAAGCCCACGGAGGACCACTGCAGTGTAATCTGGTTATCACTGAGAGAGAATACGCCGCCATTGGCCGGCAGAAGTAAATTGGGAGCCGGGTAGGGTGGAGGTGGAGTGGGTGTGGGAGAAGGTCCCGGTGTAGCAGCCCGCTCACAGAGGGGGATGATCAGCTCCATGTTTACGTAAACCGTGTTGCTCACCATGCCGTTGTAGGCTTTGATGGCTGCTTCCGGCACGTTGTAATTCAAGGATATGCTGCTCAGTGTATCCCCTTCCCCGACCACATAGCTGACTTTGTCACAAGCAGCCTTGGTAGCTGCAAAACCGCTTAAGGTGGGTGTCGGGAACGAAGTGGCTGTGGGAGTGGGATGGGGGATCTTAAGCACCTGGCCCTCGATGAGCGTATCGCAGGACGCTGGTATGTTATTCAGGAGTACGATCGATTTGATCGAGACCTCAAAGCGGGCCGCAATGGCCAGACAGGAGTCGTTGGCCCTGACGGTATAGGTCAAAGGTGTGGGGCTGGGTACTGGGGTTGGTGTCACCGTAGGCGGTTCTGGTGTATTGGTAGGGGTTGAGGTGACAGTTTTAGTCAGGGTGGGTGTGATGGTGGTATCTACCATTGCCCCAGTTTGGGAAAGTGCCAGGTAGACCATGCCGGCGCCGATAGCCAGAAAAAGCACGACCAGCCCGATTGCCACCGGCAAACCGAGAGTTATTTCCGGCATCCGTCCGCCGCTGACTACCTCAGCATCTGATTTTGTGCCTGACAGGCTGCTTCCGCAGACCAAGCAGCGTTCGGCGTCTTCCTTGACTCGCGTGCCGCAGGTGGGGCAGATTTTCTTCATTTCTTTCGCCATATGATTTCTCGTGTGATGTTTTCTCAATTAACTGGGGCAATTATACCAGAAGGGTGAGGGATGAGGAGTTCAGGGTTTTACATCAATTTACTGGGTATATTTTGGGTCTGAAGTATCTTAAGAAAGAGGTTTAATCCCTCCTGCTGAGAAGCTGCCTGGCAGTTTTGAAGAGGATTTCTCCCGCTTCACCCTGCGGATCTGCTTTCTCCAGGGCCTCAAGCGCCAGGCCGGTCATCTGATCCGCTGAACTTTGCGCATAGGCAAGTCCTCCTTCGCTATCGAGGATCTCAGCCAACCGGGGAGCGTTATCTGGCTTGATCTCCCCCGAGGACCAGGCCTTTGCGAACTCCCCGTTCTGGGCCAGGCCGTAGAGCACTGGCAGGGTCTTTTTGCGGGTAATAAGATCCCCGGTAGTGGACTTTCCTGTCAGCTCCTCATCTCCCCAGATTCCCAGGATATCATCCTGAATTTGAAAAGCCATGCCCAGGTAGTGACCGAAATCGTGGTAGTGGGCCTGGATTTTCGGATCCACCTCGGCGCACAGAGCACCCCCTTCCAGGCTGAAAGCCAGCAAGGCAGCGGTTTTTCCGCCTACCATCTGCCAGTAGGTTTCCAGTTGAACCTGATCCTGGTCTTCAAACGCGATATCAAGATGCTGTCCCTGGGTCAGCCGTAAACAGGTGGCATGGAAGAGTTTTCCAGCCTTGAGGGCTGCTTTGAGGGAGACCGTTTCTGCCAGATTCAGCAGGGAAGAATTGGCCAATGCAAATATAGCGTCACCAGCATTAATTGCCTGGGCTTCACCCCAGATCTTCCACACGGTGGGTCTTCCTCTCCGGAGTTGGCTGTTATCTTCAATATCGTCATGGATGAGGGAAAAATTGTGGATCAATTCCACAGCAGCCGCAGCTGGCAGGGCATCCTTCCATTCTCTCCCTGCTGCCTGACAGGCCAACAAACAAAATAAGGCCCGGAGCAGTTTTCCTTCTGCTTTGGGGCCGGCATTTTCCCCTGTCCAGCCCAGCTGGTAGGTAATCATCGCCTGCAATTCCTGGGTGCCGTGGTCTCCTGCTGGGGCAATGGCTTTTTCCAATTCTTCTCGCAGGGCAGGATGGGCGGTACGCGTAAAAGAGGTGATTGCAGACAAGTCCGTCATGGGATTAACCTTTGAGAAGGTGTATTTTCCCTAAAGAGCGCAGATCCTTCGCTCCAGAGGCAAACATGGAGATCTGAATTTCACGGGTTAGCCTGTCAATCACCTGGAGGACGGCTTGCGGGGATTCGTCAGCCGCCTTGAGGAAAGGGCCAGCCAGGCCGGCCAGGGTTGCTCCCAGGGCGATTGTTTTGGCGATCTCAACTCCGTTGCGTATTCCCCCGGAGGCGAAAATCGGGATATCGGGGGCAGCCTGATGGACGATCTGAATGCTTTCCGCGGTGGGAATCCCCCAATCCCCAAAAGAGGAAGCAACCTGACGTTGGATAGCTGTTTCAGACCGGTGTATTTCCACTTCTGTCCAGGAGGTGCCGCCAGCCCCAGCCACGTCAATGGCGGAAATCCCGGCATCGCGCAGCATTATGGCTGCATTCCGGGAGATCCCCCAGCCAACTTCCTTGGCTATCACGGGAACAGACAGGGTTTTACAGACTTCCTCAATCTTGGCGATCAAGCCGGCAAAGTTCGTGTTGCCTTCTGCCATGACCGCTTCCTGGAGGGGGTTGAGGTGCAGGATCAGGGCGTCTGCCTCGATCATCTCCACAACCCGCTGACAGTCGACTGCCGTTACCCCGTAGTTGAGTTGCACGGCGCCCAGATTAGCAAAGAGCAGGATGTCCGGGGCAGCCTTTCTGACCTTGAAACTCTCAGCCAGGCTGGCCTCTTCCAGGGCGGCCCGTTGGGAGCCCACACCCATGGGTATGCCAGCTGCCTGGGCGGCTTCGGCCAGGATTTGGTTGATCTTACCTGCCTTGTTTGTGCCCCCGGTCATGGAGGAGATAAACACGGGCGCAGTGATCTTTTTCCCGAACAGCCTTAAATCCAGGCGGATTTCTCCCAGGTCCAGTTCTGGAAGGGCCTGGTGGGGGAAGGAATAGTCTTCCAAGCCTGTGGAAATGCCGGATCGCACCTCTTCTGTTAAATTGATGCGGATATGGTCTGATTTCCTGGAGCTGGTGGAAGAGATCTTTTTAGCCATGGTTTTCCTTGTGTTTTGGTATAGTAACAGTCCCCCCGCAGGGTGTCAACAAGCTCCCAACCGGCCTGAGGCCAGCCTTGACAAGACTCCCCCGGCGGTTACAATAAATCCAACCGAGGAGCGAAACCAAATCCCAAGTTTTTCGTTTATTAAGATATCATAAATATGGCGAATTTGGAGTCTAGGAGGAGTGATCATGGCTGATACATTTGAACAGGTAAAGAATATCATTGTGGATCTGCTGGCAGTTGATCCCGCAAAAATCACCAAGGAAGCCCGATTCAGGGAGGATCTGGAAGCAGATTCCCTCGACCTAGTTGAGCTGATCATGGAATTTGAGGATGAGTTTGGGGGAGAGATATCTGATGAGGATGCGCAGAAGATCACTACTGTGGGTGACGCAGTAACCTTCCTGGAAGAGCATATGTAATT